>NZ_CP146991.1:42500-342500 GCF_001941975.2 Sporomusa sphaeroides DSM 2875 | reverse complement strand
TGGATGGTCAAGCAGCATGCCTTACTTCGTTCAGGGTATTGCCGCTAGCTGTTCCGCTGCTGCCGGGATTGCCTATAATCAGCAATGACATAAAAACCATAGTAAGGCAGACAATTTTTCGTCTGCCTTACTATGGTTTTTATGTCATTGAATAATTAAGAGTAGCAACTCCGAAGCAAAAAGAACGTCCCCACGCTTCACGCCCCTGTACTCTGTGTGAGCGGCTGCTCTTTTACAGCGACGGTTGCCAGCCTGCTGCCAATTTCATCGTGATAGGCTGTCGCAAAATCGACCGATACGCTTGTATGAAGCCGGAAATCTGCCGTGTCTGTATGGACATATATGTCCACACAATGCCTGGAGTCCTCATTTTCGCCTTTGTCATACACTACAAGCCACGCAGGATATGACAGGAGCAAGGAGTGCTCTTCGGACGGGGTTAAGGTGAACAGACGAAGGTCATGGCCTTCCCGGCTTTTTATCCTGTGTAATACGTTATCCCGGTTATTGCTGACAGGCGCCATTTTTTCCAGGGAAAAATACACCATTCCGTCCAACATATACTCATGGCCGGGAGTAATTACTTCCAGTCCCCGGGTATCAAAGCCCAGCCGCAAACCCTCACGGCATTCGGTTTCGCAGCTGCCGGCCGTACCCTGCCGGCAGGACAAGGGAGAAATAGCTTCCGCCGCAGTCGGACGGGACGCGCCTTCGGCGCCAGCCACAGCCGGTGCCGTCAGCAACAGCACCAGCAGCAGACTTTGCAATATTTTTTTCATCCCCACCCCTCCTCAGTCGGTTGCAGTTATAGCTTTATCCGTATTATTGAGGCATTTCCATTGCATGGCAGGTTAGACACGCTCATCCCGATAGACAAGCGCCGACAGGGACACGACGGCGTAAAGGCCAATCATAAGAGGCAATGTAAAGAAAATGTTCTCGCTCTCCGAATCCAGGGAGGTAACAGCCACTCCCAGGTAAGCCAGCGCCACTAAGCCGGCTGCGGCTGCCGACAGAAACAGCAGCCATGACGGTGTCATTGCCCGGATAGTTGGCTGCCGCAGCAACAGCAGGCTCATCGCGGCCGACGCTGCACAGGTTACAGCAGCCACTGTGTGGGGAATAACACTCATCAACCAGGCGTCCTGCTCCTGAAAGTCACCGGCTGCCGCCAGCAAGCTGGCAATAAAGGCCAGGGTGCCGCCGGCCGCGATTTTAGCGGCAAGAGCGGCTTTTTCTTCCCAGGCAGGCCGCAAAGCAAAACGGAAATACAACAGGACCAGGGGCAAAAACAGAATCGCAGTGATCACGGCCGCCGCTGTCAGCGAGGTATCTTCCAGCCGGTAGCCGGTGACATCCAATTGTTCACCCGGCAGTACGGTTTCCAGCAAGTCCATGGACAAAAGGGTCAGATCTCCCGGCCGCGCCCGTGTATGCAGCGTAGCTGCCACCATATTTCCCAGTATCCCCGCACCGGCCGCACCAACCAGTCCGGGCACAGTCAAACCGGCCAGGGGCCGGGGGAAGGATTGCAGATTCGTGTCATGCATTATCAATTAACCTCCTTGCTCTCTATCTGGCGGGAAATACGGCATAGCCCGGTTGTACGCCGGCACGTTCATGTTATAGACCGCTATTAATCGGTTACCGGCTGCAATATCGCCTTGTCCGGTATGTACCGTTCGCCGTCCGCCTGCACTCTGAAAACCTGCCACAGCAGAGTGCCGTCATCGCTAAAAATCAGGTTTGCCCACCCTTCGGCATTGCTGTATCCGCTTTGCCAGCGCACAATGTACTCGTTCGGGTTATCTTCGCTGGCACCCTCAATCGAAATATCGTCCCAGGAATCGTCAATACGGTTCCCATTTCTCGCCCATCCCATATGCTGACCCCACACCTTGCTGCCCTCACGCCAGAGGGTCATAGAAAATCCGCTGCCTTGCTGCTCGTTGGAATACGACCATTTGCTGACAGATGGCTCAGCGAATACCGCTGCGGCTTGCAAAACAAGCAGCAGCCCAATAAGTATTATTCCACATAGTTTTTTGCTTTTCACTGATATGCACGCTCCTTATTCGTCCCTGCAAAACGGTTGACGCATCATTCCCGGCTAAAAGAAGCGAAAGGACGTAAAGTTTCCGGGAAGCTTTACCGGCAATCAGGGTCTCCAGTAAACGACACCGTCGGTTTCCACATACCACCGGTCAAGGGACACCTGCCGGCGGTTACTGCCCGGCGGGCATTTTTCCCCATCATAATATTTGAAGGATTCTTTAATCACTGTCCGCTTTATGGGGTCAAGGCCGCTGCCGCCCCAGGACGCTTCCCGGGTGTAAGCATGGATATAGACGGAATTTTTCTTGGTCGAACCGGAAAAGTTCAAGTTTCTTGTACTGTTGGGATCAACTCTGTACCAGCCTCTTGTTACCCATTTGTTGGACGAATCCTCAAAATATACAATAGCCGTCCATAAGGTATCCGAGTAAGGATTTCTAAGGTTGATATTGACGGCTTCCGCCGGCTGCGGAACCATAACCGCCGCTAACAGAATAAATGCACCGAAGAGTATACTAAGCACGCTTTTTTTCATTACCTTTCACCTCATCATTTAATTGTTTATTTGGGTATGTCCGCCCTGCCAAAGAAGCATCAGTCAAAATTCATCGCCACATCATCTTTTTTGCCAGCCTCGGCTTCAAAAAACGCCTGAGGTGTCCGGTGCTGCAGCCCGGCGATAATACTGGCGGGAAACACGGCAATGGCCTGGTTGTAAGCCGACACGTTCATGTTGTAGACCCGGCGGGCTGCCTGCAGATGGTCTTCGACGGCGGCGATAGCGTCCTGAAGATTTATATAGTTTTCACTGGCTTTGAGTTCAGGATAAGCTTCGGCAAGGATATTGACCCGGCGGAAAATCTCGTCCATCTGCTGACTGGCTGCGGCTTTTTCGGTGACAGACATGCTTTGCCGCAGCCGGACCACGGCAGTCAGGGCTTCGGTCTCATATTTTGCATAGTTTTTGCAGACTGCCAGCAGCTTGGTCAGCGTGTCATAACGCTGAGTCAGCGCAACCTCGATACCGGAATCGGCTTCTTCGATTTTGACCAGTATCCGCCTGAAATTATTGGATGTGTTAATGGACCAGTAAACGGCAAAAAGGACGGCTGCTCCCGCAGCAAGGATAATTTCCATGTATTCACACCTCGGTTTCTTTTTGTCCGGTCAAAGCTTGCCCCGGCAAGGTTTTCTGCCGCTGCAGAATGCGGGAAAGGCGGCAAGCCTGCTGGTACGATATATCGGGCTACTCTTTTTCCAGCTGCAGTGTAACGCTGCGCAGGTTGATGAAATACACTGTACCGGAATGAGCATTACTCTCATCGGGCTCGATGGACAGCTGCCAGGTTCCGGCCTCCAGAGAAGCACCGCCGATTTCGTGGGTTTGATAAACCGACCAGTCCCCGTTATCTTTGCCGGTGGGGCGCACCGTAAAGTTCAGTTCATAGGAGTCATGCTGATTATGCTCCAGCAGGACGGTGCCTTTGGCCTTACCGGCCTGGCCCGGACGGGAGTATTCTATACTGACTTTGTACATGCCTGTCTCCGGAACTTCCACTTTCCACATGGGATGGCCGCCCTGCCAGCCGCCCAGATTATAGGGTGGTTTGTCAGGCTCCACCACAATATCGCTGGCAAAACCCAAATGGGCTTTTTCCGGCAGCAGCTTAACCTCCACTTTCTTGCCGCCGCAGCCGGTCAGCGCCAGCATGAATAACAGGCCTGCGGCCAGCAGGCATATCATACTTTTTTTCATCTTGTGTCCTCTTTTCTCTTTATTGACTTATTGTGTTATATTCCGCCTGTCAGCAGCAAGGTCGCCGCCAGATACAGGCTCATCAGCAGGGCAAGCAGCAGGCCGCAGCCTCCCAGCAGCCGGTTCAGCCAGGGCGCCAGCCATCGGCTCCCGTCCCGGAGAAAAAACAGGCTTGCCGCAACGCCCACTCCCAGTAAAAGGGCCGCCGCATAAGCTGTCATTCCCTTCACCCCCTCATTTTGCAGCAATAAACAGCCGCTGTTTGATGTTAAAATTATACAAAGCATTTTTTTACACCAACAGTACCCGCCGGGTAATTTTGCCCGATAAAAATTTTATTTCTTTGCTTTACTGTCTTTTAAGCGCTCCTGCAGCTGCACCCGCGACTTAATGGCAAGCTTTTCAAAAACCATTTTCAGTCTTGCCTTGACGGTATTTTCGGAAATCACCAGATTGCCGGCAATTTCCCGGTTGGATAAACCGGCGGCAGCCAGAACGGCAACCTCATTTTCCCTGGCTGTCAAATCCGGCTTATGGGCGGCAAAATGCGTCCGCAGAATTTTTTTGATACCCTGTTCGTGCTTTTTACGCAAAGAGAATATCTGCTTCACATGGCCGGCATACTGTTCTTCAGCGGCAAGTTGTTTTAAAAGGTCCATGATATAGCTGCCATTCTCGGCAAAAGGCAAATATACCCTGTCGGGAAGGGCAATGGCCAATGCGGCTTTAAGGCTGGCGATCGCCTCCTCTTTTGCAGTCAGCTTATGGTGCGCGGCGGCCAGATAGATCCGGGTGTAAATCTCGCTGAGCAGGTTCGGATATACGGCGGCGGCCGTTAAAAACACCTCAGCCATTCCCTGCAGTTTCCGGTACTCGCCGTTTGCCAGCAAGTAGCGTCCCTGCACGATATAGAGTGCAGGCAAAGCCGGAAACATCAGCCGGGTACCGGTATAATTACCGCCGGCAATCCACCCGGCGGTCCTGCCAGGCAGGTTAAGCAGCAAATACATATAGGATTCGCACATATCAAGTGTGTGTAATAAAAGATATTGTTTGTTAGTCTCGATCAAATCCCGCGTCTGCCTTTGCAGGGAAACCGCTTCCGGGTAGCTGCCGTGCAGCAGGGCCAGCCGCATTTGAACAAAGGCGGCTGCCAGCATTATGCTCCACTGACCTTGCCCCCGTGCGTAATGCTGACCTTTATGAATAACCGCCTCCGCCTTTTCTATGGCGCCGACGTATAAAGCGGCTTCCGCTTCCATAACGAACTCCGCACCGCTGCCATGTCCGTCGGCCAGCCGGCAATAATAAGGCAGGCATTCTTTCAGGTCGTTCACCTGGGCCGCCAGCCGGCCGCTTTCACGGTAAAACATCAGCAGCACCGACGGTGAGCCGAAGGTCCAGTTGCCTTTGTTTTCTTCACCGGTTACCGGTTTATCCATATAATACAGAGCGTTGCGGTGATGTTTGGACATTTCCCGGATGTTATTGTATTTTGTCAGGCTTAAGAGACGCTCATATTCCATCCACAGGGCGTTTTTTTGTTCCCGGGTCCCGCCAAAAGCATCAATTTGTCCTTCAAATACGGCGCAGGCTGCCTTCAGCCTGACGCTTTCGTTATAAGAAATCATAAAACGGATAAAAACCAGCATGGCGGCAAGATTTTGGATTTTCAGCTCCTGCGGGCAGTCGTCAAAATATCTGATTATTTTTTGCCTGTGTTCTCCGGTAACGGCTGCCCCTTTAACCGTGCTGAGGGCCATGAGAATTAAACGGAAATTGCCGGCGTTTTCAAAGCAGGTCATAGCCTGGGCGCATTCCTGCTGTTTGAGATGCCAGTGTCCCGCCCGCTCCCATAGCGCGTTTCTGCATTCCTGGCTTTGCCGGGCAAACGTCGACCGAACATGGGAAAGAAACAAATTATGAAAGCAATAGCGTCCTGTCGCCGCATCCCTGGCAATAAAAGCGTTTTTGCGGAAAAGCTCCTCAACCGGACCGGCGGCATTTTCTTCCGGGTACATATACTGCGCCTGCTCCATAGTGAAGGAGTCGAACAGGCAAATACAGTGTAAAAACTTCTTCAGACCGGCGTCCAGCGGCTGGTATACCATGCTGTGCACCAGTGCCGCAACATTGTCTGAGATGAAAAATCTGCCGTGCTCGACATATTGGCGCATAGACAGATACAGCGGCGTGATCCAGCCCTCACTGTACGCAAACAGGCTCGCCTGCTGTTCCTTGGTAATTACGATACCGCATAGTGCATAATATTTGGCAATATCGCCGGACTGCAGCAGAAAGCATTCTGTACCAATATAGTTTACGGCACCCTTTAGCTGCAGGCCGGCTATCACCTTGGGCAAAAATACGGTGCGGCTCGTAATAACGATATGAAGCTTTGGCGGCAGGTTGGCCAGCAAAAACCAAAAGAAATTATCCAGGCTGTCAGAGGCGACAAAATGATAGTCGTCAATAACCAGCACTGTCGCTTGGGTGAGTCTGACGCCGCCAATGAGCTCCACCGCTTTTTGCACCAGCACGGCATCTGTCGGTAAACCCAGTTTTTGCAGGCTGTCGGCCAGTTCCGGCCCGAGAGGCGCCAACGCCTTGCAAAAGCTGTTCCAAAAATAAGCCACGCCGTCGGCATAGACTGTGTGCCAAAGAATGCTGGCATTTGTATTTTGCAAAACAAAGCGCACTGCCGTCGTTTTCCCGTAACCCATAGGCGCTTCCAGGACTGTCAGCGCATAGTCGGGTATGGAGTTCAGCCGGGCTTGCAGTTTTTCGGTAAAATACAGTACGCCTGTGTCATACATGTCTGCAATGGGCAAGTGATTCACTCCTTCACACCAAAGGCTTTGCTTCTGTCCCTGTTCAATCCTCTGTCCGGGAATGGATCCGCATATCGCGGGCAATGACCATGCATTCCGGCTGATTGTCCAGGTGATGCCGGTACAGCCTGCTGCCCAGCCGCTGCAGTAAAAAAAGAAATTCCGGCGTCACAGGGTTCCGGGAGGAAAAAAGCTGCGCGGCGGCTTGACTGTGGCAGGGCTCGTTCAGAATATACAGGGAATCCTCCTCCGCCAGGAGAATCCGCGCGCCAAGCTGGGCAGAACCGAATTGACCGGCATATACGCCGCGATAGACGATGGTCTGCAGTTCCCGTTCGGCGAACAGGAGTTTAAGCAGCAGCGTCCCCCCGGCTTCATCCGGCCAAATCTCCCGGAGGATGGCGTTGCCGTATAAGAAACGACCGCCCGTATGTCTGTGAAAACTTTTCCCGGTCAAAAAGCTCCCTCCTTTCCCGCTTTTTATACCACTATACATCGGAGTGAGGTGGCTGCAATAGCCCCGAAAAGTATCCTTTTTCGTCTGAAAAAATAAAAACGCGCGAATTCTCCGCTTGCCTGCGGAAAACCCGGGCGTTTTATTTCCAGACTGCTACTCAGCGTTTGCCTGCTAATGCGCCGGCGCCTGCTGATAAGCAAGCGGCGGGCTCATCTGATCCATGTCATAGGGGTCGAACAGGCATTGGCTGTTCAAGGAAATCAGCTCATTCAGGGCTGGAGTATAAGCAAAAAAGCGTTTCCACGGTTCTCCTGCAGAATTCTCCAGCACTACTGTCAATAGCAGCTGCGTTATGGGCCCTGACGGCCCCTGGATAATCAAAAAGCCTGTCGCCTTAACCTCTCCCACCGACAGGGAGGGAACCTCCGGCACATACAACGTCTTCACCTGACGCGTCAGCCTGCGCTCATTCAGGTTTAGTTCACTCAATACCTCCTTCAGGTTCATAAACCGGTTATCCTGCTTGTCAAAATTATAGCTCCACATATCGCCGTCAGTCCCGTATGCGGGATAGACAGCCGCTGTCGTCACGATTTGCAGATAACGCTCACTGGTGAAGGGATAGGATCTGATCTCGATCCATTCTCCGTCCCGGCTGTTTGCCATGAAATCATAATAGAGCTGCTGAATGCCGCTCCTGACTGTAAGATTGAGCGACTCTGCTTCCGGATTTTTGCAGCCGAACCCGGCAAGCGCCGGTTGGCCGCCATCATAATGTATCGCCAAAATTTCGGCAATATTATCCCCGATATACTCTTGCGTCATGACGCCGATGACAGTGTTTTCATTATTGATGACGCCGCTGCCCGCATTCTGCTGCCGCGCACCCGCGGCGCCGCAAGCCGTTGCCGTCAATAGCAGCACCACTGCCGAGACCAACAGGCTGCACAATAAATTTCTCATGTTCAGACTCCTCCTCCTCCTCCTCCGCAGGAATTTCAGCTTCTCCGTCAAATCAGGACTGCCGCCGCGCAAGGACACTCCCGGTTTCGTATACACATCAGGTGCCGCGGCTGCCCTGTTTCTCCAGCAGCCGCATCCGTTCCAGCGCCTTTTCCAGCTGAGCTTCCGGCGTATCGGCAGCAGGCACCCCGGTCTTTTCGGCCGCTTCCTCCTCACGCTGCTTTTTCAACCGCAGCGCACCCATGGCAGCACCCGCGCCGGCCATAGCGCCCAAACCGCCGGCGCCGGCCATGTCCGCGCTGCCGGTGCCTGGTCCGGCAGCAGCGGAATTAACCGCCGGCGCAGCAGCCGGTTCCGGCGCGGCGGTATAGTTGACGGTGGTGGCATTAATCGTCACTCCGGCCGTCGGCGGTACGGCAGCCGCGCCGCCGACAGAGGCTACAACCACCGGGTTTTTATAAAAATCCCGGTTATGCGCCTTCAGATTGTCTACTTTCTTCACCTGGCGGGTTTCAGCCGCTGTGTAGCTTCCCACGCTTTTGGCGAGAATCTGCCCTGCCGTGCTCAATACCGCCCGTGACTCCCCGAGCTGTGCACTAAGTTTTTGCAGATTGCTCCGCACGGCGGCCAGCGTCTCCGTCTGCCCCAGCCTGCCCTGAATCTGGCTAACCTGCTGCGCATAGCCGTCCAGCAGCTTGGCGACAGCCTTCAGTTCCTCAGCCTCTTTGCTTAAAACCTTATATGACACCTTATACTTCGCCATAAGACCGCTCCTTTTCCCCGGGCTTTATCGCATAGTGTTGTTCGGCAGCTTCGGCAGCTTAGAGGCTTCCTGCTGCACCGCTTTTTCATTGCGCTCATAGGCATCGGCGGAATCGTACAGCGCGTGAACCAACCGCTCCACCGTAGCCAGGCTTTCGGCGCATTTGTCCAGGATTCTCTGGAAACCGGCATTAAAGCTGATGGCTGCTTCCCCGGTCCAAACCCCCTTTAATGTACCCACCTGGCTGTTGGAAGCATGGAGAGTATTTCTCAGGGCGGTGTGAACCTTGCCGATATCATCGGCGATTTGACGCAGCTTTGCCGGATCGGCCTGGATATCGTTAGTCATTATTTCCGCCCTCCCATTTTGGCTTTAATGGCTTCGGCGGCCGCCATATCGGCCTTGCCGTAGGTATTGGCAATGGTGGTGAGCGAAGCGGAGCAGCTCATGATGGCTTCCGCCAGCTGCAAAAAATTCTGCGTGTTCTGGAGATACGCATTCTGATAAGCTTTTGCCCCTTCGCCTTTCCATACTTGCCCCAGATTGGCTATGCTTTCGTCCAGTTTTTTGAGTTGATTGTTGATGGTGGCATAATTTTTGTCAAGCTCGGCTGCCACACTTCTCATTTTTTGGATATCAACCATGCTTTGCGCCATGTGGTTTCACACTCCTTGCTTACACTCGTTGCGCAGACTGCCTGGCGGCTGCGTCTGCCGCCTGTATCTTTTTAGCGGCTGTACGCAGGAAATCCGCCGTATCACGCAGATATTTCGCCTTTTTACCCAAATCCTCCTGAACACCCCGGATATAGGCAAGGTATACCTTGGCTGCCTGTCCCGACCACGCCGCGTCCACATTCTCATATACCGCGTCCAGCTTCCTGACGCCTTGGTTTTGCAGGTCGGACGCCAGCTCTTCCAGCAGTTTTGCCTGATTCAGGGTTTGATTGTAATCAAATTGAATGGCCAATTTCGCTCACCTCACCGAAACGGTTTGTCAAAGGTTAATGATTTTCCGGTTTCCTGAATATTTTTTTCTGTCTGGTCGTAGATACCGGCAATTTCCCGGAGGGTTGCCGAATAGCCCGACAAAGCCCCTAACAAATCGGCGGCGCTTTTTTGCACCTGCTCCACCGTGTTTTTGATATTGTCGGAGACATCGCCCTGCCAGCTTCCCCGCAGGCTGTTCATGGACCTGTTCCAGTCCTGGCAGAGACGGCCGAGTTCTTTGGCCGCACTGTCTACAGTATCGGCAGTGGCGGCAAAGAGCTTGGTATCAATTTTGCTTTCATTTCCCGTTGCCATTGGTCTGCCCCCTTTATCTCAATGAGGAAACCTCGCTGAGTATTTCGCTTTCCGTTTTGTCAAAATCGGCAGCCGTCTCCCTGAGCTGCAGGCTGATCTCCCGGAACTGCTCCAGCATTTCCTGCATGGCCTCCTCATCCCGCCGGTAGCGGCTCATAAATTCGGCCTTAACACCGGAAACCCAGCCTTTATCCAGGGCGGCGACAGCCTCCCGCACTTTGGCCGTCTGATTGGCAATGGCCGCCACAATTTCATCAAGCTGCTGTACGGCGCTGCCGATTTGCTCTGAGTCAATATTGCTCATATTGGCCACAGCACCTGCCTCCTTTATAACAAAATGACGGTATCGCCGCTGCTCACGCCGACCTCGCTTAAGATCTCATGGTCCTGCAAAAGTCCCTCCAACCGGCTGGAACAAAAGAGCACCTCGGCCGCGTCAGCGAAAATGTCCCGGTTTTCCACAGCGGAAATCTGGGCGATAAACTGCTTTTTCACCTTGCCCACCGACATGCCGTTATCGGCGGTGAACTCATAGGTTTTGGCATTGCCGGGAACCTGCACTTCCAGATAAATTTTACTCACTCAGAGCCTACCTCCTTTACCAGCGGCGTGATAATTCTGACAGCCGTTCCGGCCGGGCCGGCGGCATATCCGCTTCCCGCGGGAAGCTGACGCACATTGTCGGCGGCGGACAAAGAAAATTGCAGGATGCTTTGCTGATCAAACAGGCCGCCGAGATGCACGCCCCGGCGATAGCCCGCATAGGTACGCATGGCGGTATAACGCGCCATGTCGGCGTAATCGTCAGGCGTAACGGCCGCAAAGAATTGGATCTTGTGCCCAAAGCCTTTTTCCAGCGCAATTTCAAAAAAACCGCTCATTTCCATATCGGGACTGTACACCGCGGTGATGAACGCCGTCATGTTATCGATAATGAACACTATGCGCTCATGGTCCGCTAAGGCCGCGGCGATATCGCCGCCCGCGTCCCTGGTATCGGCAACAATGCCGTTGCGTTCGCTGAAGGCAGGCACAATCACCGACTCCATCAGCGCGAACAGTTCCGCGTCGCTGCAGACAATCTGTTCAAAACCGGCCAGGCTGCCGAGCCCGCTGTCCCCGTCGTCGAACAGAAAGAGACGCGCGCCTTTATCCCCGGCCTGTTTTGCGACAGCGGCCAGCAGATTGGTTTTGCCGGAAGCGCCGGAGCCGCCCACCGTATAGCAGAATTCCTCATCCAGATTCACGGTGACAAGGCTGCTGTCTTCGGTGCCGAGGCCGATTGCCAGCCGGTTACCGGGCAGCGCCTTAACGTCGGCCCGGTTTAACAGCGCGGCCAGGCTGAGACTGTCAGGCCGGTCGCCGATTTTTTTGACCCCCTCGCCGGTGGCGGGTTTCATGGCCGCAAATTTCCGGCGCAAAGTCTGCGCCTGGGAGAGTCCCTCATCCTCGCGCACGCAGAGCGCCACCTGGAATTCCACCGGCAACGGCGCCTTGATCAGGCCGCGGCCGGGGGTACGTCCCTCCGGCAGAATCTCGGTGCGGTCGCCGATGACAGCCTCGTACTCAAACCGGTCAGGCATTTGCAGTGCGATGCCGGCGACGAAGTTTTGCCTGATACGGCTTCTGAGTTCGCCGGCGTTGTTCATGGTCAGCACCAGATAGATGCCGTAGCTGGCCGCCTCCCGGGAAAGCTGGGCCAGAGTGTCTTCGTATTGTTCATAGCTTTCAGTAAATGCCACATAGTTGTCGATCAGCAGCAGAATGGCCGGGCAGTCATCATGCTGCGCCACATATTCGCGGAAGGAGCCGATCCCCTGTCCGGAGAATTCGCTTTTGCGCCGGGACAGCGTCTTTTGCAGCAGTTCAAAGGTTTCGGCAATTTTTTCGTCATCTCCCTCAAACATCACGCCGCCCACATGCGGCAGGCTGCCGAACACCGCCATGGTGCGGCTGGAGAAGTCTGCCACATATATATTGATTTCCCGGGGGGAATAACGGGTTATGGCACTGTACATAAGTGTTTGCAGCAGCGTCGTCTTGCCGGAACCGCCTGCGCCGCAAATTAAAAGATGGCCGTCGGTCATGAAATCCACCGCGCACGGGTACTGGTTCTGGCCCTCAGGGTTATCAACAAGGCCGATTGGCAGCAGCACGGAAAAGCCTTCCGGCCGGGCAATCGCGTCCAGTTCCTCCAGATATACGGTTTTCGGCAGCGGCGGCATCCAGATTTGCTTGATAGCGGGAATACCATTTTCCGCCGCAATTTGGGCCGCATGCTTCACCACGGCGTCCAGTTGGGTAACCTTTTGAATGTTATCGGATTTTTTTTGTTTTTTCTGCTTGGGTACGCCGCTTTTACCGATAAGGTTAATCAGTTCCACTTTGGCGTTTTTGTCGTCGGCGAATGGCACCTGCGGCTCATAGGCCGCACCCGACCAGCCGGACTGGAATTCCTCGAAGATTTCGTCGTTGCCTACCTGGAAATAGCCGCGGCCGGTGCCGGTGATAAAGGCGGCGTCAGGACGTTTGAGCATCTCGTTGGAGTCCTGCTTGTCAGCCACGCGCAGGCACAGGCGAAAGCGGGTATTGGACCAGATCTCGTCATCCACCACACCGCTGGGCTTCTGGGTGGCAAGAATCAGGTTGACACCCAGGGAACGGCCGACACGGGCAGCGGAAACCAGCGCCCGCACAAATTCCGGCTGTTCCTTTTTGAGCTCGGCGAACTCGTCTGCAATAATTAACAGATGCGGCATGGGCTCGGCTGCTGCGCCGGAGCGGTACAGCTCGATGTAGGCGTCAATATGCTTGACTTTGTATTCGTTGAAAATGCGCTGGCGGGACTTGATCTCCGCATTGATGGAAAGCAGCGCGCGGTTGGTGGCGTTGCCGCCGAGATTGGTAATGACACCGGAAAGATGGGGCAGCCCCAAAAAGCTCTGGGCCATGCCGCCGCCCTTGTAGTCAATCAGAATGAACGCCACCTCATGCGGATGGTAGTTGACCACCAGGGAAAGTATATAGCTTTGCAGCGTCTCGGATTTACCGGAGCCGGTGGTGCCGGCCACCAGCCCGTGCGGGCCGTGGTATTTCTCATGAATATCCAGATAAAGCGGCTGATTGCCGGATTTGTAGCCGATCATTGAGCGCATGCTCTCATAGGTGCGGTTCTCCAGCCACTTGTGCAGCATGTCCAGTTCCTCCACCCCGGCCGTTTTATACATATCCAGAAAAGACAACACATCGGGAATGGCGGTGGACACGTTAAGCTCCCGCACCTGATAGCCTGAAAGACGGCGGGCAAACTCTTCGGTCAGTTCCAGGGGCATGCTGTCATAGACAATGTTTTCCCGCTGGGGAAACAAACCGGTTGTGGAGTAAAAGCCGCGGTTTTCCGGATCGTCCTGCACAATGGCGGTGCAGCCGCTGGGCAGCTTGTCGATGGCGTCCACCAGATAGATAACCGACAGGCCCAGTTCCGGCTGAGGGTTCATCAGGTATTTGGCAATAGGTTCATCCTCCACCAGCGACCAGTCGGCCACCATCACCACATAATGCGGCAGCACCTTGGTGCCGTCTTCCTCACCGGACTCCCGTTCCAGACGCTCCCGGATGACGGTGGAGAGATAGTACATTACGTCGCCCACGGTATTTTTGTCATTGGCAATCAGGCGCAGCTTGCCGTCAGGTGTCCAGACATGGGGCAGCCAGCGGGTGTAATGCCAGTTGTCGGCTTCCCGCATGGGATAGACATAGCACAGGCGCACATCGGTGTAGGGATGTAGTCCGGCAACCTGCGTACTGATCAGGTTGCCCAGCGCCAAAGCCCGCTCCCGGTCCCGGCTGACAACCCCCACCATCCGGTTTTGGTAAGCGGAAAGCTCTACAGGCACGCCTTTCAGCGTGGACATGGCCTGCCGGATCTCCTCCACCTTGTCATTGAGAGGATCGTGCGCCATCATCATCTGTTCCTTGGGCACCACAATCCGGTTGGGGGAAGGAATATCACCCAATCCGAAACGGATTGCCAGGAAATCCTCATGGTTGCTGCTCTTCTCCCACAGGCGGGGACTGCCTTCCAGCGCAAAGGCGGCTACATCCCCGGCAGACGGGAACATCCTGAGCAGAGCCGCGCGGTTGTATTCAATTTTTTGCAGGATTTGCTGGGCCATCTTGGCAATATAGGCACTGTAGCTATGCACACGGGTGGCTTCGGTTTCCAGTTCCTCTTTGTTTTGGTGGCGGATATTGAGCATGGCCCACATGCCGCCAATCAGCGCCGCGCCGACAGACATCACCAGACCGCCTGTGGCGGAAGCCCCGCTGCCGCTCATCATCATTACGCCGGCAATCATCGGGACCATCATGGTGAGCGACGGACCGATAACAAAAATAACCGGCTGCTTTTTCTGCTGGTTTTTCGGCGGGCATTTCTCGATGGTAAATGTCTCGTCGTCCAGTTTTTCCAGCTTGCGGGGCGTGCGCAGAAAATAGGCCTCGCCGCTTTCCGGCGAGTGTTCCTCCGCCTCCTGTCCGGCAGCCTCGATGCGGATAAGCTTGAGCTTGCGCTCATTAACAGTGCAGGCCTGCTTCGGGTTGTTGACGGCCAGCACATTGCCCAGATAAACAAGTTTGAGGCCAATAATATAAATAATGTCGCCGTATTTGAGGCTATGCTCCCCGGTAAGCATGCGGCCGTTGACAAAGGTGCCGTTGACGCTTCCCAGATCTCTTACCACCGCTTTGCCGTCCGCAAAAACAATCTCCGCGTGGTTGGGCGAGCAAAACCGGTTGCTGTAAATAATAAGGTTGCCCTCTCCGCTGCCAATCCCGGCCTTAAGCGCTACGGCGGGATCATGGAAATACTTGCCGAACCGGGTGTTGCCGTCGTCCACTTCCTCCACGGTGACGGAAAATACCGCTTCACTGCCGCCGAGTTCGCAGTTGAGGAGCAAACCGGGCACCAGCACTACGGTTTGAACTGGCTGTTCATTATGGATAATAGTGAACTGGCGGCTGCCGCTCAGCTGCCAGGTATCGTCCCACACCGCCAGCGGCAGGGTAATGTCCTCCTGCCAGCCGCTGATATGGGGCCGGATATCCACCGGCACCGTTTTATTGTTTACCAGGGGCAGATAAATTTCCTGAAAGCCGTTGGAAAATACAACTGTCAGTAACAGGTGCATGCCGGATTCCCCTTCCTGACCGGATTATTTTACAGTAGTCTTTTCATCCCAGATTCTTTCCACGATCGGCAGGTATTTTACCGCCAGGTCTTCTCTGCATTCAAAGGCGTACTCATACAAATAGGACTGCTTTTGCGATTTTTTGTGCCAGACTCCTGTCCACCAATACAAATACATCGCCTCGCCTTTGTCATTTTTATAAGTAGCGGCGGTCAAATACCGCCAGACATTGGCGCTGGGACTCTGATCCTTCTGACTCAGGATGACAGGTTCGGACACTGTGTTAAGATAAGCCGCGACTTTCGCCTTGTTATTGGCCTCCAGCGTCGGGATGGCTATATCCTTGGTCGCCAGGTACTTCGCCGTGGGCGTGTTGGCTAAGGAAATAATCAGTTGCCCGTGAAGGGGATCCCCGGCGCCCAAAACCAGCTCGTTTTTCGTGGCTGACTGGACGGTAAAGATGCTGGACGGATAATGGAAAACCCGGCCGAAGTCGCTTACCGTCGTTTGGGCGTCAAAGGGCGCATTTGTATTTACGGTGACGCTCCCGGCAACGGCAGGCTTGCCCTGGTCCGCTTCATTGTCTTTGTTGCTGCCCCCGCCGCCCCAGGTCAGAAACACGACAAGCAGCAGCAAGGCAACCGCGCCGCCGATGATCTTCAGCAGCTTGGGATTGCCGGTTATTTTTCCCATGGAGTCCGGCCCGATATTGGGTCTGGGAATACTGATTTTCGGCACCTGCGGCAGACCTGTGCCTTTGCTGTCTTGCTCGGCCGGCGGCGCCCCTAAAATAGCGTCAGGGTTGGCGGCGGCTTCCGCCTTTTTGGCGCGCGCCTCCACGGCAACCCTTTTGGCCTCCTCTTCCGCCTGGCGTTTGCGTTCGGCCACCTCGGCCTCCAAACGGCGCACCTCCTCTTCGGCGGCTTTACGCTTGGCTTCCTCCTCAGCGGCTTTGCGCTGCACCTCCTGCTCGGCAAGCTGTTTCTTACGGGCGCTCACAAACAGAGCCGACGTGTCATCACCGGACGCCGCACCCGGATTTTTGTTTTCCTCATTACTCATTACCGTATTCCTCCTTAGTGCCTGTGCCGCTGCCGGCAAGGCAAAGCTGTCTATGAATGAAAATCACAGGTTACCGGAAAATCCTCTATACAAATTATACCGGGGCTTTTTCGACAATTTCAGTACCCAATGGGTAATTTTCACGAAAAAACACTGCTATCCATTCTGAAAAAATAAACGCGGCTGAGACACTTTTATCAGCCGGCCGCGCTGCTATGCTTCCAGCGCATATAGCCGCCTCTTACCTCGTAGCTGTCAACAGGCCAGATGATGTCCGCATTTCTGATTCTGAACCGGTGATTGGCTTCGCCATAAGGCTCAAGCATTTTTTCAAAGTCCCGGAAGGTTCCCTTTACCGTGCCGGTATAGCCCGAATCGTCAGTAATGGTGGCCGTAAGGTTAAATTCATAGACATAGTTGATATACCGGCCTGTGTTGTTGCGGAAATACCCGTCAATGATCAGTATATTTTCGGGCGTGTTATCCTCAGTCACTTCATAGTACAAATTAGTGGTATGCCACTCAACCGGGGCGGCCTCCGCCTGAACCGGCAGCAGGCACACCAGGCCGAATAGCACCGCGGCGCAAACCAGCAGCCAGCTGTTGCTTTTTTTCATTGTCCGTCCTCCTCATCTTTTTTGCTAACATGCGGTTGGGTTTTCAGATATATGGTATCGACGAAGTCAAGCATCGCCTTAATGTCGCCGGTCACGCGCCGGCGCTGTTCGGAAAGCGTGGCATCGCCGCCGGCGGCTTCAAACGCATCGCCGCAGTTCAGCGCCACATAGAGCTTATCCTCGCGGAAAGAAAGATACAGCGGACAGCCCAGTTTGTCTGAGGCCAGCAAAATGCTTTCCAGAACAGGCGGGGTCAGGATGCGCAAGGCCGCCGTCGGACTGGGGGCGCTGACGTAAAACCGCCGGTTGAAGGCGTCCAGTTCGGTTTGAATCGCCTCGGTGCTCTTCATCCTGCCGCCGTGCCGGTCATAGACAGTAACCGGTTCATTGGAGATGGCGTCATAGTCAAAGATCACCAGCCGTCCGCGAAACACGCTGACATATACTGTCCGTGTCTGTAATTCGCCGTCGTCATCCCGGTAAGTCTCCTCCCGCTCCTCCTGCAAATGAATATCCGATTGAATAAAGTGACGCCCATGGTAGTCTGCCGCCAAATAATCGTTGCCATAGTAAATGTCATAGTGAGGAAACAGTGCCGCCGCTTTGACCAGGGCTTCATCCAGCTTTGCTTCCGGCTGAAAATCCAGATTGTCCAGAACCGATTCCAGCTCTCCGGTCACAATCAGTTCTTTAAACATACGCTTGTAGCGCAGCTTGACAGATGTCTTCGCCAGCCAAAAGCCGAGGAGCACAAGTCCTGCCAGAAGCATGAAGCCGTAGAAGCCCGCCTCGCCGAAATCGCCGTATAAGTCCTCCAGGAAGACAAAGCCCAGGCTAAACAGGATAATCGCCGTAATTGGAAAGAGCAGGTCCAGGGCCTGCGATTTCAGCCGCAGCTTTTCCAGTTCCAGCAGTTGCGGGGAACCGGTGGCGATGGTTTCCCGGAAGCTTTGCCGCTGTTTTACGCTGCTTAGCATCCCGCCGACGAGTAGGCCGATCAGCGAGGCGACCCCCAGCATGATTGCCAGAATCGGGCCAAACGCTACAATAAAGAGGATAAGCGCGAAAATCAGGCCGATGATGCCGTCTTCCATTACCATAGAGGCAAAATTGCCCCAAAAGGCTGTGGCAATGATCAGAGCAACAGCGGCAAAAGCCATCCGCAGCCACTTGACCCAGGAGTGCGGGCTATTAAAGCCTAATATTTTTTTGATCCAATTCATATGGTTCCTCCATCCTCCCGCTAGACCGGCAGCACGGTAATCAGATAACCGCCCAACACCAGGCTCAACAGGTTGGCAATCAAAACGAAAGCCACGCGGCGAAGGCGGCGGTGCTCTTTGATCAGCACCAGCGCACCTGCGGTTTCCGCAACAAACACCCAGAATTCCATAATAATAAGCTTGAACATCAGATAAACAGCCAGTGGCAAGCCTCCGTTAAGAGCGATGTTCAGCAGCCCCTGTGTCAGCAGATTCATCGCCAGGAAAACGCGCCAGCTTCTCTTTTCGCGGAAGCCGAACAGGTAGAAAACCAGGCCTTCGATAACCAGCGTAAATATTACCCGCAGGCCCACCAGCAGGATTGACCGGGAAAGCAGTTTTCCCCCGGCTATGGTTTGCGCGGCAAAATCCAGTGTGATGACTCCAGGGTAGCTGTTCAGATACTGCACTCCCACTGTTTGCTCATACCTGACGCCGTTTCCCGAAACCTGCAGCGTAAATTCGCCGCTTGTGCCAATATCCCGGTGGTAAAACACATAATAGGTTTCCCACGCGACCCGGCTTTTGGACACTTCCGCCAAGCCTGCCGCCGTAACGAGAGAGACTTCAGCATCCGCCGGCGCGTTGGTCATAATGACCACCAGCGCGGGCGGTTCCGCCGCATTGGTACAGGCAATCGCCGGCACCAGGCAAATAACCGCCAATACAAGTACCAGCACTCTGTATCGGTTTTGTTTCAATGACTGTCCCTCCATGTAAACCGCATTCATTTCCCACCTTACGCCCTAACTATACACCTGAAGGCGATAACCAAAATAGACCCGAAAAGTATCCTATTTTTGCAGGAAAATAAAAAAACGCCCCTGGGAGGGACGCTGAAAGATTTAGTATACGGTTGATAAAAAGTTCGCAGTGTATTCCGGTTAGCAAAAAAATCGTTTGACTTCGCTGCGTTTACTGATGTCCAGCCGGTCAAACAGCCTGGATACCACTTTTTTTATATAGGAAGGCGAGTAGTTCAGCAGCCGGCTGATTTCGTCATTGGTATATCCCTGCGCCACCAGCGCGGCAACGGTAAACTCAGTTTTTGTCAGCAATTGTTTCATGGCAAGCATTTTATCGGCCTGCAAACCGCCGCTGCCCAGGTGCTGTTCCTTAAAGAGCTCCAGCTGCCGGCGTTTTTCGGCATTGTCCAGGTGCAGAGCGATACGCGCCAGCAATACTTCCTTCACCACAGGCTTCCTGATGTAGTCGACGGCGCCCAGTTGCAGGCCATAAGCCTCGCTGCCGGCATCGGTAAGGCCGGTCAGATACACGACCGGCACTTCCCGTCCGGCGTTTAAAGCCCGCAGCTTCAGCAAGGTCGCAAAACCATCCATGTCCGGCATATCGATATCCAGCAGAATCAGATCCGGGCTGCCGCCCTTTTCCAGAAAGCGCACAGCCTGGGGTCCCGATTTGGCAAGACTCACTTCGTAATACTCCTTTAACAGTTCCTCCATGACCTTCAGCAGTATAATGTCGTCGTCCACCACGAAGAGCTTACCTTTCTGGTGCATAGCTTGCAGCCTCCCTCTCTCTTGCCTGACAAAATTGCTCAAATAGCATCTCCGCGTCCTCGAAGCTAAGATTTTCCACAGCAGTGAGCGCCTGCTTAAGCAACCTCCTGCAATCCGGATCCTGCTCCAGCGTGAGCAGCAGCGTCAGCGCCTGCCGGCTTTCCGTAAAATGATAGTCGGCAATGCCGGTCTGCGCCAGGACAGTCAGTGCTGCAAAATTCATAGAAGGCAGCAGGAATGAGGGCGACTCACCGGCAGCCACAGCTTTGGTCTGCGCCAGAAACTCAGCAAGTCCCTGGCGGGTCGCGGTCAGTTCATGACAAAACAGCGGCAATGCGGTTCGTACATATCCGGCTTCTCCGGCAGAGCATTTTTGTTCAAGCCGCCGGGCCAGAGCAAAAAGTTCCCCGGCACCAATGAGGCGGGCCAGAGTTTTAAGCGAATGGTACAAATGGGAAAGCGCCGTAAGATCATGCTGCGCGGCAAGCCGGGTCAGCAGTTCTGTAGTCTGCCGGGTATGGTCGAGAAATATCCCGGCAACGGTTATGTACTGGGACAAGCTCTGACTGAGAAACTGGAGCCCGTTTTCCAGCGAGATATCATATTTCCCCAACTGCTGCCGGAATTGCGCCGCCGCATCCGGGCAGGCATTCCCCACGCTTACGGTGGTACGCGTCACCAGTTCTTCCGGCAAATAGGACAGCAGGCTCTGTTCCAGCCGGGTCCAGGAAACGGGTTTGGAGAGATAGTCGGCAAACCCTGCGGTTAAGAGTTTCTGGCGCGTCCCGGCGGTAACATCGGCCGTCAGGGCAATGACAGGAGTGTGACAGTTCATTTGCCGCAGCCTGTGCAGGGTTTCGATACCATCCAGCTCCGGCATCATATAATCCAGCACAATAACATGGTAAGAGCTTTGGCCGGCCTGTTCAAGGCATTGCCGGCCGCTCAGCACGGTGTCGATTTGCAGCAAAGTCCGGGCCAGCAGGGATTTTATCACACCCAAATTCCCTTCATTGTCATCCACAACCAGGATTCGTCCCTGCGGGGCGAAAAAGCTCTGTTCGGCCAGCGGCGCGACCGACCGGTGAGTGCAGTCAGCCAGCCCGTCGGCATAACGCTGGGGAATTTCGGCCGTAAAGGTGCTGCCGCTGCCATATTCGCTTTGCACCAGCAGCCGGCCGCCCATCAGGTTTACCAGATTCCTGACAATGGCGAGCCCCAGCCCGGCACCTTCAATTTTGAGATTCCGGACGGCTTCGCTGCGGGTAAAGGCTTCAAAGACGGAGTCAAGACTTTCCGGCCGGATGCCTATTCCCGTGTCAGACACCGCCACGGAAAGCAGCATGCCGGCCCCGCCGGGCATTTCCCTGGCAGTAAGGGCAAGCCTGACTGAACCGGCTTCAGTATATTTTACGGCATTGCTCAAAAGATTGGTGGCAATCTGACGAATATGCAGGGTATCCCCCCAAAACATAGCCGGCAGCCCCGAAACCTCAGCGGAAAAGGACAGCCCTTTCTTTGCCGATTGTTCCCGGCCAAATTGAATCAGGCGCTGCACCAGATCATCTGTATAGTAAGCCTCCTCCAAGAGTTCCATTTTGCCGGACTCGATTTTGGAAACATCCAGAATATCGTTAATGAGCGACAGGAGCATTTGGCCGGCATCCTGCGAGCGGGCGATATAACCGGCAACCGCCGGAGAAGGTTGTTCCCGCAAAATCATCTCGTTCATGCCCAGCATGATATTGATAGGCGTACGGATCTCGTGGCTCATGCTGGCCAGAAACATATTTTTTGCCTGATTGGCCCGGATAGCCTCCTCCCGGGCCTGCTCCAGCTGCCGCTGCTGGCTGTTATACATGCGGAAGTTCAGGTGCATGGTAATACCCAAAACAATACTGACAGCCAGAAAACATACAATAACATCGGCCAGAATCTTTTCCTCAGTTTCAAACCAGCTAACCTGCTCAGGCACGTAATATCCATAAAGGCACAGCCCGGTATAAAACAACAGTTCCAAAACACTGACGACCAGCATTTGCCGGCCTTCCAGCATAAATACGGTAAATACCGTGGCAAAAATGAAGAACGAAGGAAGACCGCCCCGGTAGCCGCCGCCGGAAAAAAACAAAAAAGCAAAGCCGATAAAAAAAATGAAGACAATGGTGATCAGGTAACACCGCTGGTACTGCCCGCTGGTGTAGGAATAGTAAAGCAGTCCAAAGGAAAGTACGGCAATAAACAAGTTAAGTATGACCATGGGGAAACCGCCGACAACCAGCAGTGAAAATCCGGCCTGCAGCAGGCTGTTGACAGTACCGGCCATGGCCAGCAGATTAAACAGACGGACACGAAACTCCAACTCGGGCCGGAAAAACTGCTTTACTATATTTTGCAGCCAAAGTTTCATACAGGACCTCCAAATGTCACGGCCAAATGCTGACAGTTAAAAGCAAAGCACCAGCTTGACTTACCTGCATATATATTCCCGCTAATCCATTAAATTCCTTTACAGATCATGGAACCGCGGAAACACAGAAAAAAGAGAACGGCAGAGAAGAACCAGGCGTACACCTGGTAAACTGCTGCGAATAAAGAGTTGACTTATTTGATAAATTTGTTTTCTTCTAATTCCCGGAAGGCAAGCTGCAACTCTTCCCGGGTATTCATAACGATTGGGCCGCCCCAGGCAATGGACTCCCGCAGCGGCTCCCCGGCCATCAGGAAAAACCGAATTCCCTGATCAGCGGCTTTTACGAGGAAGGTCCCTGTTTCATCAAATAATACGGCATGCTTTGCCGGGATTACCTGCTCGCTGCCAAAGGTTCCGGCTCCCTGAAAAATATAAATAAACAAAGTCGTATTGCCCGCAATCTCCAGTGACCACTCAGTCCCGGCACACACTGCTACGTCCAGCAGCAGTGGCTTGCGATAGTCCCCGGCCATAGCCCCGGCTTTACCGCCGTACACGCCGGCAAGAATATGGATCCGCCGTTCTCCCTCATCAACTACCGGGATATCCTCTTTGCGTATTCCATTATATTTAGGGGACACCATTTTGTCTTTTGCCGGTAGATTGAGCCAGAGCTGGAGTCCAAACATCCGCTCACTGGGTTTTGGCATTTCCTGATGGAGTATTCCGGAGCCGGCAGTCATCCACTGACATTCTCCTGCTAAAATCCTGCCTGTATTTCCCAGGCTGTCGCCGTGCTCAATATCACCCTGAATGAGATAGGTAATCGTCTCAATCCCGCGGTGCGGATGCCAGGGAAACCCTTTGACATAGTCCTCGGGGTCCACCGAATCAAAAGCATCCAGCATGAGAAAAGGATCAAAATCCTGCGTGTCGTCGCGGCCAATTACCCGCACCAGCTTGACGCCGGCTCCGTCCACCGTATGTTTTCCAGTAACAATTTTACGGATAGTCCTCAGCTTGTTCATCGTCAACCTCCTTATCATTTAAAAGCAATAATCGTCTTTACCTGCAATTCTGCCTGTTCCGGTATTCCTCTTCGCATTTGGGGCAGGAGGCCGTTTCAAATACAAAACAGCTTGTAAATAATTAACTTCTATAAAAACTTTTTTTCTCCTCCAAAGTATGACTGTGGAAGCTATGGGAAGCGGCACCCTATGCACCAAGACAAACTCGGGTGGTGTTGAAGCTGCAAGACTGCAAAAACAGAAAGAAAACAGACAGGGCTGTCGCAATAAGACAGCCCCGTCTGTTTAATACCTGGCAAATAGCTGTACGCCGTAGATTGTTCCATCCGAAGCAGTATATAAGCCCAGTCCGACATGTGTATATTGGGAGTTTAAAATATTGGTGCGATGCCCCGGACTGTTCATCCAGGCCGCCTGCATTGCGGCAATGCTGCTATTGTAGGCTATATTCTCTGCTGCTGACCGGTAAGTAATACCGTCTTCTTTCATTCGGTCAAAGGGAGACTGCCCCTTGCGGTTGGTATGGCTGAAATACTTGTTCTGCGCCATGTCTTTGGCATGTTTTCGCGCTACCTGTGACAACTTGGCATCAGCACTCAGGCGCGGCAGGCCCTGTTTTTCCCTGTCCCGGTTTAAGAGGTCAATGCCTAAGCGTTCATCGCCGGTAATAGCGGCAGGAGCTGCCTGCCATACCAGCCTGACAGTGCCATCGGTGCCAATATTGACCCGTGAAAAAAACTCCTTTCGCCGTTTATCGCCTGGCGGGCACTGTTCGCCGTCATAATATTTGAACTTACTTTTTATTACCATCCGCTCCATTGCGCCCTCACCGCTGCCGCTCCAGGCCGAACTGTAGATATAGGCATGCTTTACCTTTGTCGAATCAAGGAAAGTAAAATTTTTGACCGTCTTTGGCCCTACGTTGTACCAACCGATGCATACCCATTTGTTCAGCTTGTCGTCATGCTTTAAGATCGCAAAAGATTTGGTTGCGTTATACTTATTGTCAATAGTAACCTTGAAGGCCTCTGCCGTAAGCGGAATGGCAGCCAAAAGCAACGCGGCCAGCAGTAAGGCAGCCACCCTTTTATACAACGCAGGTACATCTTTATCCATGCTCTATCCTCCCACCCTTCTCACATTCTCTCAATGTAAGCGGAGCAATTGCCCGCCTGAACGGAGGGAATGCCGGCCTGGCTTCATGTCGCCACTGTATCACGGCTCAATTACCAGCGTATGGTACAGCATTTTGTACAGCAGGATAATGCCGTCACTGATACCCGGCATTTTGACGCAAATTACCTGGAAATGCCTGCCGTAAATATTGGCATAGTACAGTTCGCCGCCGCGTATCGCCTGGCCGTCAATTGTCCCGGTAAAGGGGCGGCGGTAAAACTCGTAGCCGTTCATTCTGATTGTATCGGTTTGATAAGCCCACTCAATTTGACTGTTGCTAAACGGTTCCTGAAGCAGCACCTTGGCTTCCAGGGCTTCGCGAACTGCAGAGTTATCCAAGTCCTGCACCTCCCTGCCCAGCTGATTTACCAGCACAAACCATTTCCTGGCGGTGACCTTAACGCCGTCAGCGGTATCCTTGGCGGCTGCTCCTACCGGCAGGAGCAGGGAAAAGCCCTGCGGTGACTTATAGGGAGTCGCATCCGGGAACGGGAATTCCGACAAATCCTCGTATTCGTTCCTCATAGCCTCTTCTGTCAGCAGCTTCTGCTCCCGCACCAGCTGGCGCTTACCCTGTTCATCCAGACGGTATTCTCTGGCTATCAGCCGATCTTCGTCCGGGTCATAGCTGCGCTCAATGATTTGCACCGGCCAAAGCCTGCCGTCTTTCCACACATAGGTTGCTTCCTCACTGTCGGCGGCACTGATATGGGTAAAGGAATACACTGTCTTTACATCAGGGTTAAATGCCGGTGAAGCAAGCCGGCTCAATTCCTCCTGCAAAACAAAATTCCCGCTTTTTGGGTCCCACAGCCAGCAGCTGTAATAGGCGTTGGCACTGCCCTGTGACGACGCAATTTTTAAATCCAGATAGCCGTCAAAGTTCATATCCTCGGCAACCACCCGCTCACTGTCCGCAAGCTCCGGCAATATTGCGGCATTATACGGGATTTCCTGCAAGAGCGACTGTGTCTTGCCTTCCTGATAAACGGCAATCCTGTCTGCACTGATAACAATACTCACCGTAGGCGCGCCTTTACCGATGGCAACAGGCGGAAAAGCTCCTTCCTCAGAGGCCTGCACAGGCGGCAGGTTTACACCAAACGGCCATACCAGTGTTAACATTAGTATCATGACCAACCTTCGCATAAGAGCCACTCCTTTTTGGGGAAAACTGAAAATATTTTACTGCTCCATTTTCCCTGTTTTCTACTACTATATACCGGAAAAGGCTCAGGCACTAGACTCGAAAAGTTACCTTTTTTGTCTGACAGAAAAAGACTGCTGTATTGCTTTTCCGTGCAACACAGCAGTCTAACTTTCCTTATAGTAATATTAAGTCCGTTTAATGAGCATGGGTTTTTTCTCAAACTTATGAATGGCGTCAACAAACCGTACCGTACCGGTGGAAGCACGCATCACCAGCGAATGCGTACGCGCCCCGCCGCCAAAATAACGCACCCCGTTAAGCAGGTCGCCCTGGGTAATGGCTGTTGCCGCAAAAATGACTTCATCGCCCTTAACCAGGTCGTCAAGGGTAAACACTTTATTGATATCCGTGATGCCCATTTCTTTGGCCCGTACAATATCGTTATCACTTTCCGCCCACAATTTTGCCTGCATATCGCCGCCCAGACATTTAATGGCAGCAGCCGCCAGCACACCTTCCGGCGCCCCGCCGATACCCAGCAGCATATGGATGCCGGTTCCCTCAATTGCAGCGTTAACGGCCGGCGATACATCCCCATCGGTAATCAGCTTAATCCTGGCCCCGGCATCACGCGCTTCCTGAATGATGGCGGCATGGCGCGGGCGGTCAAGAATGACGACAGTCACATCTTCGATCTTACGCGAAAGGGCCGTAGCAACTGCTGCCAGATTGTCCTTAACCGGCGCATTAATATCAATTTTCCCTCTGGCCAGCGGCCCGACAGCAATCTTGTCCATATACATATCAGGCGCGTGCAGGAGACAGCCACGCGGCGCTATGGCCAAAACAGCAATAGCTCCCGGCAGGCCTTTGGCTACCAAAGTGGTGCCTTCCAGCGGATCAACGGCAATATCCACTTCCCGTCCGCCATGTCCTACCTCTTCACCAATAAATAGCATCGGCGCTTCGTCCATTTCACCTTCGCCAATAACCACGCGACCGCTGATGCTTACTGTGTCAAACGCAGCCCGCATAGCATCTACGGCAGCCTGGTCGGCGGCAATTTTATCACCCCGCCCCATCCAGCGGCCGCAGGCAACAGCTGCCGCTTCGGTAACCCGTACAAACTCCAATGCTAATTCACGTTCCATAATACTACATCTCCTTATTTCTTTGCTTGTTCCCAGTCTTCCAGGAAACGCTTAATCCCGGCATCGGTCAACGGGTGGTTTAAGAGCGCCACTAACACCTTGGCGGGTATTGTCGCGATATGCGCCCCGGCCAGCGCGGCTTGCGTGACATGCAGGGGATGCCGGATGCTGGCAGCAATAATTTCGGTCTCAATGTCATGAATGGCAAAAATATCTGCTGTATCCTTTATCAGGGCAATGCCGTCCTGGCTAATATCGTCAAGGCGCCCAACGAACGGGCTGACAAAAGCGGCCCCTGCCCGGGCGGCCAAAAGTGCCTGATTGGCCGAAAAAACCAGGGTAACATTGGTTTTTATCCCCTCGGCTGCCAAAGCACTTACTGTTTTCAAACCATCTACCGTTACCGGAACCTTAATGACCACATTATCACCAAGCTTGGCCAAATCACGCGCTTCCGGCAGCATTTCTGCAAATACTGTGCTGATTACCTCAGCACTTACCGGACCTGGGGTAAGTGAGGCAATTTCTTGAATTACCGCTTTAATGTCCTGTTTTTCTTTGGCAATCAGTGACGGATTGGTAGTTACACCTGCTACAACACCCATGGGCAAAATTTCTTTGATTTCAGCAAGATTCGCTGTATCCAGGAAAAATTTCACAGGTACCTCACTCGCCTTTCCCTCAATATTCTTTATCTGCAACCTGTTAAAGCTGGTTGCAAACGTCGTGTACTTGCAACTCCATTATTTTATCCAACAAATTAAGACTCCCGTCTCTACAGGCGGCGTCAGTTCAGGTGGAGTAGACTCTCTACCTGAGCCCCCGATGTTTCAGCTGTGCTGAAACGAGTTCACTTACGGCTGGTTCGCCGGAGTGGAGCCAGCTCAATAATTTTTAGCGCCGATATGGCTGCCAAATCTTGTTCGTCCTTGGCCGAAATCCGCAATCTTCCCTCACATTGGCCACAGGATATTTCAACGGCATCAACCAGCACATCCACATCAACATCGGTATTGCCACAAGAGCAGTATACCCCTCCCTGCTCGGCAATATCATGAATTCTATTTAAAATCTCCAGTAAAATCTGCGAATTTTCTATCCCTTGTTCCGATTGGCCGTCCAGCTCGCAGGCCAGGCTGGCTACCTCTTGTTTATGTCTGGCAATGGTCGCGGCAATGGCTTCAGGACTGCCGGCAAAACCTAGTTCAAGATTAGCCTGGGCACAATATATTTTGCTTGCTTGCGGCTGCCTGAACAGCTTACTGTCAAGAAAAATCAAGTGGTTGGTTTCGCATACTACACAAGGAATATCTAACAGATACTGACGGCGGCCCGCGCTGGCAATAGACCCTTGTATTTGGCCGCAGCTGCAGACAAGCTGGTACTCAGCATTATTGATAGCAAACCGGGAGACATTATGCAATTCAATTTTGCCGCACCGCGAACAATACAGCGCTAATGTAGAAACAGCGCTAATGACCAATGGATATCCCCCCTTGCTTCATCTATTTCGCCGCCAGTATTAAAAATCCTGCCTGCCATTACCAAGTTGCCGTATCGGTAAGTAACGCACAGTCTAAGTGTCCATTAATCAATAAGGAACCCGGGACAAACCGTCCCGGGCCTTTCTGGATCTTAACCTATGAGCAGACGACGCTCGGTAGTAAAACTGCTGCTGTCAATATTGGCCTCTATGATTTGGCATAGAGACATAATATCAAATGGTTTGGTAATGTAGTCCCGCATGCCCGCTTCCCGGGCTTCATTAACCATATCCAGCTCGCCGTAAGCTGTCATCATAATCACCTGGTCACCCTGCCCCTGGCGCTTAAGCTCTTTCAGCGCCTCGATTCCATCCATACCCGGCATTTTCATATCCATCAAAATAACCGCCGGCTTGACATCGATGGCAACTTGTATCCCCTCATAGCCGTTGGCGGCTGTAAGTACGTTATACCCTTCATCCTGGAGAACCTCAGTAAGCAATCTCCGGATTCCAGGTTGGTCGTCAATCACCAGGATTGTCGCTTGGGAATTGCTCATGTCCTGCACCTTGCTTTCTCCGTAGTATTCGAGAATAACTCCTTTACCTTTTCCTTATATAACCATATTCGCAATTAATTGAAAATTTCCTGCTGATTTCTGGAAGAAAATAGAAATTTAATTAACTTTTTCTATTTGCCGTAAATAATTTTAAATATAACCAAGATTATGCTAAAATTTGTAATAGCAAATAGTTACATCGAGGTATACATTATGGCAGCAAAAATTTCCTTGCGCAATATTTTCAAATTACTGTACAACCATAAGGCGGCTCTATTGTTCACCGCCATACTGGCAGCCTATTTAGCCCCTTTTGTCCTTTTGCGGCAAAATGCTCATTTTACCATTAATGACAATCTTGACTGGATTACCGCTTGGATTGTACTGGCCAAAAGCGGTAAAGTTTTTGACCTGACAGGAACCGTTAATCAAATGCTGGGAGAACTGCCCCGCAGTTGTCTGCCAAGCGGATTTAATGTAATAACCTGGCTGTATATGATTCTGCCCCCCTTTCGCGCTTACCTGATTAATCTTTTACTGGTACATAGCATTGCTTTTTTCGGCATGTATCTGCTGCTGAAACAGTATGTCATCACCGACAAACAGCAGGCTTGGCTGGCCTGGGCAGGCGCCGCAGCATTTGCCACCATCCCCTTTTATACCGTCTATGGCCTGTCGATCGCCGGACAGCCCTTACTATTCTATGCCATGCTAAATGCCTTTTATGCTAAAAAAATGGCAGTTAATGTAATAATCATTACTATCTTTGCCCTGTACTCGTCATTGCCGCTTGCCGGTGTGTTTATTTTGGCAGTCCTTGGCCTGGCGGCTGTTTATGATTATTGGCGCCACCGGATAAAACGCCCGCATTTTTGGGGAGCCATTGCGCTGTTGGCCTGCTCCTATGTCGTAACAGAAATTTGGCTGATTTATAATGCTTTTTTCAGTGAAGGTTTCCTTTCCAGCCGGGAGGAAATTAACCGGATTCTCTTAGGCCAGGCCCGTAATTGGGACGGCGTGCAGGCCCTTATTGTCGAAAATCTGGTCAATGGTCAATATCACGCCGTCAGCCTGCACAAATATATTCTGCTGCTGGCTGTGCCGCTGGCTCTTGTCAGCGGCTGGCGGCAACCGCGCGAATGTAAGCGGCTGTTGTTGCTATTGGCGCTGGCGTTCTCCCTGTCTGTCTTTTATGGGTTGCGGTACTCCGAGTGGTTTATGTCAGCCGTGTCCGGCATCAGCTTTCTTAATACGTTTCAAATCCAGCGTTTCCATTGGCTGCACCCTTTCTTATGGTATACTATTTTTGCCTTATGCCTATCAATCATTGCCAACATCCGCTATATCGGCAGACTGGCTGCCACCCTGCTGATCATCTTGCAGCTGGGGTATTTGTTTGGCAATCATATTGAATACCATTTGGCTCTAAAAAAACAAACAGACGTCTCGGTGCTGGAGAACGCCTGGCTGTACGAAAATATAAGTTATGGCGAGTTTTTTGCCGACAGCCTGTTTAAGCAGGTTGACGACTATATCGGCCGGCCAAAATCAGAGTATCGGATAGCCAGCATCGGCATCTATCCTGCCATTACCCAGTATAACGGCTTCTATACTCTTGACGGTCGTCTTAACATTTACCCGCTGGAATATAAGCATGCCTTCCGCCGGATCATGGCCCAGGAGCTGGCTAAGAACCCGTTTTGGCAACGGTATTTTGACTATTGGGGGATAACCTGTTATATCTTCCCGGCCGAGCTTGAATACTATCAGGTACGCAGAGCCTATAACCTCAAGCTCAACCAGTTGGAACTTGACACCCAGGCTTTCAAAAACTTAGGCGGCGAATATATTTTATCCGCCGCCGAAATAACAAATTATCAGGAAAATGGCCTTGAATTTTTACAACAGTTTAATGACGGTTGGTCAATCTGGGAAGTTTACCTGTACCGGGTACGCTAGGTACACTAAGCAAGCTAGCCCAGCAACGGCAGGTGCATTAAGCTGGAACCGACAAAAATCACCCCGGCCACAACCGCACCGATAATCGCCAGCATGGGCGCCAATAACACCAGTACCGCCCGTGTGCCTGACAAGCCATGGGCGCCGCGAATGGCAGCGACATTCAGCATCAGGGTCCAAAGAACCACCAGCAGGCCAATACTGCCGAACGCCATGCCACGCAGGCCGCTCGGCAGCAGGGCGGCAATCACCCACAGCGGCGTCACCGCCACCCGTGGCAAATGGGAAAATCCCAGCGCAGCAAACAAGCCTACCGCCGTTCCCCGGCCACCTGCCAATTCGGCGACAAAGTTAAGTACTGCGGCGCTCAGCACCCAGCAAAACAAACTGCCGAAAAAATGCAAGACAAACATAATACCTAAAGCCGGCGCGCCTGGCGTGACAGTTATCCCGGCATAGACCGCCCACACCGGAACAAGCATGCCAATGCCAAACATGGCCAGTGCTTGCCCGGTTAATTTTTTTTCGGCAATATATTGCATTGCCACCGTGGGTTTGAACAGCACATCATAAACGGTTTCAAGAAAACTGCTCATTATTCGCCGCCCCCCTTAATAGCCCTGGGGTGTGGCCGCACGATCGGCCGTGGAGAGCATTTCCGTAAAATAGGTAAGCAAAAGCTGCCCGGAGTTAATGGTGCTCTGTGCCCCCAGCAGCATTTCCAGCGCATTCATTTTGCCATATTCAACAATTTCCGGCTTGCCGGCAATCCCCACCATAGCTGCCGTTCCATCGATGGCATCATACATATTGCCCAGTTCGTCGACAAGACCCAGTTCTTTGGCCTGCCGCCCGGTATAGATACGCCCGTCAGCCAATTGGCGCACCCTGTCCGGCTCCAGCCCGCGGCCTTCGGCAATCACCTCAACAAACTGATTGTACATATCGTCGACCATGACTTGAATAATGGCCCGTTCCTCAGCGGTGAGCGGCCGGTCGGGTGATAAGATATCTTTATGCGGGCCGCTCTTAATTTTTTCCTGCCTGACGCCAATTTTTTGGTAGAGTTCTTCCCAATTGGAATAAGGCATGTATACACCAAGACTGCCGGTAATGGTAGCGGGGTTGGCATATATTTTGTCCGTACAGGCGGCCAGCCAGTAACCGCCCGATGCCGCCATGTCACCCATCGAGGTAACCACCGGTTTGCCGGCAGCACGCAGTTTTTTGAGTTCCTCTCCCACTTCCTGCGAAGCCGGCACAGTGCCGCCAGGGCTGTTGATCCTAAGCACTACGGCTTTCACCGCAGCATCATCGCGGGCTGAATGCAGCTGCCGGATGAGAGCATCTGTGCCGCCGCTTTCCGTAAACAGACCGACCTGCCCCCGACCGCCGGCAATCATGCCATCAACATAGATTATGGCAATTTTATCCGCAGCAGTCAGCTTGCTATCCTTGACCTTGGGCGCAATAAACAGCGAGACTACCATCGACAGGCCAATAATAAAAGCCAAAAAGAGGACAACCGAGCGTTTGAACATACGTTTACCTCCTTTAAACGAAAACTGTTGGAAATCTTCCAACAGTTTCTACACATTATTCGACGACTAAGCTTCAGCTGGGGGTAAACCCCGTCTGAAGCAAGTCTTCCTTTATAGTTTACCCTGTTTATACTGCAGCGATGCCTTAACAAAATCTCTAAACAGCGGATGCGGATTTGTCGGGCGGGATTTGAATTCCGGGTGAAACTGCGTGCCGACAAACCACGGATGATCTTTTACTTCAACAATCTCAACAAGGCGTCCGTTGGGTAAAGTACCGGCAATAACCAGTCCGGCTGCTGCCAATTGTTCACGGTAGGCATTGTTAAATTCAAAACGGTGGCGGTGACGCTCATAAACAATTTCATCTTGATAGGCCTGATAAGTCAGAGTGCCTTCCGTAACTTTGCAGGGGTACACCCCCAGGCGCATGGTACCGCCCTTGTCCTCGACGGCTGCCTGCTCGGCCATAAGGTCAATAACCGGGTACGGAGTATCGGCATTAAATTCGGTGCTATGCGCCTCTTTCAGGCCGCAAACATTACGGGCATACTCAATAACAGCCGACTGCATGCCCAGGCACAGACCCAAAAAGGGTATTTTATTCTCACGGGCATAACGAATGGCTTTTATTTTGCCTTCGATACCACGGTCGCCAAAGCCGCCTGGCACCAAAATACCTTCAACATCACCCAGGTAGGCGGCAAGATCGGTTTCATCGGCTTCAATGTCTTCGGCATGAACCCATTTGATTTCAATGGCGGTATTGCTGCTGATGCCGCCGTGGCGCAGGGCTTCCGATACGCTCATATACGCATCCTGCAGGGCGACATATTTACCAACAATAGCAATACGCACACTTTCTGAAGGGTTCATGATCTTGTCCACCATGTGCCGCCACTCAGCCATGTCGGCGCCGTTATCCACAAGATTGAGTTTTTCCATGGCAATACGGTCCAGCCCCTCATTTTCCAGCATGAGCGGGACTTGATAAATACTGGCGGCATTTTTGTTCTGGATGACGGCATCGCCGTCAATATCGCAGAACAGCGCCAGTTTTTCTTTCATTTCCGGCGAAATTTCATGCTCGGTACGGCACACAATAACATCAGGATGGATACCGATACTTCTCAGTTCTTTTACACTATGCTGGGTAGGCTTGGTTTTAAGCTCACCGGCAGCCGAAATATACGGTACCAGCGTAACATGAATATAGAGTACACCGCCCCGGCCTACTTCCTTCTTGACCTGACGGATGGCCTCTAAAAACGGCAGGCTTTCAATATCGCCGACAGTGCCGCCAATTTCGGTAATAACAATATCGGCATTGTCTTCTTTGCCTACCCGGTAGATGCGTTCTTTAATCTCATTGGTAATATGGGGGATTACCTGCACCGTGCTTCCCAGGTAATCGCCTTTGCGTTCCTTATTAATGACAGACCAATAAATTTTTCCTGCGGTAACATTAGAGCTTTTGCTCAGATTAATATCAATAAACCGTTCATAATGACCCAGGTCAAGGTCGGTCTCGCCACCGTCCTCGGTGACAAATACCTCGCCATGCTGATAAGGGCTCATGGTACCGGGGTCAAAGTTGATGTATGGATCAAACTTTTGGATGGTTACTTTAAGACCGCGGCTTTTTAACAGACGCCCCAGCGACGCTGCCGTAATGCCCTTGCCTAGCGAAGATACCACACCGCCGGTAACAAAAATATATTTAGTCATAAAACTATCCTCCTACAAACTATCCCATGGTGGTTATCGAAAAACTATGATCCAGCTCACAGTATGATTGCTAAACTAATTATGCCAACCATTTGCAGCTTTTATCCGATGAGCGGACTGGTCTATCTTATTTATAGTCTTCGCCCTCAAGCTCGTCTTCATCTTCCTCAAGCTCGTCTTCGTCTTCCAGCAAAGCGGCAGGCTCAGTATGAGCAGCGCCATCCTCGGGTTCAAAATCCTGCTGAATGGCTGCCAGCAGCTTTTCCCGCCTTACACCAATATCATTTGTCCTGGCAGTCGCCGATTCCTCAACTTCCCGCAGGCTGATGCGCTGCGGTGACCATTCGTTGAGACCCCACATACTCTTACCGGTGTGAACAAACCGGCTGTCAAGATTAATCCGGGTGTGTATATCGGCAATCACATAGGCCGGTGGCCGGGTGGCTCCGCCCTTGGCAGCCACAACCCGGTCAATTAACTCACGGTAATGTAACGGATGGCCTGTTGTCTTTAGAATCTGATAAGCTAAAACGATTTCGTCAACACTTTTTGATGTATTATTTTCCATAATATTAACCTCCGCACTTAAACAATCCGCGTTTTATATTCAACGTGCAGAAGTAAATTCCTCCCGGCTGTCCAAAAACATTGCGTATACAGCCTTATCACATTTTTTCCGGAGCATCCACTCCCAGGATATTGAGCGCTTGCCGAATGGTTGACCGCACGGCTGTTACCAAAGCCAGGCGGGCAGCCTGCAGTGCAGGGTCGACACCGATAATACGGCACTGATTATAAAACGTATGGAACAAACCGGCCAATTCATGCGCATACCGGGCAATGCGGTGCGGTGCACGCTCGCGGGCGGCAGCTGTCACTTCTGCGGGAAATTGCGCCATTTTTTTGATGAGGTCAATCTCGGCCTGTTCTGTCAACAGTTCCAGTTTAACCTGGCTGAAGTCGCCCGGCACAGACAGGCCGGCTTCAAGCACCTGGCGGAAAATACTGGCAATCCGGGCATGGGCATACTGGATATAATAAACCGGATTTTCGTTAGACTTCGATTTAGCCAAATCAAGATCAAAATCAAGCTGGCTGTCAATGGACCGCATAATAAAGAAAAATCTCGCAGCATCCCGGCCCACTTCTTCGATAAGTTCGCCTAAGGTTACACCCTGGCCTGTCCTCTTGGACATTTTGACCAGTTCACCATTTTGATACAGGCTGACCATTTGCAAAATAAGTACTTCCAGATGGTCAGGATTATATTCCATAGCGGCAATGGCCGCCTTCACCCGGCTAATATAGCCGTGATGATCGGCCCCCCAAATATTGATTACCCGGTTAAAGCCACGGGCAAATTTGTCACGGTGGTAGGCAATATCGGCAGCCAGATAGGTCGGTACACCATTGTCGCGGATAACCACCCGGTCTTTGTCGTCACCATAAACCGTTGATTTAAGCCATAAAGCTCCATCCTTTTCGTAGATACTGCCATTATTCTTCAGCTGCTCACAGGTGGCAGCCACCGAGCCGCTGTTGTGCAAAGTGCGTTCACTGAACCACACATCAAAGGTGACACCGAATTGTTCCAGATCTTCTTTGAGAGCGGCCAGCTTTTCGACAAGGGCGACTTCTTTAAATTCAGCCAGGCGGTCGGCCTCGGACATAGTGAGATATCTATCGCCATGGCGGTCGATAATGCGCCGGGCGGTATCGATAATATCCCGTCCATGATAGCCGTCTTCCGGGAACTGAACCGTTTGACCCAGCAGCTCCAGATATCTGGCATTAACAGAAGCCGCCAGGTTATCAATCTGGTTACCGGCATCATTGATGTAAAACTCGGCTTCTACCTGATAACCGGCTGCCTTAAGCAGATTAACCAGCGCACTGCCGAACGCCGCCCCCCGGCCATGACCCACATGCAAGGGGCCGGTGGGATTGGCACTGACAAATTCTACCTGAATCCGCTCGGCCTGTCCGGCATCGGTTTGGCCGAAGCTGTCTCCGACAGCCAGGATGGCAGCCAGCTCCTGGTAAATCACATCCGACTTTAAGTAAAAGTTAATAAATCCCGGCCCGGCAATTACAGCCTTATCCAGCCACGGCTCATTCAGCCGGTCAACAATGGCCTGGGCAATGCTCCGTGGATTGCTCCTGGCCGCTTTGGCCGATTGCATGGCAAAATTGGTGGCATAATCACCAAATTCTTTTTGCGGCGGCACTTCCAAGGAAATTTCGGGCAGCTCACCGGCAGTAAACACACCATCGGCCATCGCCCTCGCAGCCGCTTGTCCAATTGCGGCAATCAGTTGTTCTTTAATGTCCATTCTTTCTATCCCCCTGTACAGTGACATGCAAAGTATTAGCGCTTTGCCACTGTCCGCTGATTTCAAGCTCGTACTCAATATGCACTCCGGTCACACAGCCGCCGTCATTGGCTCGGGCTACTGTCAGCCGGGTTGTCCGAACAGTTATATTCATGGTTCCGAAAGGTGTCGTATAGCTGGAGGATGAGCGTTCACCGGTGCGGAATTCCTGGCGCTGTTCTACAGAGCCCTGCCGTACCAGGATAACATGATCGCTGTATATTTTTAACAGCGTCGTGGCACCCTCCATCCCGCTGATCTCGGTTTCCTGATAAGTAATGTAGTCAACACCGTTTTTCGCATACCTTTTCCCATGGGTAAACAATTCAATTGTATTCTCTTCCCCTTGCGCGTCCCGCTGTGAACCGATCACAGTAAGCAGCACCTGGTCAACAGCAGTATTACCACATAACGGCTTAATCAGACTCAACCCTTTCATAGAACCTTAACTTTATTATTATAGCGTAGTCGAAAGCGATTGCCAATATTCGTTGCGGAAAAGACGAAAAAATTTTAGACTTGTCAGCTATGGGGAAACTAACAAGTCTAATGGCTTTATTTAAAGGATTCTACCAGCTTATTCGTTGAAGCTTGCACATTTTCAACCATATGGATAATTTCCTGCATAGCCCGGGCCTGTTCGGCCGAAACAGCCGCCGACTGGTTGATGCCCTGGATGACGGCCGAGATGGAGGTTTGAATTTCGCCCAGAATCGTGTTGATGTTTTCTGTGGCCTCAGCACTGGATTGGGCTAATTTCTGCATTTCCTGAGCTACTACCGCAAAGCCCCGCCCGTGAGTTCCGGCACGGGCAGCTTCGATGGAGGCATTCAGGCTTAAAAGTTTGGTTTGCGTGGCAATACTGCGGCTCATGTCAATAATTTTGTTGGTCTCTTTGACCTTGGTTACCGCTTCATCAGAAATTTTGGCTACTTTCTCGGTTGTGGCCGCCATTTCTTCCGCGGAGGCCGACATTTCCTCAATAGCAGCCGCCGCCTGCTGAACATTTTCCGACACGGTGCCGGCTACCAGCCGTACCTGGCCGGCATCTTCCATGGCCTTTAGCCTGGCACTAAACAAAGCGGTTACTACCTTGGCAATAGGCTGGGTATATTCCAGTTTACCGGCAATCCCGAAAGTTCCTAAACGTACACCGTCAACGGCTACCGGATAGTTCTGCCCCTCTTTAAGGTTAGGGTTTTTCGCAACATCCTCCGGTCCGACAAATACGGCGTCCACCTCGCCGCGCAAAATTCTTTGCGCACCGCTATGGGTGATTCCCAGTCTGGTTCCGGCCGAATCCCCGATAATCACGGCATTACTGTCACAGACAATGGTGTGATAACCTGTCTGATTATACACAAACCTGGTTAGTTCGTCTGCCAGCTCTTTGGTAATTTTATAATCTGCCAATTGCGTTCTCCCTCCATTATCAACAAATAATGCTGCCTGTAGTATTCAACGCAACTGCCTATTCCCCCTGCCGCTACGCACTGGAAAATAAATCGCGCCGCCTGTCCGTGCGTACCAGACAAGCGGCGCCGTCCCCGGGAGGTAGCCGCCATACTACCTCGCGTAATTAATGTATGCAGAATAAAAAATTAAATTCATCGTTCTTTGGCAATTCTCATAAAGTTTTTTTTAAAAACGTTATCCTCACTGCCATAATTTTTTTACCTCAGCTCCAGGATAGTAGTGCCTGATAATGTCTTGTGCCTGTTTACCTTCCTTCGCAAAGGTATAAGCCCCCCATTGGCATAAACCGACGCCGTTGCCCCAGCCCAAACCGGTAAAGACGAAATTGCCGCCTTCGTAATTCATCCCGGTAACCAGGGTGGATTTAAGCCGGTCATAGCCGACAGCCCGGCGAAAATCAGAGCCGTACATCTTTTTGTCACCGGCGCCAATGTAGAGAATGCGGCCTGAAGGTCCCTTTTCCAGAATGCGGATATCTGCCGGATTGCCGCGATAGCCAATGGCAGACGCCACTTGGGAAGCCGGAATTTTTACTGTCCAGGATTGTATGTTTTTAGGAGCATATTTGAAGCAATTATCGGCAACAGGTTGAAAATAAGGTGTATCATGGGGAATTTCTTTCGGAAAGCTTTCTTCTCTGGTGGCACTGATCTGTCCATTGCAAGAGCTGTAAATGGCATTGACCAGACCGCCGGCATATAGCAGCACCTCGCCGCGTGTCCGCGCTACGGCCTGCCGTACACTGTCATTAACTTTGTGCGGCGCAAAGGCTTGCAACTCTTCTTTGGAAGTGCTGACATCAGCATTGTGCAGCCTTTTTATGGTACCTGCCTCCATAGCGCTGATGGTCAGTGTCCGCGAGGCAATAGCCTGGGCGGCCAAGGCTTCCATCGGCCAATCGGGCTGCATCTCCTGGGCAATAACCCCTTCGATATACTTTTCCAGTTTCATGGTCTCAATTGTGCCTTTTTCCGCAATATATACCCGGACTGTCGGTTCTTTGGGGTATTTAGAGGCCTCAAAGGGCGGCACACCGGGTATAGGTTTTGGTGCAGCCGGCGCCTTTTCGGCAGGTGCCGGCGGAGTTGGTGCCGGTGCGGGTTTTTGGGCGGGAGGCTTGAGTAGTGTATACGCTCCCGCGACAAATAGTAATAAAACTCCTGCGACTAATGCGGTATTAATTTTTTTGTTTTTCATGCGCTCCCACCTCATTGTTAGTATGTCAGAATAACCACAGCTTATACGTCAGTCAGGCAATGCCAATACATCGACCGTTAGCCGGGAAGCTTCCGTCCCGACAAAGGCGCGGATAATAATTGGCCGGCGGGTAGTGTTGACAAAGCGGAAATCCTTGTCGGTGTAGGTTGTGGCATCCTTACCCGGCGGTACATAATTGACCAGCTGGGAATGCGGGTGCCGTTCAGTGACCTTAAGCTTTGCGGCTAAAACAGCATTATACAGAGTGGAGGATACCTGGCACATGCCGCCGCCCAGGCTCTGCTCCTTCCGGCCGTTGTCAGCAAATACCGTAGCCGGTTGAAATCCCCGTTCGGCAGTAGGCTCCCCGGTTGCCGCATTGAAGGAAAACTCCTCGCCGGCTGCAATGATTTGATTATTAATTAATTTGCCTGTCAGACGAAGATTGACCAAACGGCCGGCACTTTTGTCCAGAACCGGGGTGGTATAAGTACCCAGCTGCTGACTGTTGGCCAGCACCGCTGCCGTGATATCAGGCAAAAACGGCTGATACACCGGCGTAACCTTGCTGCCGGCCGGTGCGGCCAGCAAGGCCTGTAAGGTATCGGCCACATTAAGCCGCTGCCCCGGACGCTCGGGAAAAATTTCGCCACTGACTGCATCAAACCCGGCGTTGACCGCAGGCACATCTTTAGCTTTAGCCAGGGTGGTGAGTACCTTGCCGGCGGCTTCAGCCGACATGCCGCCCACCTGCTGCCCTTCTATCGTCACCTGATCGGCTACCAAAGGGGCCTGTGGCTTAGGCGCCGGGGCATTCAACCCGCAACCGGCGTTAACTGCCAGGCTGCCGGCCAGCAATAGCCAAAGCATAATTTTTTTTTTAATCAGAATTCACCTCCTGCCGGTAATGTGAATACCTTGGAGTAGCATATTTTGCTGATAAGGAGGAAATGGTATGCAAACCTGTGCCGAATGGATCATGCAAGCCACCGGCATTACCTGCCACTCGGATAAGGTACGCCCAGGCTATATTTTTGTGGCAATTGTCGGCCGCATCACCGATGGCAATGCCTTTGCCGCAGCAGCGGCTGCCCGGGGGGCACTGGTTATTGTGAGCGATTCACCCGCCCGGCTGCCGTCACTGACACTTCCCGTAATTACTGTCCCGGATGCCAGATTGGCACTTGCCCGGCTGGCATCCCTTTTTTACGGTAACCCGTCAGATAAATTACACTTGGTAGGCATAACCGGCTCTAACGGCAAAACTACCATCGCCTGTATGCTGGAACATATCTTCACCCAGGCAGGCCTTACCACAGGTCTCATTGGCACTATCCGGGTCAACACCGGGACAAACTCTTTTCCCAGCACGCTGACAACCCCCGACGCAGTCAGTGTTCAGCATTACCTGGCACAAATGCTTAAAAACAAAGTGACCCATGCAGCGATGGAAGTATCGGCCCAGGGGATCGATATGCACCGGGTGGCCAATGTCCGCTTTTCAGCAGGTATATTGACCAACCTGTGTGCTGACCATCTGGACTTTCATGGCAGTTTTGCCAGCTATCTTGAAGCCAAAGCCAAGTTTTTGGACTTGCTTGGCACTGCTACGCCGCTCATCGTCAACATCGCTGATCCTTACTGCCAAGCCATTGCCGGCCGTTTTTCCGGCAAACTAATTACGGCTGCCATCGACAGCCCTGCCGACATTACGGCCAGCATTACCCACCTGACCACTTATGGCAGCGCCTTCACAGTAACGGTAAACAGGCCTCTTGAGGCCGGTAACGGTCAAATGCTCCCTGCCGGCCGTTATCCTATGACCCTGGCTCTGCCTGGACGGCATAATGTCGAAAATGCTTTGCTGGCCGGTATTGCAGCCCTGGTCCACGGCTTAGCACCTGAGACAATTGGGGCAGCGCTGGCTGGTTTCCGGAGTGTTGAACGGCGGATGAATATTTTCCACTTAGAGGGGCTTACGATTGTAGATGATACCGCCCTCAACCCCGGCAGTATTGATGCCGTGTTTGCCGCACTGGCCTCTTTTCGTTATAACCGCCTGATTGTTGTCAATGCCATTCGCGGTCAGCGCGGCACCGCCATTAATGCGGCTAATGCGGCCGCACTAACCGGCCAGCGCCGTAAACTGCCTTTTGAATTAATTATTACAGCCAGTAATGAACAGGTTGGACCGGCAGATAGCGTTACCGCTGAAGAAAAGCTGGCCTTCCTGACAACCCTGAATACCCTTAAGACCGATTATACATACACCGGCTCCCTGTCCGGCGCCATCAGACTGGCACTAAGGCATGCCCTGCCCGGCGACCTGCTGCTGTTAATCGGAGCTCAGGGCATGGATGCCGGGAGGCAGGTATTGTCGTCTTTGGCCAAAACACCGGAAAACCCTTGCCGGGACCAAGGTCATTACCCCCGCCCGGCATGGAGTGCGGCTGCCGAATAAGGCTATTTTCCCTTGGTTTTCGGCTTTGGTTCTTTGTCCGCATAGCCGGAGAACATGGCTTGCAGCCTGGCCGGGTCTTCGGTTAAGGCCAGCATTATATGCAGCGGCATGGTGGCCAAAAAAAACATGGTTATCAGATAGTAAAAAATCCGAATGCCTGTAAGGCCGCCAAACGGTCTGCTGAGCCAGGACTCCTGCCCGGGAAAAAAGAAAGGCAGTGCGGCCAGACCGGCAAGGAGAATCAGCAAACCCCAGACAGTAAATAATGCCTTTTGGCCGGGATTATAACGGCCGTAATTGGGGTGGTTTTCGGTGATAAACAGCGCGTAGCGAAAAAAGCTGCGCAGATTGGGAAAGTCCCGCGGCATAAACAGTACTTCCGTGTACCTGCCGGTAAACAGGTAATAACAGCTTTGTCCAAACAAATTCAGCATAAGAATAATCCCGGCAAGCGTATGGGTCTTGCGCACTACGCCATACTTCAGGCCGGACCAGGGCTCATGCAGGTATAGGCCGGTTATTACCAAATACATTACGGCCAAAACCATAATCCAGTGAAAAATCCGCACAGGCAGCGGCTGCAGCAATAGTTTCATAAAAATAAAATCCCCCAAATGGGGGATTTTCATGTTACATCTTTAAATGAACTTTAGGAATATTTTTTCCGTAAAAAATTTCGGCCATTTCTTTTTTCAGGCGCTGCTTGATTTTCTTTTTCTCGCCGGCCTGCAATTCTTTTTTGGCGGTACCGAATAAATAGTTATCCAAATCAAATTCTTTCAGGAGCATCTTGGTGTGAAAAATGTTTTCCTGATATACATTCACATCAATCATCTGGTACATATCGCGATTGTCGCCGGAAATATAGTTTTGAATCGAGTTGATCTTATGGTCGATAAAAAACTTTTTACCGTTAACATCCCGGGTAAAACCACGCACCCGGTAATCCATAACGGCGATGTCCGGGCGAAAGGTATTAATGAGGAAGTTCAGGGCCTTAAGTGGTGAAATATGACCACAGGTCGATACGTCAATGTCGGCACGAAAAGTACTGATACCTTCGTCCGGATGGCTCTCCGGATAGGTATGAACGGTAATATGGCTTTTGTCCAAATGGCAGACCACCGCATCAGGCATGGGTTCATTGAGCTCGCACTCCCCGCATTCCTCACTGGTAAAAATGGCCCCCGGCTGGTGGACAGCTTCCTCTGAAATCAGCATGGTGACACTGGCCCCTTGCGGGTCATAGTCCTGTTTGGCAATATTTAAGATGTTGGCACCAATCATATTAGCTACTTCGGTGAGAATATTGGTCAAACGCTCGGCACTGTATTCTTCATCAATATACTCGATGTAGGAATGGCGGTGCTGGGGAGTTTTCGCATAGCAGATGTCGTACATATTAAAGCTCAGTGATTTGGTGAGATTATTAAACCCATAGAGTTTTAGTTTTTTAATTGATTTAATTTCCATCTTGCCTGTCCTTCTCCTCACAGCTAAAAAATATAGGCTTTACCTTGAAAGAATTATACCACACCAAGACAAAAAGTATAAGTTTTTAGGCTTTTTTAAAATACTATATTGAATTTCTCAGTCATTTTCACCGGATAATAGGATTCTTTGGCCTTGCGCAAGCCTTCGATGCCCATATCTTCTTCCCGGTTAATAAAGCTAAGGTGCTGCCAGGCAGTTGCACAGAACTTCTGGTTGATAACCGGATAAACACCGCGAATGTCGGGGTTTGCCTTTTCCACATGGATAACCGCAGTATCACTGTTAAGCTGCTCGCCAAAGGTAAAAGCCTCGACTTTACCGCTGATAAGCAGCAGGCCGCCGGTCAGCTTAAGCTCATCCCAATGGGTAAGCACCTCAATAACAGCATCCCGCTCACCGCGCAAATGAGCATCCTCGTCACAGCCTTTTTTCTTACACCATTCCATTTCACTCTCAATACATTTGGGCGCCCATTCTGCAGTCAGAGGAAAGTACTGGTAATTACTGTAATTGCGGTAAAAACTATTGATATGATTTTTCTTGCCATGGTATTTGCGGCCTTTTAATTCAATCAAATCCTTGCTATTATAAACATAGTCAAAATTGTCGCGTTCACTGGTAAGCGTAAACTGGCCGGGCCGCCATTTCTCAATAATGTCGACCATAAACTTTTCGACGCCCCGCAGGACAAAGGGCCGGCTCTCTGCCGCACAGTAGGCAGCCATTTTTTCCAGCACAGCTTCCACGCCCTGGTCAGGACCTATTGGCTGAAGCATAAACCGGTGATTGTCATATTCAGCTTGAAGAATCAGGTACCCGTCCTGCTCTGCCCACCTAATCGAATAGATATTGCGCCACATAAATAAATTAGTAAAATTAAAATGAGCATTCTCATAACGGCGCTGCGTAAAGCATTTATCAAAAAAAGGCTTTTGCGCCAAAGTGATCTTCTGGAAGTTAATACGAATTCCCCCTATTTATGATCAACCTGATCTGTTTTGTCAACATAGGCTGAGTAATTGTTAACGCATTTTATTATATTCCAGTCACTGCTTCCACGCAACATATATAGTATCCACGAAGAAAGCCGTCAACATGCTGCGATATATTCCCCAGGTAAAAAATATAGCAGACACAGGCAAGTACTATACTTAAAAAGAGGTGAAGATATGAGTAAACGCGCGCCCACCTTGCTGTCCGGCGATTGCCCTTATCTGGCGAAACGCCATACCATTATTGCGATTTACCGGGAGACCCGTATTCCCGGCGAGGCGGTACCCCATTATCAGGTGGCTGAAATCGAATGTGATTTCAGCGATGAGTGCGGCCTGGAGAAATGCCCGCTGGGGGAAAACGCCCCCAAGCATCCTCCCGGCATAGGCTTAGGCTAATACGCCGTAAGCCATAGATATAAGGACAGTTCTTACTGCTGCAGCTTGTCTGCCAGTCAAGAACCGTCCTTGTTTTGTTTGCAGCGCGTACTATAGGGTGCCGTCATCCACAAGCCGAGTTTCAGTGCTTTATAACTTTTGGATAAACTCCAGGCGTTCTCCGTCAGGGCCGCTGAAAAACATCAGCTTTTTATTGCCCGATATTTTGGGCTGATCGAGCAGCAGCCTGACCTGCTGCTGCCGCAATTTAGCAAGCTCGGCCTCCAGGTCGTTGACCAGGAAGGCAATATGATCAATAATCCCCGGACCACGGTCACTGACAGCATCCTCTTTGTACTGAATAAGCTCGATGGTCTGCTGGCCTGCCTTAATAAACTCCAGGCGAATACGCTCATCCTGGTAGCTTTCTTCCCGGGTGCAGCCTAATACCGTTGTATAGAATTCCAGTGATTTGTCGGCATCTTTGACGACTACGCCAATATGAGCAATATTATACATAAACCACTACTCCTCCTCTAACCGTTCCGGCCATGTAAAGATAAACTTCGCCCCTTGTCCTGCCACCGATAGTAGCTCAATCCGGCCCCCCTGGTTCTCAACAATCTTTTTAACCAAAGCCAAGCCGATGCCGGTACTTTTCAAAGTAGTGCACGGCTGCAGGGTCTGAAACATTTCAAAAATTTTGCGGTGATATTCCGGAGCAATGCCAGGCCCGTTATCAGCCACACTAAAGGCAAAGCCGCCGTCTGTCCTGGCAACAGTTACCAGTATCTGGCCATCCGGCCGGTTGTGATGATTAACGGCATTACCGATAAGATTGGCAAACACCTGCTTGAGCCGAATCCGTTCGGTCTTGATTACCGGCATATCCGGTCCGATCAAAATGTGAAAGCCGTCAGGCAGCGCTACCTCTTCGATCACTTCGGCCAGCAAGTGCTGAACGTTAACCGGCTTAACCTCTGTCTTCACCCTGCCGATGCGGGAATATTCCAGGATATCTTCGATCAAATTAGCCATGCGCTGTACCCGTCCGCGCAAAAGCTCCAGCTTGTGCCGGATATCGGCATCCAAGGTACCGGCAAGGTCTTCCGCAATCCATTGTGACAAATTGTCGATGGCTCGCAGCGGCGCCTTAAGATCATGGGAAACAACATAGGCAAACTGATCCAATTCCCGGTTGCTCCGTTCCAGCGTCTGCGCATATTTGGTCAATTCAGCTTCGCGCCGGCGCACGGCCTCGGTCATCGCATGAAAATGTTCTGACAGAGCAGTAAACTCGGTATATTCATAAGCCTTAAGCGGCAAATTGTAATTGCCTGAAGCTACCTGCCTGGCTTCGGCAGTGAATTCATTGAGCGGTTTAAAGATTTTTTTCAAATTGGCCATGGCAATAATGCCTGCCAGCACCAGAGCCAAAGCAGCGCCAATGACAAAGATGTTCCGGGTTCTGTGCACCGGTGCAAAGGCAACCTCGGTCTGCTGGATTACAATCAGCGGCCAGCCGGTCGGCTTCACCATTCCTGCCGTAAGGAGGTATTCCTGCTGTCCGTATTTGACATGGATTGTACCGTCCTCACAGGCTAATGCATCATGAATAATCTCCCGGTCACCAATATTGCTGCGCTGGTATACCTGACTCTGGTCAGAGTGTCCAATAAAAGTGCCCTCATGATCAAGAATGGCCGCCCAGCTGCCCTTGGTATTGGTATCATTTTTGGCCACAATTTCATTTAATTTGCTTAGATTGACATAGCCCACAAGCATGCCGTCAGCCATCGGCCTAGTCACCGTCAGAGTCGGCTGGCCTGTATGCTGGGAGATAAAGGTAGCCGACCAATACGTGGAATCAGCTTGCTGGGTAATCTGAAAAAACGGTTGTCTTGACATATCCAGGGTTGCATAACTGGCATGATAAGGTGCAACCATCACAGACTGTCCTTTGGCATTGAGCACATACACAGTCTCAAAATAGCTGTGACTGGCGACCAGGGTATCCAGATAATATTGCCTTTGACGGTTATCAAGCCCGCCTGTCTCCAGCATAAGCGCCGCTTCCTGCATTACCATGCCGGCTGTTGCCAGAAAATCCTCCGTACTGGCAATCAAACTGCGCGCCAAATGGATATTATGCCGGACTACCTGCTCTCCCATACTTCTGGACAGAAGTGTAACGGTAATAATACTAATTACCAGAATAGGCAGAGCAACCGCGATTATGAAGTTAAAGGTCATAACACCTTTGAGACTGCCTGTAATTTTGCTCATATGCCACCGACTCACTTTTTGTCCAATGTGACAAACTGACCATTTGTTACAATTACTAACCGGCAGACACGGCTGGCATCGCCGGCAGCATTAATCAGGTAGTCATCCCATAATCCCGTGAATTGCTGCTGACCGATAATGGCTTGTTTAACAGCAAGCGCCTGATCATTGCCCGCCTTATTTATTCCTGTTAATACCAGCTGCGCCGCTTCATAGCTATGAGCAGCGGCATAGTTGGGCCAGCTGCCAAACCGCTCCCGGTATTTGTGGGCAAACCGGACATAAGCCGGGTTATGATTGTCAGGACTATAGGTACTGCTAAATACAATCCCTTCCACAGCCTGACCGCCATGATGAATAAAATCATTGGTCATAGCCCAGCTGCTGGAAAATATGGGTACGTCAGGCTGCCTTTTTCTCAACCATTGGCTCATTACTGCGGCATCGACCGCACCGGCTACCAGGAGAATCCCCTCCGGCCGGTAGCCTGCCGCCGTTTGCGCTAAACTCTCGTACTCGACACCGCTGCCTGAAGCAAAAGGCAGTGTCGCAACAACCTTACCGCCAAAGCTTTCAAAATAAGCGGTAAACACCTCTGCCCAGTTCCGGGCATATTCGGGATTGGAGCTGTCACCGATGATAACCAGCCGCTTAAGCCCCAGTTCCTGTACGGCATAGGCCGCCTGCACCTGGGCCATAAGCTTAAGGGGTGACATAATGGTAATCAGCATGTCATCATTGCCTCTCAGGCTATCTGCCGTAGCGGTAGGCGTAACAATAAGCGCCTTGCCGCCGGCGCTGACCGGCAGGGAAGCCACTGCCGCAGCACTGGTCATATGCCCGATAAGAATGCGTACACCGGCATCAATCAGCTCTTCATCAACAGCCCGGACAACGGCAGGATCGTTTTTATCATCTCTGACAATAAGCTCAACCGGCCTGCCGTGAATACCGCCGGCCTTGTTAATTTCCTCGATAGCCAAAGTAACCCCATTGCGTCCGGCAACACCAAGATCAGAATACCGGCCGGTCAACCCGCCGACAAAGCCGATCTTATACGTCTGCTGGCCAAAACAGCCTGATACTGCCGGAATGATGAGCAACAACAGTACACAAACAACCAACTGGCAGCGTTTCGCAGTCGACACATTCTCCCTCCGTCCGACAATTATTGTAAATAATAATTAGTCAACAGTAAGAAGTTTTCCTGCTTATTTTCTCTTTATTTAAAATATCGCACACCGGCGTAAAATAATTGCTGGTCTTTATTGCCCGGTATATTGGCCGCAACATGCCGGCCGATACGTTCGGAGTGCCCCATTTTCCCCAGTACCCGCCCATCCGGACTGGTAATGGCTTCGATAGCGTGAAACGAACCGTTAGGATTAAACCGGACATCATAGGTGGGCTGTCCCGCAAAATCGACATACTGGGTGGCAATCTGGCCGCCCCTGGCTAGCTGCTCAATCTCCTCAGCGGTGGCGTAAAAGCGCCCCTCCCCATGGGAAGCCGGAATGGTAAACACTTCACCGGCCTCAACACAGCTCAGCCAGGGTGACAGGGTGGAAACCACCTTGGTATTGACCATACACGAAATATGGCGGCCTATTTTATTAAAAGTCAGGGTCGGACTAGTTTCGGTCAGATTGCGGATTTCGCCATAAGGAACCAGTCCGAGCTTGATTAATGCCTGGAAGCCGTTGCAGATGCCCAGCATCAGGCCGTCACGGTGCTGCAGCAGCTCGGTAACAGCCTCTTTTACCCGGGGATTGCGGAACATGGTGGCAATAAATTTGCCGGAACCGTCAGGCTCGTCGCCGGCGCTGAAGCCGCCTGGCAGCATAACAATCTGCGCAGCGGCAATTTCCCGGGCCAAAGCCGTGATAGATTCTTCAATATGGGCAGAGGTCAAATTGCGGATTACCAGGGTTTGAGCAACCGCTCCGGCTTGTTCAAAGGCCTTGGCGGTATCATATTCGCAGTTTGTGCCGGGAAATACCGGAATAAGCACCCGGGGTCTGGCCACACTGACCGCCGGCCGGCGGCTGTTGCGCCTGGTATAGGCGGTAAAGGCCTGCGGTTGTCCGCCAATCGGACCCGGACAGGTAGGAAAGACGGTTTCCAGCGGTGCCTGCCAAGCCTCCAGGGCTTCTTCCACAGTAAGCTCCAGGTCGTTCCAGCTAATAACCGGCCGCGAGGTTGTCCGGCCAACAAGCTCATAAGGAATACCGCCAAGCGCTTGTTCAAGCTCTGTCTCAGCCGGTAATTCAAGGATGAACGAACCATACTCGGGAGCAAACAGCATGTCTGGTTTGACCGCAGCCATAAGGTCAACACCGATGCGGTTGCCAAAGGACATCTTGGTGACCGCTTCGGCCAGACCGCCGATTTTAACGGTGTGAGCTGCCAAAACCCGGTCTGCCTGGATAAGCTGATGCACCCGGTCATAGGCCAGGGTCAAAGCGGCAAAGTCAGGCAATTCGTCCTGCCCGCGCTGCGAGCGGATAAGTACCACCTGGCTGCCGGCCTGTTTAAACTCCTGGGAGATTACCTTGCCGGTATCAACCGTTGTTACCGCAAAGGCCACCAGGGTTGGCGGCACCGTAAGCTCGTTGAAGGAACCGGACATACTATCCTTGCCGCCAATGGCCGGAATGCCCAGTTGCTGCTGGGCGTAAAAGGCGCCTAATAACGCACTGAAGGGCTTGCCCCATTTCACCTGATCCTTGCCCAGCTTTTCGAAATACTCCTGCAGGGTCAGGCGAATGTTACGGAAATTGCCGCCTACGGCCACCACCTTGGCTGCCGCTTCCACAATTGCGTAAACAGCTCCATGGAAGGGGCTCCAGGTCGACAAGCCGGGATTGAACCCGTAGGTCATAATAGTGCCGGTTGTCGTGTCGCCTGACAGCACCGGCAGTTTGGCAACCATACCTTCACTGGGAGTATCCTGATATTTGCCGCCGAACGGCATCAGCACCGTGCCGGCGCCAATACTGCTGTCAAAGCGTTCGACAAGTCCTTTTTGACTTGCCACATTAATATTCTGCAACATGCTCAGCCAGGCCGCTTTGCCGGCTGCGGCAGCGCCAATCGCCGGCTGGCCGGCAAAATAACTTTCGGGCGCCGGCGCCGTCACCCGTACGGCAGTATGTTGTTTCACACCATTGGTATTCAAGAACTCGCGGCTGAGGCTCACGATCGGCTTGCCGCGCCACAGCATCGTCAGGCGCTGATCGTCAGACACTTTTGCCACAAGCGTAGCTTCCAGATTTTCCCGATCGGCATAATCGATGAACCTTTGGGCATCGGCCGCGGCAACAACTACCGCCATCCGCTCCTGTGATTCGGAAATAGCCAGCTCGGTGCCATCAAGACCTTCGTATTTTTTGGGAACAGCATCTAAGGTAATAATTACACCATCTGTCAATTCGCCAATGGCTACCGAAACGCCGCCGGCGCCAAAATCGTTGCAGCGTTTAATCATGGTGCTGACTGCCGGCTGGCGAAACAGCCGCTGAATTTTCCGTTCTGTCGGCGGATTGCCTTTTTGTACCTCGGCACCGCAATTCTCCAGCGATTCTTCCGTATGGGCCTTAGAGGAGCCTGTCGCACCACCGCAGCCGTCGCGTCCGGTCCGTCCGCCGACCAAAATAACAACATCCCCGGCCGCCGGCACTGTCCTGATGACATTCTCTTTCGGTGCGGCCGCCATAACAGCGCCAATCTCCAGGCGTTTGGCAATATAGCCGGGATCATAGATTTCAGCCACCTGGCCTGTTGCCAGGCCAATTTGGTTGCCGTATGAGCTGTAACCGGCCGCGGCGCCGGTAGTAATCCTGCGCTGCGGTAATTTGCCAGGCAAGGTGGAAGCCAGCGGGACACGGGGGTCACCGCTGCCGGTAACACGCATGGCCTGATACACATAAGAACGGCCTGACAGCGGGTCACGGATGCAGCCGCCCAGACAGGTAGCCGCTCCGCCAAAGGGTTCGATTTCTGTCGGGTGGTTATGGGTTTCATTTTTAAACATCACCAGCCAGTCCTCGGTCCTGCCGTCAACATCGGCTTGTACCACAATGCTGCAGGCGTTAATTTCCTCGGATTCGTCCAAATCGGCAAGCTGCCCCTGCTTCTTTAGCTCTTTCATGGCAGTGGTGGCAATATCCATAAGATTGATATCACGCCCGGCAGCCTTGTCACCATATATATATTGCCGGGCTTGCCGGTACCCCTGCCAGGCGGCAGCCACCGGACGGCTGAACCGCCCGTCTTCAATTTCCACCGCTTCAATCCTGGTGTGGAAGGTGGTATGCCGGCAATGATCAGACCAATAGGTATCAATAACTTTTATTTCCGTAATCGTTGGCTCACGCTTTTCCGTATCGCGGAAATAAGCCTGACAGAAAGCCAAATCCTCCAGACTCATCGCCAGACCCCGCTCTGCTAAAAACCGGACCAGTTCCGCCTGTGACAACCCAATAAACCCGTTGAGTACCGCAACATCGGGCGGAGTCTCGGTTGGCAGCCCCAGGGTTGCCGGTTTCTCCAGCAGCGCTTCCCGGGCTTCGATGGGGTTAATACAGTAATCCTTGATTTTAGCAAGCTCAGCGTCGGAAAGTTCCCCTTCCAATACCAGTATTTTGGCAGTACGAATGTCGGGACGTTCCTTTTGCGTGAGAATTTGCACCGACTGGGCGGCCCAATCGGCACGCTGGTCGTATTGACCTGGCAAATATTCCATAGCCAACACCCTGACCCCGGCAGGAACAGGCATTTCTTCCCGGTAGAGAAAATCCACCGGCGGTTCGGAGAATATGGTATAAAGTGACGACTCAAATTCAGAGTCGCTTATCCCGCTGATATCATAGCGATGCAGAATACGCACTCCGGTCAAACCGGTTATCCCCAGATGGTGTTTCAAATCAGAGTAGACGCCTTCCGCTTCTACGGCAAAACCCGGTTTCTTTTCAACAAATATACGGCGAACGGTGCTCAAAACACATACCTCCTTATTATTACAGTCAGGAGCAGTACCTGCCCCCTGTCCCTGAAATATCATGAAAAACACGGCAAGATATTATTACTATTATAATTGAGTTGATAAATGAATAGCAAGGTGATAAGCAAGAATTGCCGGCTGCGGTCCTTACAACCGTCAGCGCCGCCCTGTACCGGCACCTTTTGTTTTATAAGACCTCAGTGGCTCACAGAACTTATGTGTTCTGTCAGATTAAAAGAAAAGCAGCCCTGTGCTTGCGCCTTGAGCTGCCATCGTAAAAGCCTATATATTCATATTATTGCTACATAAATAGTTTTAGTATTTTATACATCAGAGCACTGGTGACGGCACTAAAAGGAATGGTCAATACCCAGGCAAATAACATTTGCTGAGCCACACCCCAGCGCACAGCGGAAATCCGTTTGGAAGAACCCACACCCATAATTGAGCCTGATACCACATGGGTAGTGCTGACAGGCAGGTGAAGATTGGTAGCCGCAAAAATAACAAGTGATGAATTCAAATCAGCAGCAAAGCCGCTAATAGGCTCAAGCTTAAAAATTTTCCCGCCCATAGTTTTGATGATTTTCCAGCCGCCGGCTGCCGTACCTAAAGCCATTGCCGTGGCACAGGACAGTTTTACCCAAAAGGGCACTTCCAGTGTCGCTATCTGCCCTGAGCTTAACAGCGCCAGGGTAATAATGCCCATAGCCTTTTGCGCATCATTAGAACCATGCGAAAACGACATCATGCTGGCAGACAACAACTGCATCTTCTTAAAGCCTGAATTTAACTTACCCGGCTCCTGTCTGCCAAACATCCACAGCAGGGCAATCATAATGATATAGCCGCCAGCCATGGCAATGAGCGGTGACAGTACCAGGGACAGGAAAATCCTCTCAACCCCGATAAGGTTAATGGCCTCAAAACCTGCGCCGACAACCACGGCTCCCAAAACGCCGCCGACAAGCGCGTGCGAGGAACTGCTGGGAATACCCAGCCACCAGGTAATCAGATTCCAGACAATAGCACCAATCAACGCCGATATGATCACAGGCTGACTGACTAAGGATGCCGATTTAACAAGATCGCCGCCAATGGTCTTCGCCACACCTGTGCTGTAGAGTGCCCCGGCAAAGTTTAGCACCGCCGCCAGCATAACGGCATACTGTGGTTCCAAAGCGCGGGTAGATACCGAAGTGGCAATGGCATTGGCAGTATCATGAAAACCATTGATGTAATCAAATGCCAGCGCAAAAAATACCACAACATAGAGCAACGTCAGATCAGGCATATTTTACGATGACTCCCTTTAGCAAATTCGCAATATCCTCACTGATATCCAAGGTTTCTTCCAAATGCAGCAAAATTTCTTTCCATTTAATAATTTCAATCGGATCCTTGCATTCTCTGAACAATTTGGCCATTTCCTGACGGTACAGCCTGTCACCCATAGCTTCATACTCAATAATCCGGGCACAGCGCTCTTCCAGCTTCTCTTTTTGTTTTTTTATCTCAGGTAAATGGGTAAACGCCTTGTCAATCTGTTTGACACTTTTGCCTACAAGCACAGCAAGTTCCCTGGCTCCATCGGATGCGGTACCGGCATTATATAACTCCATACGTTCAATGGTACCTTGAATACAGTCAATGACATCATCAAGCTTGTGAGCAATACTGTAGATGTCTTCACGGTCAAGCGGCGTAATAAAGGTTTTGTGTAATAAACCGACAATTTTGGCCGTATTGACGTCAGCTTTTTTTTCCAGCTCGTCAATCCGAACCATTAATTCGGATAAGTCACCATCCCGGTTTATCGCTTCTTGTAACACATCGGCCGCATCCCGGATTAGTTGCGTGTTTTCTAATAAATAGCCATAAAACTTTTCTTCACGGGGCTTTAAGCCAAATCCCATAATAGCCTCCTTAAAAATTGTCGAATTCAAACTGATTATAGCACATAACCGCGCCTTTTGTTAACTAACTGTAAAAAAATGTTAAGATTCGGTTAATTTAGCACTTACTGCTATGACTTAGCAACGAGGACAATACCACTGATAATTAATACCAAACCACCCAGCCGGAGAGGACTGATCGATTCCTGAAACAGAAAATAAGAGGCGGCAAACACCAGTACATAGCCCAGGCTAATCAGCGGATAAGCGTAGCTTAGCTCGACAGTGCGCAAGGCATAAATCCAGAACAGGGTACTTAGGCCATAGAGAAACAGACCACCGATAATCGGCCAGGCAGCTATGATTTTTTCCGTAATCGAACCTGTTTCAGGAATATGGGTGGCGCCGTATTTAAAGGCAATCTGCCCAACAGCCCCCAGCAGGACTGAGAATAAGATTATATAGATTTCTTTCATGCGATCGTCTCCTGCCGTCAATAGGCTCTGACCCATATAGGTGGGCCAGAGCCTCCATCTGCTACTATAATTCCCTTTGCCGAAGGGTATTCCTGCTAACAGTATTACTATTATTTATTATATTGTGTCACAAATAGCACAAAAAGTTACCGGATTTGTGAAATTAATATAGTGCTGAAACAGGGTCACTTGACGTAATGCGAATTGTATTTTATTGTTAAAGTAATGACAAAGCATCGCCGGGAAACTCCGTTTCCTGCCATAAGGAGGCCACCCGTCTTGCCCCAGCCAACCGCCCGACTGGCCGAAATAGATTTACTGCGTGGAATCGCTATCCTGCTAATGATCATTTTTCATATCGTGTTTGACCTGGCCTATTTTTACCACTGGCCGGTTGATTATCTGAATGGGTTTTGGTATTACCAGGGCAAAGCTGCGGCAGTACTGTTTATGCTGGTATCGGGAATAAGCTGTACGCTTAGCCGTAATTCACTGCAGCGCGGACTCAAAGTACTGGGCACCGGCCTGATTATTACGGCAGTCACCTACCTTCTCCAGCCGGCAGAATATATCCGGTTTGGCATTTTGCATCTGCTGGGCAGCGCCATGCTGCTGGCCCCCTGGCTGAAACAGTATAGCGCCCTGACACTGGCAGTGGCCGGAACAGTCTGCATCATAGCAGGAAAACTAGCCATTACCCTGACACCGCCGCTGCCCTGGTTTATCCCTTTGGGCATCACGCCTCCCGGCTTTGCCTCGCTTGATTATTACCCCATATTCCCCTGGCTGGGCATAGTCCTCTATGGCCTGGCAGCAGGCAAACTCTTATATCCGGCAAAACAGCCGCTGTGGCCTGGGGCCGCTTTGTACCGCCCGGCCGGCTGGCTAGGCTGGCTCGGGCGCCATTCTTTGCCGGTTTACCTTGTACATCAGCCGCTGATCTTAGCAGGCTTGTATCTCCTGTATAAACTGTGAGTCTAAATATAAAACCGCCCTCTGCCTGCCGGCATGGGGCGGTTCTAGCTATATTGACATGTTATTTCGAAGACATAAGCATTTCATCAATGGCGGCTGCGGCTTTTTTGCCTGCGCCCATGGCCAGAATGACTGTGGCTGCGCCGGTAACGGCATCACCGCCGGCGTAAACACGTTCGCGGCTGGTTAAACCGGTTTCCTCATCGGCGACAATGCATTGCCATTTATTGATTTCCAGTCCCTGGGTAGTCGAGGAAATGAGCGGATTAGGCGAAGTGCCGAGAGACATGATGACCGTATCCACTTCCATAACAAACTCGGAGTCAGCTACAACCACCGGTTTTCTCCGGCCACCGGCATCCGGTTCACCCAGTTCCATTTTAACGCACTTCAGACCGGTCACCCAGCCTTTTTCATCCACCAGAATCTCTGTCGGATTGGTCAGCACATCAAAAATTACCCCTTCTTCTTTGGCATGATGCACTTCCTCAACCCGGGCAGGCAGTTCGGCTTCCGACCGGCGATAAACAATATGAGTTTCCGCACCCAGGCGGGCGGCTGTTCTGGCGGCATCCATAGCTACGTTGCCACCGCCAACTACAGCGACTTTTTTACCCACCTTGATGGGTGTTGAATAGTCTTCTTTAAAAGCCTTCATCAGATTGTTACGGGTTAAAAACTCATTGGCAGAGAATACGCCGTTGGCGTTTTCACCGGCAATTCCCATAAACTTCGGCAAGCCGGCGCCTGACCCAATAAATACGGCATCAAAGCCTTCTTCATTCAATAGTTCATCAATGGTGACTGTTTTACCAATAACCACGTTAGTCTCAATCGCAACACCCAGTTTTTTGAGGTTCTCGATCTCGGCTTTAACCACGGTTTCTTTCGGCAGCCGGAATTCCGGGATACCATAAACCAATACGCCGCCTGGTTCGTGCAGCGCTTCAAAGATGGTGACTTCATAGCCTTTAAGGGCCAAGTCGCCGGCACAGGTCAGTCCGGCAGGACCACTGCCGATTACGGCTACTTTCTTGCCGTTTTTCGGTGCCGCTTCCGCCGCCGTTATCTGATTTTCCCGGGCCCAGTCGGCCACAAACCGCTCCAGTTTGCCAATGGCCACAGCTTCACCCTTAATTCCCAGAATACACTTGCCCTCACACTGGGTTTCCTGCGGACATACGCGGCCGCAGACAGCAGGCAGAGCACTGGCCTGGGCAATCACTTTGGCAGCTTCGGCAATTTCGCCTTTTTTAACATGGCTGACAAATTCCGGAATATTTATTGCTACAGGGCAATCGCCAACACATTTGGCGTTTTTGCAATTCAGGCAGCGGTTGGCTTCCGCAACGGCTTCCTCCAGCGAATAGCCCAGGCATACTTCATCAAAATTGGTAACACGTTGTTTGGGACATTGTTCACGTACTGGTACTCTAGCTGCTTTGCTCATTAGTTATGCCCTCCACAACAACCGCCGGTGTGGCTGCCTTTTTCCATTGCCAGCATCTCCCGGCCTTCTTCAGTTTTGTACATAGCCTGGCGACGCATAGCTTCGTCAAAGTCGACCAAATGGCCGTCAAATTCCGGGCCGTCAACACAGGCAAATTTGATTTCGTCACCTACCGAAACACGGCAGGCGCCACACATACCGGTGCCGTCAACCATAATCGGATTCAAGCTGATAGTTGTCTTGATAGCATACTCCTTGGTCAGCTTGGCTACAAACTTCATCATAATCATTGGACCAATGGCAATAACATGGTCATACCGGGTGCCATTGTCAATAAGCTCTTTTAACACATCGGTAACCAGGCCTTTCCGGCTGTAAGATCCATCATCGGTGGTAACATATACCCTGGCGCTCAGAGCTTTCAGCTCTTCTTCCAAAATGACCATTTCCTTGTTGCGCGCCCCGATGATTACGTCAACCTGAACCCCCTGCTGCTGCAGCCATTTTACCTGCGGATAAACCGGGGCGGTTCCCACACCACCGGCAACAAAAATAATTTTCTGCTGTTTTAAGGCCTCAATTTCCTCAGAAATAAACTCAGAGGCCTCACCCAGCGGTCCGGCAAAATCGGTAAAATAATCACCAGCCTGGTAATCAGCCATTTCCAGGGTTGATTTACCTAATGTCTGGAATACAATTGTAACCGTTCCCTTAACAGTATCATAATCGCAAATGGTAAGCGGAATCCTCTCACCTTTCTCGTCCGTCTTTACAATAATAAACTGGCCTGGTTTGGCTGATTTAGCCACCCGGGGTGCTTCCACATCCATCAAGTAAATCTGTGGTGCCAACTGCCGTTTTTCGACTATTTTATACATCTAATCATCCTCCCCTGCTGCGATATTATGTTGACAATACAAGACAAGATTATAGCATAAGCCGCCAGTTTTGGAAATAGGGAAAAGCCGTAGTTTACATACTACGGCTCTTACAGCCTATATCCTGGTGATTTCGTATCGATTAGCAGTACCGCCTGCCTTGGCGTCAGTCGTTTGCCGAAAGGAAAATCCGGGATTAAGCGTATTGACAAAAGTGGTAAGCCATTCGTTATAAAGTTTTTTCATGGTTTGGCCATCCGCCCCGGCCCGCTTCCAATTGGGTTCCTGCAGGCAAACCGCACTTTCCCACACCATCTTGTCAGCGGCGTTTTCAATAATAGCATCTGCCTGATCGCAAGGCATACCATTTAGATAATAATCATTTATGGCTTTGTAAATACCAGGGGCGGTAGCCGTCTCGTACTTACCCTGGGCGGCGGCGTGCCGGGCGCAATGCGCGCCATGTTCGCCAAACGCCTTGCGCGCTACATCAATGGCCGCGTCACCGCAGTTATCAACCAGCGCCTGGACAAAAGCAGCCTCCCGGCTTTCTGCAATATTAATCTGCCGCTGCAGCCAGCCATGAATATTGCTTTGATCAATATACTCCTGCAGGTCGGCATCTGGCAGTGGTTCCCCATAGCTTTGCCAGGCCTGGGAACGGGCCTCCTCGGCGGTGGCGCCGCACAGGCTGTCGGCTTCGGCAAAAATTCTTTGTTCCCGTTCAATGACATGGCGAATTTTGTTATACAACCAGTAATGGATGGGTGCTAAAAAAGCGCTCATTGTTGTTATCCTCCTTTATTTGTTGGCCGGAACGACTTTATTTAAGGCGGCCAGCAACTCTTTCAGGTTAAGACCGTGAATTTCCGCAGCCTGGGTAACAGGTTCACCGGCTGAAGACGGGCAACCTAAGCATCCCATGCCGAAAGAGCGGAATACCGGGACGGTTTGCGGATAAACCCGGATAATATCGCTGATGACACTGTCGGCGGTAATGGCATCGCCAAATACCAGGCTGCCTTCGGTAAGCCCGCCCGGCAGGGGCACAATCTTTTCTCCTGCCTCGGTTTGTGGTACCTTCGGCTCGACAACCGCACTTTTTTCACCATAGAACTCTGCCAGAATATCGGTCTTGAATTTTTCCCAGCCGATGCGGTCAATAAATTGTCCGATACGCTCAATATCGGCATGTTTTTGATAATAGCGCATAACTATCTCAATAATCCGCAGGGTGTCGTCATAATTGAGTCCTTCAATAAGCTTATCGGCCAGCCGGGGATGCGCCCCGGCGCTGCCGCCGACGTAGATATCCCAGCCTGCATCGGTGCCAATGACACCGACATCCTTGACATAAGACTCCGCACAGGAGTTAGGGCAGGCCGACACCCCCAATTTAATCCGGCTGGGCATTTCTTTTTTGATATACCGTTTATCAAGTTCCAGGCCGAGTTTAATACTGTCTTGTTTACCCCGCTTGCAGAAAGCATTGCCTGGGCAAATCTTAACACTGCGCACGCAGTTGGCAAAACCCAGGGCCGGCTGCATACCAAGATCTTCCCAGATAGCTTCAATATCTTCGGCCTTTAATCCGGTAATCATAATGCGCTGGGCCGAGGTCAACTTCATGATTCCGCCATATTTTTTCGAAACATCCACATACTTTTGCATGACTTCCGGCTTGATAAAACCGCCGGGTAAATGGGGAGTTATCGCATAGGTTCGTTTTCCTTCCCTGATTTTCTGTAAGTTTGCTCCTTTGGGCAGCATGGCTGCCACCTCCTTTATTTTTTCATAATATGTTTCACCAGGGGTGCCGCCCAAACTCCCGCTTATAGAAACTGAGAGTATTAAGCAGGTTAGTCTCAGGAATTAGTGACTGCCCGGTTCACCGTTATGCTGGGCTTTTTCATAGATGGTATCCATAAATTTAATCAATGGGCTAAGTTTGACAATAGTGTGAGCACCTTTCATCCACACTTGCTGCCGAAACACTTCAATAACTTCTTCCCGGGTAGCTCCATGATTCAGGGCTTTTAACAGTTCCAGCTTGGCGCGGACATCATCATCGCCGTAAACGGCGGTAGCCAGTGCCATCAAGTAACGGTACTTCAGGGGAATAACACCCTCGCCCCAAATAATGTGATGGTATTCGCTAATGATTTTTTGCATATCTTCGCCCAAATCGCCTGCACCCATACTGCAGGGAGGCACAAAACCAAATTGTTTTTTAAATTCGGCAATCATTTGTTGTTTATTAAAATCAGCCATGCTTATTATCTCCTTCCGGCTCTATCTCCTGAATCAATTATATTACAGGTTTTCTTTCCATTTCGCTGCCAAATGTCACAGGACGGTGTGATTCTCGTCACAGAACCTGACTAAATCTCTGCACATAGTTTGCCGTTATCAGGCCAAAACTAAACTTCGAAAAAAATCCAAGGAGGACAAAGTCATGAATGTGCTGCAGTTCTGTGAAAACAACCTGAAAAACGAAGGTATGGAAGAGCTTGTGGAAAAATGCCGGGCCGGATTTAAAACGGCTGAGATATCGATAGAACCCTGTTTGGGCGAATGCGGCGATTGTGCCGAAATGTATATTGCCAAGGTCAATGATCATCTGGTCACCGGCGACATTACGCATGATCTCTTTGAAGAAATCAAAAATCTGCTGGGCTGAAAAAGGTAAAAGACCGGACGCTAATCCTGTTAAGGAAATCGTCCGGTCTTTCTGCATAAAACGGCAGTGGTTAGTTGCTTACATCCATGGACTGAGCCGGTTTGGCGGACAATTTTAACAGCCATTTGGCAGACTCAGTAATCAGGAAGGGGATAACAGCCACGGCCAGCAGAAAGCCCCATTCGTGCAGGCCTGGCTCAATGGTTTTAAATATCAGATGCAAGGGGCCGTAAACCGACACTAGCAGCAGGCCAAAGGAAAGCGCAACGCCGCCGTTTAAAAATTTGTTGCTGAAAAAGCCCAGTGAGAATGCGGAATAGTATTCGGAACGGGCCGCATAGGCGCAGGTAATCTGGGTGGTAATTAGGGTAATAAAGGCAAAGGTCCGGGCCACTGTGAGGTCACCGCCATAGCTTGCCAAAGCGTACTGGAAGGACACTAACACCGTGACGGCAATAGCCAGGCTCTGCACCACAATCAGGGTTTTCAGCTTGCCGCCAAGCAGCGGCTCAGCCGGGTCACGCGGCTTAAGGCGCATTACATTGGGTTCTTTCTTTTCAACCCCCAGGGCCAAAGCCGGGAAGGCATCTGTTACCAGGTTAACCCATAACAACTGAATGGGTAACAACGGGAGCGGCCAGCCGAAAAGAATGGCAAAGAAGATGACCAGGACTTCGGAAGCATTGCAGGAGAGCAGGAAGTAGATAAACTTTTTAATATTGGTATAAATAACCCGGCCTTCTTCCACAGCCGCAACAATGGTGGCAAAGTTATCGTCAGATATTACCATATCGGCGGTTTCTTTGGTAACATCGGTGCCGGTTATGCCCATAGCCACCCCGATGTCGGCCTTTTTCAAGGCAGGCGCATCATTCACACCGTCGCCGGTCATGGCGACAATATGTTTGTTCTGGCGGAGCGCTTCGACAATAGCAACCTTATGCTCCGGGGATACCCGGGCAAATACGCCGGTCGTCTCCCCGGCCTGTTTTAAAGCCTCCGGGGACATGGCGTCAAGGTCTTTGCCGGTAAGCACCTGGGCTGAGCCTGTTACAATGCCGAGTTCTTTGGCAATGGCAAAGGCAGTATCGGGATGGTCGCCGGTAATCATCACCGGCCGGATACCGGCGCCTTTGCACAGTTCAACCGCTGCCCTGACTTCCAGCCGGGGTGGATCAATCATGCCCAACAGTCCGATAAATACCAGCTGGGTTTCAATGTCGGCCGGATTAGTCATATCCGGCTTGCTGTCAAAGTCGCGGTAGGCTACAGCCAGTACCCGCAGGGCGCTGGAAGCCATTTCTTTATTAGCCGCCTGGATGACGGCCTTTTCTGCCTCGGTCAAGGGGCGGACCGAACCGCCGGTGGCAATGGCCGTGCAACGGCTTAACAGGACATCGGGAGCGCCTTTGGTAAAGGTGCGCAGTTGTCTGTCAAATCGATGCAGGGTGGTCATCATCTTCCGGCCGGAATCAAAGGGAATTTCCTGCAGCCGGGGAAATTGCCCCGCCAGCTGAGATTGAGTATAGCCGCCCTTGTAGCCGGCCACCACCAAGGCCCCTTCTGTGGGGTCACCGATAATCGACCAGGTTTTATTATCGGCAGCGGCTTTTAACTGGGCGTCATTGCACAGGACAGCACTGCGCAAAAGCAAGTCAAGCTCGGTTTCGGCCGCTGCCTCTACCGGCAGTTCCTGATGGGTAAATTGGCCTGCAGGATTGTAGCCTTCGCCGCTTACCGCATACATCCTGCCAGGAGTGAAAACTTTAACCACCGTCATTTGATTTTGGGTAAGTGTTCCGGTTTTATCAGAACAAATTACCGAGATACTGCCCAAAGTCTCCACGGCGTGAAGCTTTTTCATAATGGAATTTTTTCTGGCCATCCGCTGCATCCCCAGCGCCAGCACAATGGTCACCACTGTGGGCAAGCCTTCGGGAATGGCGGCAACGGCCAGACTGATAGAGGTCATCAGCATCATCTGCACTTCATCAAAGGTTAACGCACCGTCCTGATAACCTTTCCACAGCCCCATGGCAAAAATAATGGCGCAAACGGCCAGACAGATAACGCCAAGTCCCTTGCCAAACTCGGCCAGCTTTTTTTGCAGCGGGGTGCTGTCTTCGGTGACAGTCTGCAGCATGGCGGCAATTTTGCCAATCTCGGTATTCATGGCCGTACCGACGGCGACGGCCTTACCGCGGCCGTAAGTTACGACAGTACTCATGAAACCTAAGTTATGGCGCTCTGCCAGGGGCGCTTCTGCTGCAACCACAGCACATTCCTTCTCAACCGGCACCGATTCACCGGTTAAAGAGGCCTCCTGGGCCTTCAGGTTAAACGACTCCAGTATCCGCACATCAGCGGGAATATAATCGCCGGCATCCAGGAGAATGATGTCGCCGGGGACCAGTTCCCGGGACGGAATGGTACTAATCCCGCCATCGCGAACAACCTTCGAGGTCGGAGCACTCATCTTCTTTAAGGCTTCCAGGGCCTTTTCGGCTTTGGCCTCCTGAAATACCCCCAGGGCGGCATTGAGCACTACGATGGCGATAATAACCAGCGAATCGGCCACTTCGCCAACGGCCAGCGAAATGACGCTGGCCACCAGGAGAATTAACACCAGAAAATCCTTAAACTGATTGAGAAACTTTTTCCACAGGGGCTCCCGGGCTTTTTCCCGCAATTCATTGTAGCCATATTGCGCCAGACGATTGGCCACTTCGGCTGAGGACAGACCGCGCTCCAGGTCTGAATTAAGTGCAGTTAAAACCTCGGTTGAGGTCAACTGGTGCCACTGCTTTTCCATGAAAGTAAGCCTCCTTGTTATTTAAGTGATCATGCAGGCAATCAAAATGGCAAACCACCGTTCATCTTGCTAAGCTTAGTGAAAACCCGGAAAAAATAGATCACGGTCACCGGCATGATCAGCCATTCTACCAGGCATAAAGCGCCAGCCAGCAAGCCCAGACATATTTCGAAAAAATGTCCGTTTTTTTGTTTCAGATAAAATCCGGTCACAATGGTGGCATAAGCCCACAAATAGGTTGCCCAGCGGATAATTGCGTCAGATGGTTGGATACCCAGATAATTCGGAACTGTATTGGCAATTACCTGGGCTAAAATGGCAATCATAATACACAGCAAGCCAAAATAGCCGGTTATTTTTTGCCAGTCCAAGTATATCCCCCCAGATCGCCTTTTGTTCATAGGCTTTTTGATCTGTCCAGATTGCAAACAGCCGGTCCATAAGCCCTCCTTTCCGGTTGTTCTCTACATAAAAATTAAAAAGACCTTACCTTTTAATAAAAAAAGGCAAGGTCTTACCAACAGCAGTATACTGCCAACAAAGCCGGGGCCCACGCACCGCGCACTGACGACTTTGCTGTAAAGGTTACTCCCCTTGAGGCAATATTTAATTATACTTTTATTATAATTAGTGTTCCAATATCTGTCAATAGTTTGCATCATCTGTAATTTTTAGTATTTTTTTACATTTAATTAGAACTGCATGGTTCCGGTCTCCAGGAAACGGCAGTGCCAGGACAGCGCCTCGGCTAACAAGTGCGGCGTATGGGCTCCGCCGGTAGCTTTCTCTGCCCGTTCAAGATAGTCAAGCAACCGGGGACGGTAACGCGGGTGGGCACAATTGCCGATGATTTTCCGGGCCCGCTCTTTGGGGCTGAGACCGCGTATGTCGGCCACCCCCTGTTCGGTAATGAATACATCAACATCGTGCTCAGTGTGGTCAATATGGGAGCACATGGGCACAATACAGGATATTGCCCCGTCCTTGGCTACCGAGCTGCTGAAAAAGCAGGTCAGATAACCGTTGCGGGCAAAGTCACCGGAACCGCCGATGCCGTTCATAATTTTACTGCCCATGACATGAGTGGAGTTGACATGCCCATAGATGTCAAATTCAATAGCGGTATTCATGGCAATAATCCCCAACCGGCGCGCGATTTCCGGATGGTTGGAAATCTCCTGCGGCCGCAAAACCAGCTTGTCTTTGTATCTGTCAAGATTGGCATAAAACCGCTGTAACCCCTGCGGTGACGGGGTAAGCGCCGTACCGGAGGCAAAGGTGAGTTTGCCGGCATCAATTAAATCCAGCATACCGTCCTGGATTACCTCGGTGTACACCGTCAGGTTGGAAAAATCCGAGTCCACCAGTCCGGTGATAACGGCATTGGCAACAGAGCCGACCCCCGATTGCAACGGCAGAAGGTTTGCAGGCATTCTCCCGGCCTTAATTTCCGCCTGCAGAAACTTGATAAGATGCCCGGTCATGGCTTTGGCATCGGCATCAACGGCAGCCAGGGGCCGAACGTCGTCAGGAATGTCACTTACGACAATGCCGGCGATTTTCTCGATTGAGCAGGGAATATACGGCACACCAATCCTATCGGCTACATTAACCAGCGGCAATACGGCCTGTACGGGCGGTAGGCCGGGTGTGACAATATCATGCATTCCTTCCAGTGCCAGCGGCTGCGCCACATTAAGTTCGACAATGACTGTATCGGCCAACTGCACGAAAGCGGCGGCATTGCCCACCGAGGTGGTGGGAACGATATGTCCGGCTTCGGTAATGGCACAGGCTTCCACAATAGCAACATCCACCTTGCCGCCAAGAAAACCGGCACGGGCCATTGGCGCCACATGACTCAAATGCAGGTCGGTATACTGCATGCGCCCGCTATTAATGGCCTGCCTGGTAACAGCATTAGTCTGATAGGGCAGCCTTTTGGCGATTCCGCCTACTTCCGCCAAAGCCGCGTCCAGTTCTTTACCGACCGAGGCGCCGGTCCACAGGTTGACTGTAAATTTTTCCTGCCGGATTCTTTCGGCCAAAGCCAGCGGCACCGCCTTGGGATAGCCGGAAGGGGTAAAACCGCTTGTGCCGATATTCATGCCGGCCTTAATCAAAGACGCGGCCTCCTCTGCAGAAATAATTTTTTCCTGCAATGTTGTATTTCGGATTCTTGCTGATAAATTGTTCATAAGTTAAACCTCCTCTTACTGCACTACCCCCAGCCACTGCCAGTAGGTTACGACCATAACACTCATAAAGGCAGCGGCCAGAATACTCATTACCGCACCGGTCTTAATAATATCGCCTGAGGTCACATGGCCTGTACCAATCGCAATGGCGTTCGGCATGTTGCTTACCGGCAGCAGATACTGATGCTGCATATTCATGCCCAGAATGAGCGCGAACGGCAATGGATTGGCACCGATGGTCGCCGCGTGGGCAATAACAATCGGCGTGAGGGCAGTGGTTTTCGGACCGCCGCCGGTGAAGAATATCTGCAGCGCGGTTGCAATCCAGATCAGGACAATCATTTGCATGGCATGCGCCATCGGAGCGATTGGTCCAAGCATAGTACCTGCCAGCCATTTAGCGGCCCCGGAAGTCACAAGCGCCGTTCCCATAGACAAACCGGCCCCGTAAAGAACAAAAATATTCCAAGGAACTTTCTTTTGCGCTTCTTTCCAGTCCATAATCCCCGAACCGGGCCACAAGAGCAAGACAACCGACACCATTCCCACCAGCACAACATTTATTTTATGAACCGAGTCGGTGGCCCACAAGGCCAGGGTGAGCAAAAATACTACCAGCGTATACTTTTCCTGGGAGGTAAGTGTCCCTAAGGCGGCAAGCTCCCTGCGCACATAATCCTGGCCTTGTCCCAGGCTCTTAATTTCAGGAGCCCACATTTTTTGCAGCAGGAATACTGATACTCCTGCCAGCAGAAAAGCAGGCGGAGCGCCGATTTTAAACCACTCCGCCCAGGAAATGGTTTGTTGGGTAGCGACCTCAATCAAACCAACGGTAATGGGGTTGCCGACATGGGCGGTAAGAATGCCGATACTCATCATAGTACCGCTCATAGCCACAATAAACAGCAGCGCTTTAACAATATTGCTTTCCCCCTGTTTGGCACCGAATGCCTGGCCAATGCCGACAATGATCGGCAGCATTAGCAGTGTCCGGGCGGTGATCGAAGGCACCAGGAAACTTGTGACCAGCATGACCAAGGCTACCGCCCAATACACCTTTACAGCTGATCCCTTGGCAGAATTAACCAGCAACAAGGCAATCCTTTTCGACAGCCCGGATTTTTCCATACACCCGGCCATAATAAAGCCGATGACAATTAACCAGACTGCGGTATTGGCATACCCGCTAAAGGCTTCTCCCAGTTTGGTGGCACCCAGCGCCGCCAGCAAAAATACAATAACAAGCCCGCTAATCGCATCGTCCAGTGCCTGAGAAACCCACACGATAATAGCAAAAACAGCCACACCAATTGACTTTTTCCCTGCCAAGCTAAGCCCCTTTACCTCGGGCGTCAGCCAGACGATCCCGAACAGGCAGGCAAAAGCAGCTAGGAGACACAACCATTTCTGTTTACTCATACTTCCCCTCCGCAATAGTTTAAATATTTTGAAACCTGGCTTAATTCTAAATACTAATAGCCGGGGAAGCTATGTTATCTCGACCAACAACAAAAAATCACTTACCAGCGGACAATAACAAGCACAAAAAAACCGCCTCACAGGCGGTTACAGTTCTATATACTCCCGCAGCCTGGCAGCATACGCCCGGCCTACCGGAACTTCCTGACTTTTGCCTGCCGCATTTTTCTTCAATATCAGAATATATCCTTTATTGAACCAGGTGGCAATTTCTTTAATCTGATTGACGTTCACGATATAATTCCGGTGACAGCGGAAAAAACACTCTGCCGGCAACTTGCCTTCGTATTCCTGCAGTGTCAGCTTGGTTCGATAAATCTCTCCATCCAAAGTTTTAATGTATACAAGCCTATCTTTGGCATAAATCAGCTCAATTTTGTCACTATCGATAATCTCCATCCGGTCTCCCTTTTCGAGTGAAAATTTACGGATACCGCCTGGCTTTGACAAATCTTTATTATCGCTCTCCTTTGGTTTTACGCTGGTTCCGGCCAGCATTTTCTCGAACTTTTCCATGACCCGCCGGATATCTGCCTCATCATATGGTTTAAGAATGTAGTCCATCGCATTTACCGAAAAGGCTTTTAACGCATATTCATCATAGGCAGTGGCAAAAACCACTGCCGGCGGCTCTTCAGCGGCAATAAGCCGTTTCGCTACCGCCAGCCCGGTCATTCCCGGCATCTGAATATCTAAAAAGGCAATATCAGGCTTATGAGTTTTCACTAACTGCAACGCAGTCTCACCATCATGCACCACGCCTACTATCTGCAAATCGGAATATAGCTCCAGCAACAAAGCCCGGAGTTCCTGGGCCATTAATTTTTCATCATCGGCAATAACAACTTTTACGCCCTTCATCCGCGTCATCTGACGCCACCTCCCGCCAGGGCAAACGAATGGACACGCAGGTGCCTTCGTTTTCTCCGCTTTTTATCGAAATACCGAATTCATGGCCAAACAGCCGCTGAATACGGGCATGAACATTATTAATCCCAATCCCGATCCCTGCCGAAATCTGGGACATAGGCTGTGCCTCCAGCAAGTGCGCGGGGGACTTACCCGCAATACCAACGCCGTTGTCCCGCACCGAAATGTAAACAATATTATCCTCCCTGCGTACACGGATTTCAATAATACCGCCCTCTTTTTTAGGCGAAATCCCATGTTTTACGGCATTTTCCACAAGCACTTGCACGGCAAAAACAGGCACTGCCTGATCGTAAGATTCCGGATCAATGACTTTAATAATTTGGATACGGTCACCAAACCGGGCTTGTTCCAGGCGGATATAGCTGTCCACAAAATCCATTTCTTCCGCGATGGTATTCATTTCTCTGCCCGGACGGATATGCCGTCTGATAATGTCGGACAAGTCCTTAATTAATGCCCGGGCTTGCTCCGGGTCTGTCCTTATGATAGCTCTGATCGTGCCTAAGGTGTTGAACATGAAATGGGGGTGAATTTGGGCGCGAAGGGAATTATACTCAGCTTGTGCTAACAGCATAGTTTTGGCTTCCAGTTCACCATGCAACAACTGCAGACTCAAAAAATTGGCAATCCCCTGCACTAATTCAGCCTCATAAGGCAAAATAATGCCGGCACCTGTTTTATATACCTTAATACTCCCCTGGAAACGGTTATTAACAAGCAAGGGGGCATCAATTACCGCCGTAAGGGGACAGGAGCAGACGGGGCAGCCAATACTTGTCCTGTCATTGGTGATAACAGTATGCCGGTGTTGCCTGGCCAGTTTGGTAGCTTGCGTTATAAAAGGCTGTCCAATAATATGGTGATCCGCACCTTCGCCGATAAAAGCCAGCACTTTTTCCGTGTCAGTAACGGCTACCGCATTGGCTTCTATTTCCGAGTGAATGATCTCTGCCACCTGCTGGGCTGACGTTATAGTTAAACCGCTCCACAAAACTCCATTGGCCTTGTGGATGACCTGCATGGCTTGCTGTGCTGCCTTGGCCTGAACTTTTTCCTGCTCCTGGTATACGTCGCGCACAATATATACAAATAGCATGACCCCGAGACAATTAGCAACAGTCGTCGGAATGGCAATAACCCGTTCTAATTCCCACGCAGCTTCAGACGAGCTTGAAAAGGCTAGTATCATGACCTTGAGGATAATTTCAGCGCCAAAGGACACGGCCAAGGCTGTTTTCACCCCGATATTCCGGACACCGTACCGGGCATAAACCAGTCCGCTCAGATAGCCTACGATAACGTTGGTTATAACAGCCGGAATCATGGTAAAGCCCCCCATAAAATACCGGGGGATAGCACCAATAATCCCTGCGCCCAGCCCCACCATCGGGCCACCCAGAAGCCCGCCCGCTACAGCGCCGACAATACGGGTATTGGCTATGGCTCCCAGGACGGGGATGCTAAGATAATTCCCCAGTGCTGAAAAGAAGCCGAAAATGCAAATTAAAACCAGCTTATCCCGCAGCCGGTACTGCGACTGGCTGAGTGCCCGGCGAAAAGGCGGCAGTTGGGTAGTTAAATAGGCAGCTACCCCCAGCACGGCAATATTTTTTATTACGTCCATTAAGCCAATGTCCATGCCATTCACTCCATACGCCAGGCTTTACTGTTATTGTAGCATAATGTATTAATAAATTACCCTAAAATATATGGCAACCTCTGACAAACAATCTTCAGAGGTTGCCATATACTGTTACACAGCCTGATAACCGGTTTGGAGCGCCAGCCTGTTCATTTCCTCAGTTCCTTTGGGCACACGGGCCAGCACGGCCTGTTCCAGAGCGGTCAGGCCGACGGTATCGGTGAGTTTGGCAATGGTCCCGAGGGCAACGATGTTGGCGAACAGTTCACGGCCGCACTTATCTTTTGCCAGTTGGGTAATGGGAACGGCATGCACCTGTTTGTAGTGTGCCGGCACATCCCGGACAAAGGTGCTGTCAATAATGAGCAGGCCGTCTTCCTTGAGGTCCGGACCATATTTATTGAGTGCTTCCTGGGTCATGGCCAGAAGCAGGTCAGGAGTCGCAACTTTAGGATAATGGATGCGTGCATCACTGATAATGACCTCCGATTTGCTGGAGCCGCCGCGGGCTTCCGGCCCGTAGGACTGGGACTGTATGGCCTCTTTGCCGTCGGCAATGGCGGCTTCGGCCAGAATGATGCCGGCCAGGATCAATCCCTGCCCGCCTGAGCCGCTTAATCTGACTTCCATCATGCTAAGAACGCCCTCCCATCGCTTGTTTGATGATTTTGCCGTATTCGGCCGTATATTCAGGCGCAGTTTTCTGATGCAGCAGACCTATGGGAATTTTCCCGGCCAGCTGCTCCGGTGTAAGCTTGCCCATGGCTTCGACCGGCACGGTATTGTCCCGCTGCCAGGCCAGCAGTGCGGCCGGTTTTCCCAGCTTGTTCTGCCTGCCGAACGAGATGGGACAGCCGGTCATGGCTTCCACCACGGCAAAGCCTTCGTGCTGGATGGCTTTGGCTACCAGTTCGGCAAGCTGCTTGGCATGGTAGGTGGTTGACCTGGCAACAAAGGTGGCACCGGCCCCTTTGGCCAGCTCAGCTAAATCAAAAGCGCGGTCAACATTGCCGTAAGGGGCGGTGGTGGCTTTGGCCAGATGGGGCGTCAGCGGCGAGTACTGCCCGCCGGTCATACCATAGATATTGTTGTTAAAGACAATGACAGTAAGATCAATGTTGCGTCTGGCAGCATGAATGAAATGATTGCCGCCAATAGCGGTAGCATCGCCATCACCGGTAATAACCAGCACCTTGTGCCCCGGCTTGGTCAGCTTAATCCCGGTAGCAAACGGCAGCGCCCGGCCATGGGCCGTATGCAGGGTGTCAAAATGCAGATAGCCGGGAGCCCGTGACGAGCAGCCAATTCCCGACACAATGGTGGTTTTATCCTGATCAAGCCCCAGCTTGTCAATAGCCCGGACAATGGCGGCCGTTACAATGCCATTGCCACAGCCGGGACACCACATATGCGGCAGTTTGGGGCGAAAGTATTTTTCCAGTAATTGTTCCATCTTGTTCCCTCCCTATTTGACGTTTGCTTCGGCAATGGCTGCCAGCATTTCGGCAGGTGCAATCGGATCATTATTCCATTTGGCCAGCGATATCACCCGGGCCTGTCCGGCAACAATCCGCTCCACTTCATCGACATACTGCCCGTAGTTGAGTTCGGCCACAATAATGGTTTTGACCTGCTTCGCCAGGGCGGCAAGCTGTTTTTCCGGCGACGGCCAGATGGTAATGGGCCGGAACAAGCCTGCCCTGATTCCCTGTTCACGCGCCATTTCAATGGCGGCATAGGCCGTACGGGCCGTACCGCCGAAGGCAATAACGGCAACCTCGGCATCGTCCAGCTGCTGTTCTTCAAAGGTAACAATATCATCAATATGATCGGTAATTTTGGTATGCAGCCTGGCAATCAATTCATGCGAAGTACTGTTGGCACCGCTGGGAAAGCCGGTATAATCATGGGCCAGCCCGGTTACATGAAACCGGTAGCCGTCACCATAGGCCGGCATGGGGGGAACACCATCTGCTTCCGGCTTATAAGGAAGAAACTCGCCCGGCGGCAAAGCGGGCTTTTTCCGGCTAATAAGCTTCAGGCTGTCCGGCTCGGGCAGCTCGATTTTTTCCCGCATATGACCGATGATTTCGTCCAGCAGCAGCACTACCGGCGTGCGATATTTCTCAGCCAGATTAAAGGCCTCCACCGTCAGGCTGAAACATTCCGGGACACTGGCAGGGCTGAGGGCAATAACTCCCCTGTCGCCATGGGAACCCCAGCGGGCCTGCATGATATCGGCCTGGGCCGGCGAGGTCGGCTGGCCGGTGCTGGGGCCAACCCGCTGTACATTGACGATAACACAGGGTACTTCGGCCATAGAGGCATAGCCAATTAACTCCTGTTTCAGGGAAAAACCGGGACCGCTGGTGGCTGTCAGGGATTTCACACCTGTCAGTGAGGCGCCGATGGTGGCGGCCATGCCGGCAATCTCGTCCTCCATTTGGATAAAGGTACCGCCCACCTGCGGCAGGCGCCTGGCCAACAGCTCGGCCACCTCGGTAGACGGTGTTATCGGATAGCCGGCGAAAAACCTGGCACCGGCGGCAAGCGCGCCTTCTGCACAAGCATGATTTCCCTGCATCAGTACTGCTTTTGCCATAAATACATTCCTCCGTTCGTCATCTTCCTATTTATCCGATGGCTAACTCGCTCTAAGACTCCCGTCTCTTTCGGCGGGAGTAAGCGCGACTAAGCCCCTGGATAATTCCGACTAGGATTCAGTTGGGGTTAACCCCCCACCTGAATCAAGTCTCTATTTATCTGCAGTTACATAAATGGCATAATCCGGGCATCTGAGCTCGCATTGTCCGCAGGCCACACAGTTGTCGGCAGCAGCCACCTCAATCTTGCCCATTTCATCAAGCTGCAGTACTTTTTTCGGGCAGAACTCAACACAGATGCCACAGCCCTTGCAGTACCGGGTCACGATTTTTAGCATTTCTTCTTCCTCCCCATAAAGTAGACTTGGCTTCAGGTGGAGGTTTAACTCCACCTGAAGGTTAACCGCCCAACTTCCAGGGGCTTAGCCGCTCGCCTGTGCCCGCCGGGGTATAACCCCCCATTGGTAGAAGCAGGAGCCTTAGAGCGGGTTAGCCTCAGGATACATTTACTGCCGGCAGGCACTTAGGCATTAAACAATTTACCAGGATTCAGCAGTCCCTGTTCATCCATTACCTGTTTAATCTTCTGCCCGGCGGCGAAACCGGTTTCGCCTGTCTCCCATTTGAGAAACGGCGCTTTCATATAGCCGATGCCATGTTCGCCGGACAGCGTGCCGCCAAGGTCCAACGCAGCTTTAAACAATTCCTCCACCGCTTGCTCGACCCGTTCCATCTCTTCATGGTCGTGCTTATTGCTCAAAATATTGGGATGGAGATTGCCGTCACCGGCATGGCCAAAAATAACCATCTTTAAATTATATTTTTGGGCAATCTCCCGCAGCCGGCGAACCATGGCCGGAATCTGGCTGCGCGGCACGGTGGCGTCTTCGGAGATTTTAGTCGGGTTGATCTTGCCGCAGGCCGGAGAAATAGCGCGGCGGGCCTGCCACAGTTTGTCAATGTCCTCAGGCGTCGAGGCTGCCTGGATCTCGGTGGCGCCGCACTGTTTGCACACCTTCATGACATGTCCGGCCTGTTTGGCAATGGCGGCCGCGCTGCCGTCCACTTCTATCAGGAGAATGGCCTCGGCATTAACCGGCAGGCCAACCTTAAGGTAATCCTCCACCGCCCGGATGGTCAGGTTATCCATAATTTCCAGGGTGGTCGGAATAGTGCCGGAGGCAATCATTTCACTGACCGTGTTGGCAGCATCATCCAGGCTGTTAAAAATAGCCAGCAGGGTTTGTTTGGCGCTGGGTTTATCGACAAGCTTCAGGTAGATTTTAGTAACAATACCCAGCGTCCCCTCCGAGCCGACCAGCAGCATAGTCCAGTCCGGCCCGGCCATATCGCCGTCAAATTTGTTGCCCAGTTCGACAACACTGCCGTCAGGCAGCACGACCTCCAGCCCCAGCACATAATCCCTGGTAATGCCGTATTTGACCCCACGGGGGCCGCCGGCGCATTCGGCGATATTGCCGCCCATGGTGGAGGTCTTGGCGCTGGCCGGATCAGGCGGATAGAACAAGCCGGCCTGGTTTACGGCATTGACAAAGGCTTCGGTAATCACCCCGGTTTCCACCACCGCCACCCGGTTGGCTTTATCAATTTCTATAATCCGGTTAAGCCGGGTAAGCACCAGGGCGATACCGCCCTGCACCGGTACCGAGCCGCCGGACAGACCGGTGGCCGCGCCTCTGGCTGTTACCGGCACATTGTACTGCCTTGCCAGTTTGACGATAGCTACAATCTCCTCCACACTGCCGGGCTTAACCACCACATCGGGGGGGAAATCCCGGAAGGTGGCGTCAAAGGAATAACAGATGCGGTCTTCCAGCTGCTCCATAACATATTGGGCGCCAACCAGCCGTTTTAACTCAGCAAGCATTTGCTGCTCCATGTTTCCTCCCCCTCCTAGTCCAGGCCGTACGCCTGGGCAATAATTTCGGCCGTGTGTAATACCCGCATGCTGCTGCCGCGCTGTCCCAGTCCGTCGGTAATATGCATCCGGCAGGCCGAACAACCGGTGGCCAGAATACCGGCACCCGTCTTTTCCGCATTATCCAGTTTCCAGTCATTGATGGTCCGGGCAATATCATAATAGGCCATGCTGAAGGTGCCGCCGGCACCGCAGCATTTGGCGGCATCCTTCATTTCGGCGTATTCCACGCCGGGAATGGCCTTTAACAGCTGACGCGGCTCTTTGGTAACACCCATGCCGCGGACTAAATGGCAGGGGTCGTGATAGGTAATTTTAGCCTTTACTTCCCGCAAATCCTGTTTGAGCCCCACTTCGGCCACGAACTGGGTAATATCCTTTACTTTGGCGGCCAGCGCTTCCCAGGCTGTTTTCACGGCCGGATCTTCGATAATAGCGCCGTATTCGTGTTTTAAGGCGGCTCCGCACGAAGCGCAGCCGGTGATAATGGCGTCATAGTTGCCGGCTGCCAGCACTTTAACATTTTCCTCAGCCAGATACCGCCCCACCTGATAGTCGCCGGAGGTAAAGGCCGGTGTCCCGCAGCAGCTCTGCCTGGCCGGAATAACCACTTCCACATCGTGGGCTTTGAGGATTTTGACAATGGCTTCCCCTGATTCCGGATAAACATAATTGAGCATGCAGCCGGTATAAAATGCCACTCTGGCCTTGGGGGAAGCTACCTTGCTGGTTTCCGGCAGGCGGCTTCTTAAGGGCGTGGAAGCTAACGGCGGGATGATGCGCCGCTGACTAAGCCCGGCGCCAGGCAGGGGAAAGCGCGCCAGCTTGCCTCTGCCGCCAGGAGCGTCTTTGAAGACAATGCTCTGGAAGGCGGCACCCATTTTGAGCCCCAGATCAAACAGCTTACGATAAGTCAGGCCGGTAAAGGCCAGCTTCTTGGCTATTGGCAGGCCGTTTTTCACGGCCAGGGCGCGTCTGGCACTTAAAAACAGTTCATCGGTTCTGACACCTGAGGGACAGCCGGGAGCACAGGCTTTGCACAGCAAGCACTTGGACATCCTGGCTTGCAGCTCAGGGGTCAGTGCCAGCTTGCCTTCGCTGACAGCTTCCAGCAGCTTTACTTTGCCTCTGGCTGTGGTATTTTCATTGTCGGAGACTTGAAATACCGGGCAAACCGACCGGCAGGTGCCACAGCGAATACATTTGACCAGTTGTTGCTGCCACTTAGCATAATGCTGCTCCATTTATTTCACCTCCTGTAAGGTCGGTCGATTTAAAATCTGTTTGGGGTCAAAAGCGGCTTTGGCCCGCTGCTCAAGCTCTGCCAGGGGGCCGCTCCGGCATTTTCCCGTCAGGCGGTCATACTTGCCGGCAAGAACGCCGCCTGCCCGTATCAGGGCTGCGGCAAGTTCCTCAATAAAGGCGTGCTCCGGCTGCACTCCGGCAAAAACAAGGTTAAGTTTGCCTTCGGCCACCTGGCCGAACAGGCCGGCTTTAACCCCGCGGCGCCCGGCTAATTCGTAAAACAGGCTGATGAATTCCGCCTGGCGGGTAAAAGCCATTTTATATTCATCGGTCAGTACATACTTATCGGCACACCGGTAAAGAGCGCTCCAGCGGCTTGCCGTTTGCCCGCGACCTTCATTGCGCTCCCGGATTGTGCCGCCATGCTTCTGGATGAGAACAGCGGCATTCTGACATTGCTCACCGGACTCTTCCTGCAGACCGTCAAACTCCAGCAAGACAAGCTGGCCCTGCGGCGGCTCCTGAAAAAAGTCTTGCACATTCCTGTCCACCCATAACAGATACGCCGGCACCACACCGTTCTCTTTCAAATCCCGGGCAAAAGCCAGCACCTCATCCACCTCATTAAAGGCGACGGCAAGCCCGGTACGTGTTTCCGGTAAGGGCAGCAGCTTTAACAGAAACTTAACCGTAATACCATAATCGGTATAAGGCGCGTTAAAAAAACGGGTAAAATCATAGCCGGTTACATTCTTAACGGTTTTCCCGCCTGTTGTTAATAGTTCGCCGTCAGGCAGGACAATTTCCGAGCCCATCAGAAAATGCTTGGCACTCCCGTATTTAAGGCTGGACAGGTTGGAACAGCCTTCATAAAACAACCGGCCCATTGTTTTGTCCTGATAAAAGGGAGTGTCGGCCGGGATAAAGCGCAGGCCCTGCTCAGCCAGCCTGGCGGCCAGGATGCCGAGGGTAACGCCGGGACCGACGACGGCGACAAGGTTGGCGGCGTCAATTTCGAAAATTTGATTCAGGTTGGACAAATCAAGCATTACTCCCTCAGACTGGCCTGAGCGGTAAGTATATATCGGACTGCCGGCAGCGGCGGCAGTCCGCACCAGGTGCTGCAACTCCTCGACCGATTGAGGGGACACGGATTGGCTCACGTAAAGACCTCCTTTAAAGGCATTTCTATCACTATACTAGCTGCTGCGTAAACACCACAACAGCAAATTACGACCAAATGCAGGAATTGACTGACGAACCTATGGAATCTGCCCACAAAGTGCGCTTGGAATAGTCGGAAATTTCTTTATTCGTGAGGATGCTAAAAAAACACTCATACTGAGTGTTTTTTTAGCATCCGGATACACCTTCACAATACTTTGCCGGGTTTTCCCAGCCCCAGCAGCCGCTATAGTTTTACAAACCGGACCCGCAGAATGCCTTCGACCCCGCCAAGGAATTCCAAAGTTTCTTTGGAAACTTCCGAATCAACGGTCAGCACCATCATGGCCTGCTGCTCGGTGAACTTACGCCCAAGCTGCATGGTGGCAATATTGACCTTGCCAACCCCCAGTAAGGTTCCCATTTGTCCGACAACACCGGGTTTATCCATGTTTTCCGCGATCAGCATATAAGGAGCAGGATGAACATCAAATTCATAGCCATTAATTTCAACAATCCGCAGCTCCCCTTTGCCAAAGGTAGTGCCGCTGATGGTAAACTCCCGGCCTTTTGATTTAACCTTGACGGTAATCAAGGTCAGGTAATTTTCCACTATAGATTCTTTGCTTTCGGTTACGGTAACACCCCTGCTTTTAGCAATAACATTGGCATTCACATAATTTATCCGCTCTTTAAGAACCGGCTCAAACAAGCCCTTCAATATAGCCAGTGAAATGACCGAGGTTTCCATGGCCGCAACCTCGCCTCTGTAAATAATCTCTACCTTATCTACAGCTTCCTTTTCCAGCTGGTAATACATCTTGCCCAGGGTTTCACCCAGCTTTAGATAGGCTTTGACGGTATCCAGCTCCTGCGCCGGCAGGGTAGGCAGATTGACGGCGTTTGGCACCATTTCTCCCCTTAGCGCGGCAATCACTTCTTGAGCCACGGTTATACCGACATTATCCTGGGCCTCAACCGTATCGGCACCCGCGTGAGGCGTTATAATCACATTGTCTACATCCAACAGCGGCGAAGTAGGCTCAGGTTCCCCTTCCGGCACATCAACCCCGGCCCGTTTGACGATATTGGCTTTCATGGCCTCAATCAGCGCAGCCTCGTTCACAATACCGGCCCGGGCACAATTGATGACAGTCATGCCTTTTTTCGCAGCTTTAAACTGGTCTTTGCCAATCATCCCATAGGTTTCTTCAGTCTTAGGGGTATGCACGGTAAGAATATCGCACTTGCTCATCAAATCTTCCAGCTTTTCTTGTTTCTCCACACCCAGATTCTTGAACCGGCTGTCGCTGATATAGGGATCATAGGCAATAATGTTCATCCCAAATGATTTCAACCGGGTTGCCACCAGCGACCCGATCCGTCCCAAACCCACAATACCTACTGTTTTCCCCTGAAGCTCCATGCCTTTAAGGCCGGAACGATCCCAAACGCGTTCCTGGAGACGGTTATGAAGCTGCGGAATATTGCGGCAGGTAGCAAACAACAGGCCAATACTCAGTTCGGCTGCCGATACGATGTTGGATTCCGGGGTGTTGACAACAATAATCCCGCGTTTGGTGGCACCATTCATTTCAATATTGTCGACACCATTGCCGGCGCGTCCTACCACCTTTAACCGGGTGGCTTTTTGATATAATTCTTCATTGACTTTGGTGTTGCTTCTGACAATCAGTGCATCATACTCACCGATAATTGCCAATAGTTCTTCGCGCGAAAGATTGGTTTTTATATCAACACTCGCGCCTTCTTGCGTAAGTTTTTCAACCCCTTTTTGTGCAATCTGTTCCGAAATAAGTATTTTCATAATTCTACCTCCATTTTATCTTAATCGTTGAGTCAGGAATCCTGCCGCCACAGGCGGCATCAGCTCAGGCAGGGCAGACTTTCCGCCTGAACCGCTGATGTTTGGCTCTGCTGAAATGAGTTCACTGGTATTTATTTAGTCTTTACGGACACCGGCGCGAAGCCTTCGGCAAAAGTGGGAAGCCATGTGCCCTTACCCTGATAGAAAGGTATATGTTCCATCAGGATAAAAAAAAACTCACCCCACTACAATTGGGGCGAGTTTTCACCCGCGTTGCCACCCAGCTTAGACCGAAAATACTACATGTACCGGCAAATAAAAAAGTTCTCCATCCCCTTAGGGACGAGAACTATTCCCGCGTTGCCACCCATGTTGCCTTCCGGCCAACTTTAACCGCTGTATTGGGCGGATCCCATACTGATTCTTCACCAGCCACTCCCAGGCGGAACCTGCCTGTTTGGTGTACCGGCTCGCACCAACCGCCGGTTCTCTGAACACCTTGCATTCGGCTTCCTGTTCATCATGGTAACTATGAACTTATATCGATTATACTGTGTGCACCGGTATAAGTCAAGTGTCTTTTATAAAAGTTGCAGCTTTATATGTCTGCGCATTTATCTGCAAGAAGTTGTGCCAACATTACATTTCCTGATAGCGGCTCAGGCGCTGTTCGTCCAGGATAATAATTTGCTGTTCGGCTAAATCAATAACCTTATCCTTTTTCATCGAGCTGAGAACCCGGCTGACGGTTTCCCGGGTTGTCCCCACCAAATTGGCTAAATCCTGGCGGGTCATATCAATGTCAATCCGAATTCCTCCGGTTACCTCCCGGCCATACTGCTGGGCCAGCCGGCCAAGGATTTGCGCTGTGCGGGCAAACGTATCCGATAACGCGAGGGTCTTAATTTTCATTTGCGCATGCAGCAGCTTTTTATTCATGACTCTGATAATATGCAATGCAATACGTGGGTTGTCGACTACCACGTTTTCCAGTTCCACATTTTTTATAATTCCAATGACCGAGTCTTCCAAGGCCACCGATGTAGCCGGATAGGGTCCACGGTTAAAAAGCAGCACTTCGGCAAACACTTCGCCGGGCCCCAAAATATTGATAATATGCTCTCTACCATCCTGAGCCATTTTAACGATTTTTACTTTACCGCTTTTAACATAATGGAAACCTTCGCCAGGCTCACCCTCCATAAATATAATCATATTTTTTTTGTAACGGCGTTCAACCGTGACATTGTCGATGGCTGCCAGATCAACCGGAGCCAACTCCTCAAAAATAGGTAGGTGTTTTAAATACTCTAATTCCACCATGTACATCGCTCCTCTCCTGGAGACTGTCATACCGGAACGCTGAGACAATCCCGCCCTTTTCTATTTTACCATAAAGTGCAAGACTTACGCCAGCGTATGTGGACATGGTGAGCCCCGGAAACTATTATGTAAGATAAGAAAAATACTTTCAACACGACTGAGGCGCGGGCGACCGTTAGGCATAAGCGGAGGTTAAGCGGTCGCAGCGTTGTCTGACGGGCGCCCGCGCCGGGCCTTGTATGGCACGCCAAACTTATCCAGTTAGGAAAAAAACAAGTGCCGCAAAACGCTTTTTTAAGAAGCATTTTGCGGCACTCTGGTTTTACACTTGCTTAGAATAAACCTACAATCTTACCATCATTATCAATATCCATCTTAACGGCAGAGGGCTCCTTGGGAAGTCCTGGCATAGTCATGATTTCACCGGTTATGGCTACCAGGAAGCCTGCGCCGGCTGCTACCCGCACTTCGCGAACGGTAATGCTAAATCCTGTTGGACGGCCTGCTTTATTCATATCATCGCTGAGAGAATACTGGGTCTTGGCCATACAAATCGGCGTCTTATCAAAACCCAAAGCCGTAAGTTCCTGAATCGTTTTCTCCGCAGCAGGCGTATAGTTTACGCCGTCTGCTCCATAAATTTTAGTGGCAATTGCTGAAATTTTATCTTTAATTGGCGCTGTTTCATCATAGGCAAAGGTAAATTCGTTAGGCCGTTCGCAGGCAGCCAGTACCTTTTCCGCCAACACCTGCCCGCCCAGGCTGCCCTTGGCCCATACTTCGGATAAGGCCACTTCGGCACCCAGCTTATTGCACTGTTCTTCCACAAAACTTAACTCTTGGGCGGTGTCGGTCGGGAACGCGTTGATGGCTACCACAGCCGGCAGGCCAAATTGCTGGATATTCTCAATATGTTTGGTCAGGTTGGCAAGGCCCTTTTCCAGAGCTCCCATATTTTCACCGGCCAGTTCATTCTTAGGAACGCCGCCATGCATTTTCAGGGCACGAACAGTGGCTACGATAACCACAACACTTGGCTTAAAGCCGGCAAAACGGCATTTGATGTCAATAAACTTCTCTGCTCCAAGATCGGCGCCGAAACCGGCTTCGGTTACACAGTAATCTGCCAGCTTGAGGGCATACTTGGTAGCCGACACACTGTTACAACCATGCGCGATATTGGCAAACGGGCCGCCATGAACGAAAGCCGGCGTATTTTCCAGTGTTTGTACAAGGTTGGGTTTGATGGCATCTTTGAACAGCAAGGCTAAGGCTCCGGTTACTTTTAGGTCTTCGGGAGTAACAGGCTTGCCCGCATAGGTATAGGCAACAATAATCCGGCCAATTCTCTCTTTCATATCATCCAGATCTTTGGCTAAGCAAAGAATGGCCATCATTTCCGAGGCAACCGTTATATCAAAGCCGGTTTCTCTTGGCACACCGTTAGCCTTGCCGCCAAGCCCGCATACAACATTGCGCAAAGCCCGCTCATTAAGGTCAAGTACCCGGCGCCAGGTAATACGCCGCGGATCGATGCCAAGGGCGTTTCCATGATGCAGGTGGTTATCAATAATGGCAGCCAGCAGGTTATGGGCTGTAGTAATGGCGTGAAAATCGCCGGTAAAGTGAAGATTGATATCTTCCATTGGCACTACCTGTGAGTAACCACCGCCGGCGGCACCGCCTTTCACCCCGAAACAGGGTCCTAGGGACGGTTCACGCAGAGCGATGACAACCTTTTTGCCTTTTCGCCGCAGGGAGTCGCCAAGTCCAACGGTTGTTGTTGTTTTTCCTTCACCGGCAGGAGTCGGATTTATCGCCGAAACCAGAATCAGTTTGCCATCCGGCCTGTTTTTGATCCGCTCCCAGGTCTTAAGAGCAACTTTTGCTTTGTAGTTACCGTAGAGTTCCAATTCTTCGGCGGGAATCTCTAATTCCCGGGCTACCTCAACAATAGGATTCATTTGTGCGGCTTGCGCAATCTCGACATCACTTTTCATAAATGCTCCCCCTGCCATAATTCATATTTTTTTGTGAAGACTGTAATTCCTGGTTGACTTTGCTTAACCTTAGACAACTCTCTTTTATTGTAGGGCAATACTCATTACGTTCGCATAAAAAATTCCAGCCAGGTATAACAAAAACATTACAAATAATAAAGAAAACACGGCTTGCGCCGAGCCTCTGGCGACAGCGGAAGCCGATGTTGCCCTTATCCTGCCTTTAAGAAAGTTATACTTTCTGTTAGGACAAAAAACACCATCTGTCATCGATGGTGTTCCTCGGCCTCCCTGCTGGCAATCATATATCCCACTCCGGGATAGGTAACAATACATTCTTCGCTGCAGGCACTGTTTCTAATTTTTTGACGTATACGGGCAATGGCCACCCGCAAATATTCTACATCATCACGATATTCGCTTCCCCACACCTCGCAAAGCAATTGTTCATGCGTAAGTACCTTGCCGGCATTGACCATTAATAGCGAAAACAAGTTATATTCCGTTTCCGTCAGTTTCAGCTCCCGGTCTTTTATCCATACCCGGCGCTGAGCCTGTTTTATGATTATATCACCGTTTTTTAGCTCACTGGCTGCGCCCTGGCCGGGTAGTTTGCCGGCAAAACGTCGCAGAACAGCGTTGACTCTGGCGAATAATTCGTCCAGTGAAAACGGCTTGGTAAGATAATCGTCTGCTCCCATATTAAGGCCTTGCACCTTATCATTGGAATTGCCTCGCGCTGTCAGAATAATTACCGGAACGTCGGAAAACTTTCGCAGCCGTTTTAACAGTTCAAACCCATCCATACCGGGCATCATAATGTCCATCAAGACCAGTTCCGGGTCCAAAGCGTCAAAATTAGCCAGAGCCTCAGTTCCGTTTTGAAAGGTGTAAACCTCATACCCTAACGACTTAAGGTTTGCTGCAATAAAGCGCAATATTTTGGGCTCGTCATCAACAATAAATATCCTATATTTTTTCATACTCTGCACCCGCGCTCCTGTATTTAGGAATTGAAATCGTAAAGATGCTGCCGATACCTTCGCTGCTTTGGACCTTAATCATACCATTATGTGCTTCGATAATTCCCTTGCAAATTGTCAAGCCTAAGCCGGTTCCGCCTAAACGCCGCTCCCGCTCGTTATCCACACAATAAAAACGGTCAAAAATTTTCCCCAGATGCCGTTCGTTGATGCCGATCCCATTATCAGCGACACTGATGTGGACATATGCTTCATCACTGTGTGCACTAATTTCAATATGGGGACTGTCATCGTTATAACGAATGGCGTTAGTAAAAAGGTTCAGCAAAACCTGGCCCAGGCGCACTCTGTCACCATAGATAAACGGCAAGCTATCATCTACGATAGATTCAATTTTTGCATTGCTGGCAAAATGCTTGGGAAGCTTTCGGATAGCGCTGGTAATAATAGCATGGGGCTGGACAGGTTCTTTGTCCAAACTGATAGCTTTGGCTTCAATCCTGGAGATGTCAAGCCAGTCATTCACCAGCTCCTGGACATGCTCAATATCTTCATGAATTCCTGTCAGCATCTCCCGTTTAAAGTCTTCCTCCCAGTCGGCGTCCTCGCGTAACAGCGTTTCGACACTTCCCCTGATACTGGTAATGGGTGTTTTAAATTCATGCGAAACCATGGAAATTAAATCATTCTTCAGCTTATCAACCTCATGTTCCTTGGTAATATCCCGCCAGACCATGCCTTTGCCGACTTCATCATTCCCATTGCCTGTAACCGGAAAAACTGTAAGCAGAATATACTGATGGCCGGCACCGTGCTTAAGTTTCAAATTAAAAACACCGTATCCCCGCTTGGCTTGATCAATTACTTCCCAATTAGCATCGATAAGGCGATGGGCAATTATCGCAAACAAATAATCCTCCGACATACCAATGATCTCAGAACAGGGAAGAGCAAGCAGTTCGGACATCCGGCCGTTCGCATACACTACCTGGCGACCGTTAATCAGGGTAATAGCATCATACATACTCTCCAGTACGGCCTTTAAGACAGCATGATTTTGCTCCAGTGTTCGCGACAATATTTCATTCTGAAAAATGATACCTGCCGAACGTGACAAGGTCTCCACAAAATCCCGGTCTTGCTGGCTGAGCTGTGAGTGAGGAATTATGAAGCAACCGAAGATGTTATTGCCTGAGCGTATTGGCTGAATAGTATATCTGTAAGAAATTATGTACCAGGGCTTATCATTAATTTCAATATCATTAATACCGCGAATATCTTCTCCTGACCCGATTAACGATAATACAGGTTTTCTCAGATACAATTTAACATGAACTCCGGATATCTCAGAAAATTGCCTTAGACACTCTTTAATAATACTCGCTCCCCCCGGATGGGGTGAAATCGGAGTGATTAACTGATTGAGAATGGCTAATTCCTGATTGGTTCTTAGCAAACTGTTAGTTCGTTCTGCTATCCGCTGCTCTAACTCGGCATTTAATGCGGACAGTTCTTGCCGGCTTTCACTATGTTTCTTAGCCATTAATTGAAAATGTTCGGCCATCAATTCGAATTCACGCGGGGCAAATCTGGGAAATATGGCAGCCTGCGTCGCATCGTCCTGGCTAATTAATGCTTGAATAAAGGCTAGCAGACTCTTAATTGTTGAATGTATTCGTCTGGCGTGAAAATAACCAAGCAAGGAAGTAAGCAGTAAAGTAATAGCAATATTTAAAACCACTGATTGAAACGGAGTTTCATAAGTCCCCAGTGATTGTAAAATTCCAAGAATCAGAAACGTAATGATTGGAATAACTAAGAAGGCAATCCAAAGATGCGAAGTGATTGATAAATGTTTCATAAAAATTCCCCGCTATTACTTCCTGTTATAATAAATACCTGCATCGTACCAGACAACAGAAATATGATATTATCCGGCTGCCTACTACTACTTTCACAATTACTCACATCCAACTTTATCAACATAATTAAAGTCAGTTTCATAAATTTTACTCTCGTAATCTTTCCTTGTCAACCAGAATTTTCAGATATTATCATTAAAAAAAACTGCTGGCATAATCCCTGCAACCGTCAATGTTACTGAGGCGTGGGCGGCCATTATGCATAAGCGGAGGTTAAGCACCGGCAGCCAGCGTTGTATGATGGCCGCCCGCACCGGGGCCCTTATGGTGACGCGCAAACCTTATATATATGCTGTTAAAAACAAAAAAACCAGCCCGAAAGCTGGTTTTTTCTTACTCATTACTAAACCCTATTCGCCCGGATGGATAGCCTCTACCGGACAGACAGCGGCACAGGCACCGCAATCAATACAAAGACCGGGATCAATATCATACTGAGTATTCCCTTCCGATATTGCCTCTACCGGACATACCGAAGCACAGGCACCGCATTTGATACATTCAGAGTTAATATTATATGCCACGTTTCTTCCCTCCTTTTTCTGGTAAGCCAGCCTTACCATAAATATACTCCTAAATACCCGGCTGCGTCTGTGATAAAAATCATAGTCTTTATCGGAGACTTATAGAATAGTATTTGCACTTTTGCGGCTTTTAGGAGACTGTTATTAAGGAAATTATTGTGATTTGCGATATAATCATAGTACACTTTCATCCATACCTATATAGATAAAGGAGAACAATTATGTACAAGATTTACCGACTAGTATTAACTATACTTCTATCCGCAGTTTTGTCAATACCCGTACATGCATCTACCATTATCAACGGCGAGTATAGCTCATTGCCGCCAGGCCCTGACGATGATGTCAAGGAAATCCACTATGTTGATGACAACTATGAACGCCTGACCGATTATGCCAACGGCTATTCCCTGCTTGTCCCCCATAATCTGACGGTTGACGCCTCACTCTCACCGGTAGTTACGGTGCTGACAAACGACTCTCTGCGCATTGAAATTTTTTATGATAACTTGTCCGGTACGCCGGCTACTGCCAGCGACTATATGAGTTACAGCAACCGGTTTATCAGCAACACCCATAGCCATACCCGGCTGTATGAGGCTACCTACCGGCAAAACGACTTTACTGTTCACCGGTTGCACTGGACGCGCCCCAAGCTCATGCATGCACCTAATGACAAAAACTATTATGCCAGTATCGAGCTGGCGAAAAATAGTAAAGAAGTCTATACTGTTTTTATCAAATCTGCCACACCTATTGAAAATGCCGGGAAAATTGCCGGCAGCTTTACCCTGGTCCCTCGCCAGGGTGCACCGCAGATTGCACTGCCGCTGCGCCGGGCACATACACCACTTAATGCTGAAACCCGCGCCTTTTATGACAAGTATTTTAGTCCGGCAAGCCCGCAGCGTTGGGGGATCTTTGAGCCAGGCGCCCCCCAGACCTTTGAAAAGCTGGATATTTTGGAAGAACAACTTAACTATACCTTCCCCATCCTGGTACGGTACCAGTCACTTGATGAAAATTTGCCCATTCTCGGCCTGAATTCCGCGTACAAGCACGGGAGAACCGTCGAGTTGACACTTCAGACCAGCCATGACTTTGTCGATAGTTCGGACGCGATTTATGACATTCTCGCCGGAAAATATGATGACTATTTCCAGCTGTATGCCCGGCAGTTAACAGCCTTCGGCCACCCGGTCCTGTTCCGGCTCAATAATGAAATGAACGGTGACTGGTGCTCCTATTCGGCCTTTTACTATAGTAAGGACGCCGAGTTGTATAAAGCCATGTGGCGGCACATCCGCCGCATATTTGATGAAAATGGTGTTGACAATGTGCTCTGGGTATGGAATCCGCATGACTTATCCTTCCCCGACTTTAAGTGGAATCATTACCTGATGTATTATCCGGGAGATGAATATGTCGATATTATCGGCCTGACAGGCTACAATACCGGTACTTATTTTGCCGGAGAAAAATGGCGGGAATTTGACCAAATCTACCCGGAAATTTATAACGAATATGACAGGCATTTTGCCAAACCGTTTATGATTACCGAATTTGGGTCCAATTCGGTGGGCGGCGACAAGGCGGCCTGGATGAAAACCATGTTTGCACAAATAGGCCTGTTACCCAAAATCAAGGTGGCAATCTGGTGGAATGGCATTGACTGGGATGCTTCCGGCCAGCCTGGACGCATTTATATTTTGGACGAAACTGAGGAAACAACCGCAGCCTTCCGGCAAGGACTGCAGCAGTTCAAGCCGGATTAGCAGCTATGACCGTCCGCGGTTGCGTTTCATTGACCACATGATGAATCGCCGGGCTTCCACCCGGTTCACGGCTTTATGGCTTTCCATATCGCGTTCGGCTCTCTCCCAGACATTCCGCAGATCTCCATCCGCGTCAGCGGCAGCCGCCCCCAGGGTTATGCTTAACGGAACTTCCGGATTGCGCAGGTTATGAAGATCAACATGGTACTTAACATCTTTTTTGATATCTTCAGCCATATCCGGCGAAGCAGCCGGCAGCAGGACAATAAATTTATCCCCGTCAAAACGGGCTGCCATACACTCCGCCCCCGCCACGGTCTTAACAATATCGGCAGTGGCAGTGATGATCGCATCACCGGCTGCTCTGCCTAAAAAATCATTAATGACTTTCATGCCATTGATGCTTAAAGCCAGCATTATGCTATCCGGCTGCCCTGTACGGGCAGCTATTATTTTTTCAAATTCCTGCCGGGAGTACAAACCGGTCAGCGAATCAACGGCAGGCAGCCTGGGGGTATTCTTTTTGCCGATAAGCGGCTGCAGCCGATGAAGCGGCTGGGAAACGGGTGTCACTGCCGGTTTATTGTCCGGCAGGGTGGTCACCGCCGGGGCTTGCTGCCCGAATGTTTTTGGTTTATAGGCTTTAGCGGCCAGCGCCCGGTCAATTACGGCTGCCGGTGTTATATCTGCTGCAGTTACAGCAGCCGGTTTGCTGCCGGCCGCAGACTCGCTTGCGGTATCTTTTGCCGAACGCTTGCTGGCCAGTGCCAGTTCCTGCTGCAATATGGCTATTAATTCATTTTGTGTAGTCTCAAACTCCTCTGCCGCCGCCTCCTCCGGGCTTTGCATGCCAACCGTCTGCTCACGGCCAGATTCAAACACCTGCCGTTCTATAGCATCTTCCGGGAAAGCGGCAGCGCGTGCCTGCCAGCGGCGCAAAAACCAGCCCAGCAGCAATAGCGGAATTACTCCAATTAGGTATAAGCTGCCCAGCCAGAAAAACCACCGGCTGAGCGGCGCCTTACCGCCAGGTATGTCCGGAACAAGACCGGCCGCCCTTGCCGCTATGGTTTCCTGCCGAATAACACCATATACAATACCAGTTACCTCTCCGTTCACGGTAACAGGCGCCGCCACTATAGTAACATTCCCGTTCTGCAGCCAGTCGGTCCCCGGGACTTCCCCCTGGTATTCCCGTCCGGCAGCCGCTTCGATAAAATAATTGCTGCCGGCGATATCCCTGCCGGTACGGCCGCCGGTATCTACCTGAACTGTACCGCCAGATTCGGCATACCCCAGTGCCAACAAGCCTGTCTCCGCCGTAATAAAAGAAGCAAGCTCGTCAGCGGCATTTGGGGTTCCGGCAGTAACAGCCGGCAATTTGCTTATACCCCGAATATAGGCGGCCTGGTTTGACAGCCAGGCTGTGGCTGCTACTGCCCGCAGCCGGGCAAGCTCTTCCGCCCGTACCCGGACCATGCTGTCCGCCTGCTGACGCTCAACATAGACCACTCCGGCGATAAAAATAAGCGGCAGCAACACTGCTGCAACCACCAAAAAATTCACATACCTGCCAATCTGATGTAAGTTTCTCATACCATCCTCCTGCCTGTTAACCTATGCTTTATCTGGCCGCCAATTGATTTTTGCCGCAGAAAACAACACTGCAACCTTATTTCCTGTAATATTTCACATGTATTGCAAATTTCCTGCCGTTAACCTCCGGCCCTTATCCGGCATAGAATATATAACAGTACTAGGAGGTGAATACATTGGCTCTTTTCCGTGCCTATAAAAAATCACCTAAAAATAAGGTTTTAGCAGAAACTACGACTGCCGAAACTGCCGACACATGTCCCTGTCACCCGGATTTACTACTTTTGCGGGATGCCGCCGCCGATGAGCGGAACGCTATCGCCTTTTATCTTGAGGCTGCGCGAGGTTCTTGTCTATGCCAGCTGTTTCTGGATATCGCTGCAGACGAAATGCAACACTTTGCCGAACTGATGCAAATGGTTTCCTGTCTGGACCCCGTACAGGCTGAAATATTCAGCGACATAGGTCTTGATGCACTGGTAGCGGAACGCCCGCTGTTTAGACCTAAAAACAAGAATAAGAAAGTCGACGATCCCCAAGGTATCCTGCCTGACCGCAAAGATATGGTAACAGTGAACTTTTTGACCAGGGCTGTAGTCGACGAATTACAGGCCATCAATAAGTATCAGCGTTACATGCAGGCCGCCGAAAAACCTTCCGTAGCACGCCTATTCTGTCACATAATGAATGAAGAAAAAGAACATCTTGCCCAGTTTACTGCCGAGTTGTTCAAACTAACCAATGAACCGTTGCCGTCCGAACACGTGTAGTCCAAAGGCAACATGGCAAACAGAGAGGATAGGTCCTGTAAACCTATCCTCTCTGTTTGCCGCCGCGTTGTCCAGGCTGTTTCCCCGGCTGCTCGGCCTTTACCTTGGCAGGAATGGCTGTGAGCAGAACCTGGTTTCCCTGACAAGAAACTTTTACTTGATAATCAACAGTACCTGCCTTATACATAGTAAGCTTGAGTTCCAGCAAAGCCTTCCCCACAGCCTCTTTTAGTTCCGGCGTAAAATAAGCGCTGTTAATATCGTCTGCCGGCTCCTTCCGGGCAGAGGCAACAGGCCGCCGGACAGGCTGCTCTTCCTCTAACTCAGTCTCAAAGGTTGGCTCTTCCTGCCAGCCTTTAAACATTTCAGCATCACTCAGATTTTTTTTGATTTTGCTCAAAATAATTACCTCCTGGAAAACATACCACTAAATTCTGCAACCACCCCGGCTAATACCGCAATGACCTCCGGGCGGTAATGCTCTCTGAGCGTCCGGGCAATTTCTACCTGGAACGCGTTGTAATTTTTCCCATAGCCCGAATACCGCCGTCCTTCGCCCCAACGATGTGCGGCCAGCGACTGATTGCCCACCCAATGTTTATCAAAAACCACTTTCGTTCCCGGCAAAACAGTCTTCATTCTGGCTTTCAGGGTTTCACCAAACCATTTTCTGACCCCCACAGAACAGGTTTTGCCATAGATGGTTCCCACCTCAATACTTAGCGGGCCATGGAGCTGGTCTTTCATCCCGTGAATGCCAACATGCAGATATGGACTTGCCAGGTTTCTGTCGCCCGGTGCCAACAGTCCCGAATGATAAAGAAACTGGCTGATAACATCCCGGTATTCCCACACAGCTTCATCGTTGCCCTGGCCTGGCGGCCGGTTAAGGTCGGCAATAGTACGGGAAACGGTGCCGATAATACCGGCACAGCCTGTTTTTGCCATAATACCGGTCACAATCTCATCAGTAAAGCGGTCGGCTCTCGGCGAAGCGGCATGCACGGCATCAACATGGCAGCAGCGGCTGCCAAAAGCATATTTAATATAATTGCCGTTTTTCAATAATCCTGCCCTCCTGCAAGGTTTCTCCCAGCGCAAGGATATTTTTTGTTATGCGGCAACCGGATATTCTTCTAATTCTTTACCAATAACAGCAAATCCTGCAAAAAAAAAAAGCCGGAATTCCAGCTGCCACTGAATTCCGGCTATGAATTATACCGTACCAGACAAACGCATCAGAGTTTGATCGACATTGGGATCAAGACTGCCTAATTCGTTGAATTCTCCTGGATGCAAGTCTTCCTTGCCGGGTTTAATTTCCACATTTTCACGCTTTTTTTCCACCAGTAACACCACCCTCTTAGTTACATAGTTACACTTTATACTATATACACACGTTTTTAATACATGATACAACTACATTTGTTTAATGTCAAGATATAAATTGAGAAACCGGCGTTAAAAAATTGCCTCAATATATAAAAAACGTTTTGTGCAGTAACACAAAACGTTTTTTATATATTGTTTCCCGTTATTCCTCTCATGAAATTAGATTTCCAGCTTTAATACAGCTTATGTTTATTCACATATTTATCGATCAGCTCTATTCTGCCTTCACTCCCGGTGTTCTTTTCACTGGCAGCCAATATAATCAAATCAGCAATCCACAACGGTGCTATATAGGAATTGCAAAAGCCCATAGTCTGCACGTAAGCTGTCAATACTATGTCGGCATAAAAAGCTACAGGGCATGTTATTTTATCTGTAATAACTATAATCTCAGCTTTTTTTCTCTGGGCAATTTCAACCAGCGAAAGAGCCATCTCTGTGTACCGGGGAAATGTGAATAATACAATACAGTCTTTCTCCGTAATATCTGCAATCCTATGTACCGCAGCAACATCTGCATGGAAAATCCCTTGACAATTAGGCAAAAAACAGCCTAGCTTATTTTCCATAAAATGCGCAACCGATGCCGTCCCGCCAAAACCAACAATATATTTATTCCTGCTCTTAATAAGAACATTTGTAATGGTTTCAATAACACCCATATCTATCTTATCATAGGTCTTATTCAGATTTTCCAGCGTGGTCATCAGCAATTCTCCGGCCATATTACTGATATGCCCTCTTTCAATCGCTTTTTTATGCCGTTGCAACGGCGAACCGGATTCAGATATTTGCTGAACTATATTCTCTTTCATGTGTTTCTGGAAATCAGCATACCCATTAAACCCAAGTGTTCTCACAAACCGTATTATGGATGTGTCGCTTACCCCTATATCAAGCGCTAAATCTGTCGCTGTCTTAAAACAAAATTGATTTTTATGCTCTAAAAAATAACTCGCAATTTTTTCTTCTGTTTTTGTTAATGAGGTTCCTTTGATTTTACTTTCGATGTAATCCACTACCATCCCCCTAACCTATACCAATTTTAGACTATCACAAAGATATCAATTGTGCAACAATTGTACCTCCATAACAAACAAAAGCCTCGCATCCTTTGGCTATGATAACACAGCCAAAAGATACAAGGCTTTGTACTCAATCTTTAAAACACCGTATACCAAAATCCGTTGATCAGCTCAACAGGGCAATAGCGGCTTCAATCCGGTTAAGCCCCTCTGCCAGATTCTCCATTGAATTCGCATAAGAAAACCGCAATTTGTGCTTAGTGTTGAACGCTTCCCCCGGTACTACCGCAATATGAGCTCTCTCCAGCAAAAAGGCTGCAAGCTCCATAGAGCTGTCAATCGTTTTTCCGGCATATGACCGGCCCAGCAGTCCGGAAATATCCGGCAGTAAATAAAAGGCTCCCTTAACCGGGTCACAGGCAAAACCATTTAGTTCATTAAGCCGCTTCTGCATAAAATGCCGTCGTTTATCATATTCCTCCCGCATGTTATACAGGTCGTCCTGCGGCCCGGTTATTGCCGCAAGCGCCGCTTTTTGCGAAACAGAGCAGGCTCCTGAAGTCATCTGGCTTTGAAATGCTTCGATTGCTTTGGCAATCGGTTTGGCAGCGGCAGAATAACCAATCCGCCAACCCGGCATGGCATATGCTTTGGACACCCCGTTGACAATTACACACCGGTCTTGCACCTCAGGCGAGATCGACCCAATACAAAAATGTTTTTCCCCATCAAAAACAAGTTTTTCATAAATCTCATCTGAAATTATATAAAAATCGTGTTTCACTGCCATAGCGGCAAGCTGCCGCAGGCTCTCCTCACTGTATACCGCTCCGGACGGGTTGTTGGGTGTATTGATGATGATCGCCTTAGTGCGTGGCGTTACAGCTGACTCAATGGCCTCAAGATCAAGCGCAAAACCATTTTTTTCATCGACCTTGACTAACACCGATACGGCTCCGGTCAACTTAACCATCTCAGTATAACTTACCCAGCAAGGCACCGGAATAATTACTTCATCCCCCTCGCCGCACAATGCGTACAGGGCATTAACCACTGCCTGCTTTGCCCCGTTGCTCACGCAGATCTGCTTGGGTTCATAGTTTACTCCATTATCAACCTGCAGTTTATATGCCACTGCCTCTTTCAGATCCAAAAAGCCGCTGGCAGGCGGGTATTTGGTAAAATTCTGATTAATGGCGTCAAAAGCCGCTTTTTTTATATAATCCGGTGTGGGAAAATCCGGTTCACCAATGTTAAAGGAAATGATGTCTGTCCCTTGCCGCTTAAGCTCAGCTATTTTTCCGGTTAATGCCACCGTAGGAGAAATTTGAACTTCACGCGCCCGTTTGGAAATCATATTAAACCCTCCCATACTTTTGCGTATTGGTATTCTTGGTTTGCCGCATCCGGCAGGGCAAGCTGCTGCCTTTACCGATAGTAATCATCAATAATCTCGCAGTTCAGCGCTTTTAGAGTTTTATCCACCCAGCTTTTGTCCCGGGGAAGGCCATCCCTGATTCCCTGAAGTATCGCCTGCTCTTTAACCAGCTTTTCCTTAGCCCTTGCCTGTATCGACACAGCATCGGCCGGATTGATGATTACAATACCGTCCGCATCCCCGACCACAATATCCCCGGGGTTGACAACCACCCCGCCAATACATACCGGCACATTGATTTCACCGGGACCGTCCTTGTACGGCCCCCTGGGCGTAACCCCCGCCGCATATACAGGCATATTCAATTCTTGCAATGCCTTGGCATCACGCACCGCCCCATCGACAACCACACCGGCCAGGCCTTTCTTGTCGGCTGTCAGCATCATAATTTCACCGGTTATCGCATTGGCCATATCTCCCTGGGCATCAACCAGGATAACATCTCCAGGCTGGGCCAGTTCTAACGCCTTATGAAGCAGCAAATTGTCGGCAACTCTTACTTTCACGGTAAAGGCCGTCCCCAGCAAAGGGCGGGAGTTAAAAGGCTTAATCCGCGCATCCACACAACTGAAGCGATTCATTTCATCAGCAATATTGGCCACCGGTACACCGCTAAAACCTTCCAGCAGCTCTCTGTCGGGACGGTTAATTTTTAAAAAGATTCTGCAGCCTGCGTTTGACATAATTACCTCCTCTTCGCCTTTGAACTGCCCACAGTTAGGCTTCTTCTTCCCTCATATATTCTTCATTTGACCAAATGCCTTCACTTTTGCCAATCAGAATCGCGCCGGCAATATCGCCAACTACATTCAGCGGGGTATGGGCCATATCAATCATCCGGTATATACCGGCAAGCATACCGGCAATTTCATACGGCAGCCCCATCAGGTTCAACATAATAGCGCTCATCACAATCCCGCCACCGGGAATTCCCGGCGCAGCAACAGACAACATGGTCGAAATCAGCACCGTTACAACCATTTGTTCGATAGACAACGTAAGTCCATAAAAGTCAGCGGCAAAAACAATGAGAATCGCCTTATACATAGCGGCTCCCGTGGAATTGACCGTACCGCCCAGCGGCAGGCAAAAGTCAACAAGCCATTGCGGCAGTTTATACTTTTTCGTAGCGGTTTCCATCGCCAAAGGCAGGGTAGCCGCACTACTGCAGGTTGATGCAGCCATAACGAACACCGCGCCAATATCTTTGAATGCTTTAAAGATATTGATCCGCGCATACAACATCAACGGCAGGATAAAAACCAGGACCGCAATAATCAGCGCCGCAAGATAATCGGCAAGAATATATTTCATCATCGCCCCAAAGACTGAAACCCCGTAAACTGCCACCGCATTAGCCATCAGTGCAAATACACCAATGGGCGAGTACAGCATAATAATGTCGATGATGTAAAAGCTGACTCTTGCGCCTTGCTCTAATAAGTCTTTAACCGCCGAAGCCCTGTTGCCGAGGCCTACGAGAGCAACCCCCACAAAAATGCCCAGTACCAAAACCTGCACAATATCGCCTTTAGCCAGCGCCCCCACAAAATTTGAGGGTATCATCATCATTAAAAAGTCGCCGATACTTGGTGTTTTAACCGCCTGGGTGAAGGCCTCCGTTGTCGCCATCGTAACACCCATTCCCGGACGGACCAGATAGCCTACGCCCAATCCAATAACACAGGCCACAAAAGTCATGCCAACATAAACCACCAGCATCTTAGTGCCTACCCGCTTTAGTTTCTTCATGTCACCCATACCGGCAATACCGGTGGTAATCGTACAAAAAATTACCGGTACAATAATCATTCTGATCAGTGTAATAAAAATATCTCCCAACGGCTTAATGGACTTCGAAAAAGCGGGATACAGCAAGCCGACTACAATACTAAGAATAAAGGCTATAACTATCTGGGCAGGAATCCCCTTTTTCCCCGTCAAAACGATCTTCATGAATACAACCCCTTCCTAAAATTTGTAATAAGACTGATACGCCAAAAGCTTCTGCCTACCGCAACTGCCGTTAACCCGATCCATACCTCCTTGCTGCATCCAATTTTCTGCTTAACCCGATAACTTTCTGCAAATTCATATTATCATTCTATCGGATAATAGTCAACAATTTATATTTTTGTTGAATTAAATTCAACAAAAATATAAATTGTTGACCTTCTTCCTTCCGTATCGCGTTAATACCCTTCACTAAGGCCTGGCTTCCATACGGCCTTCAAGCTTGCTGAACAACAGCAGAGAAACCAGAAAAAAGAGTATTGATGTAAGCCAGAATATGGCTGTTATCCCAAATACCAGTGATAGCAAACCGGCTGAAACAGGGCCAATAACATTTCCCATGAGAGCAACCCCGTTGGTCATCCCAAAGGCAGCCCCCCGTTTGGATTCGGGAATGAGAAAAGCAATAATGGTATTGGAACTTGGCACCATGGCTCCGATGCATAAACCGTTGATACCTCTCAAAACAGCCAACATAATAATATCCTGTGCCGCCAGCTGGCCAATAAACGTAATACCACCCAGCAAAGAGGCGGTTATAAGAATTTGCTTATGAGAAAAATGCTTGCTGAGAAACCCCATACTGGCAGAAGCAATCGCACTGGTTACTCCGACAATCGCAATAATAGAACCGGAAATACTCGCAAGATTGTTTGGGGTTGATAGGATTGTTTGGATAAATAAAGGTAAAATTGGACCAATACTATGTATTGCAAATTGCGTAAGGAATTGCACCAAAAGCATCAGCCTTAAATCACTTACTGACCACACAGAAGCAAAGGTTGCTTTGAGGGAAGGCTTGTCGACAGCCGGAACAGGCGAATGTTTTTCGGTGATTGCCCAATGAGTGACCCCCAGTGCCACTATACAAAGTATGCCAAATGCAATAAACGGCTGGCGATAACCGAAGCGGTCGGCAATGAAGCCGCCAAGCATTGGCCCCATAGCCCCGCCGATGATAAGAGATGTTTGCAGCATTCCCACTGTCGCGGCTATTTTTTCCTTTGGTATCATACTCACCGCTAATGCGGTAGAAGCTGCGACAAACCCGCCGCAAAGCCCCTGTAGTATCCGTAAAAACAGCAGTTGATACACATTAGAGACAAAAGCCATCGCAAAGATAATTAACGCAAACAGGAACAAGACTCTTTCTACCATCAACTGCCGGCCCTTGCGGTCAGCCATCGCACCCCAGTAGGGATTGGAAATAGCAGCGCAAAAAGCGGCAGAACCCACAAGAACCCCAGACCACATTGCCGCTTCCGAAGCTTCCGTTATGCCGAGCTGCGCTACATATAACGGTAAAAAAGAAATAACACCAGTGATCGCACTCATACCAATGAACTGAACCGACCAAAGAACGGAGAGGCCTTTTTTCCATTCATCAAGTACCACTTGCTACCTTCTTTCAACAATTGCCCGGTTGCTTGTTTTAATTGTATTAAATACTATAATATTTAAATAAATTTGTATTAAATACTACAATTGCAATTTTAGAATACTACCTCATTTGCCAAATGTCAAGAATATGACCTGAAAATTCAAAAACATTGCCAATTCATAAATTAAGATACTATAATAGATAACAAAGATATTGGCAGGAGTTAGGATGGTATGATGAAACTAAACATATTGCAAAAAATCCAAAGCAGCACTAATGATTTAACCAAAGCACAGCTTCAGGTTTCTGAATATATTCAAAATAATCTTGTCGAAGCATCTTTTCAAACCCTTGATCAAATAGCCGCAAGTATTGGCACCAGCACCACTACGGTTATGCGTTTTGCTTTCAGTCTAGGCTTTAGCGGCTATTCCGAATTGCAAAAAGAACTGCAAAACTATATCCGGAGAAAGTTATCCCCGGAATCCAGGCTCGAAAAGAACCTGGAAATGGCTAACGAAACTTCTCTGATAACAAAATGTGCTGAAAAACAGATAGATAATATTAAAAATACTCAGGAAATGCTAACCGAAGAAGTAATTCAAGAATCAATACGACTTATTAAAAAAGCTAAAAGTATTTATTTCTTGGGTGCAAGAACTTCCTTTACTATTGCCTTCTTTTTGTACCAATCCTTAGCCCAACAGCTGGATAATTGTGAACTGCTTCCCCCTGCAGGGCAAGACATTGATCAAATTTTAAATATTACCACCGATGATTTGATGATTGTAATTAGCCTGCCACGTTATGCCAACTCCACAATAGAAATGGTAAAGGCCATCCGAAAATTAAGAAAGCCATCAATAATAACAATTACTGATGGCTTTGCCGCACCGTTAGTACCGTACTCGGATATTATATTACCTTGCGAATATGACAGCTTATCCTATCACAATTCGATGACGGCACCGCTATATATTGCCGATCTTTTAATAACAGAATTATCGCAAACAGCAAGGTCAAAGGTGACTAAAAGGTTAGCAGACACCGAAGAGCTTGCAAAATTGCTTAATTACCACTATTAATTCAAAATGGTAAAACGTTTTGTGCAATAACACAAAACGTTTTTTTGCTATAACCACTATATTATTTCCGTAAAACTCCCCAGCTTGACAGCCGGCAAATTGTCGGTAATGGCTTGGAGGAAAGGTCTTATGCCGCCAGGCTGACCGCCTGCGGGCATGGCTGCCAAAAAGGCATCAGGATCAAAATTAAGATTGCGGAGCTGGATCATGTCTACACCGGTTTCTGCCAGGAATTCCAGCCACGCAGCCTGTTCCTCCCGGCGGTCGTTAAGCCCGGGAAACAGCAGCATATTGAGTGAGACATATACGCCCTGCCGTTTGGCGTAGGCAATGGAGCTTTTAACATCATCAAGACTGTACTGTGTTTGATAATAAGCCTGATAGGTAGCCGGCAAAGCGCTGATAATACTTACCCGCATACTATTTAAACCGGCATCTGCAATGGTTTTGATCCCCTGGGTGAAGCCGGCGTTGGTATTAATGTTAATCTGGCCGCGTGCCGTTTTGCTCCGGATACGCGTAATACTGTCGGCAATAGCCTCAGCTGCCAGCGAGGGCTCACCTTCACACCCCTGGCCAAAACTGATAATGGGATCAGGCGCATGGGTCAGGTGGTACAAGCCGATGGCAGCGATTTCTGCCGGCTTGGGAGCAAACGTGATTCTGCTCTGCGGTGCCGGGCAGCATTCTGACGGCTGGAGCGAAATACAGCCCAGACAATTGGCGTTACAGGCCGGTGAAACAGGAATACCGGCTTCCCACCGCCGGTAAAAAAGGTTCTGCGCGGTACAGCAGTGCCAGACCAGCGAACAATTAGCCAAATGCTCTACCAGACGGTTATTGGGCAAATCCCGTTTGACCTGCGCTACCCGTTTCTTTAAGCCGGGGGTGTTATAGCGGTAAGGATGCCATTTGGCGTTATCTGCTGTTTTGTGTGCGGCCACATAAATCTCATCATTAACCAGTGCGGCTGCCGTATAGCCATATAAGGGCAGCTGCGGTGCATTCGGACGGTTTGTATAAGCAGGCAGCAAGGTGCGGGTATAGCCGACAGGCAGCATAGCGGCCACCGCCAGGCGTCCCTTTAGCTTGCGGACAGCGCCGTCTGCCATGCAGAGCGCATCCCGTCCCGGCAGAAACATCATTTGCGCCCCTTCCGGCAGCGGAATCATGTCTTCCGGCCGCAAGGCCAGACAGGTTTCTCCCAGACGCCCCGCCGCCGGACAACCGGGAGCATCAAATATTTCTCCGTTTTTATCCGCGTAAAGTGTTGTAAGCATGATTTTGTTACCCTTTATTAAATGTATTCATGGCCTTGGAAAAGCCTTCTTTGATAATGCATTCGACAGCATCAGCGGTCTGTCCCAGAGCCTCTCTGATAACAGGCGCTTCCTCCGGCGAAAACCGTCCCAGCACATAGTTTGCTGTCTCCCAGCCCTGCGGCGGCCGCCCAATGCCAATTCTCACCCGGGAAAAGTCATCTTTGCCTGACTCATACAGGAGTGATTCTATCCCGCGATGTCCGCCTGAACCGCCCTTCAGTCTGAGGCGCAGCCGTCCGACAGGTAAATCCAGGTCATCATAGATAACAATAATATCTTCATAGGCAACTTTATAGAAAGCAGCCAGCGGTACTATCGCACGGCCGCTTAAATTCATAAAGGTTTGCGGTTTTACTAATAAAACCGTTTCCTCGCCCCGGTATTCGGCCACCTGCGCGTTATAACGCTCACGCCAGGCGGTGACCGTCCACCGCTCTGCCAGTTTATCTACCGCCATGAAGCCGATATTGTGGCGGGTGGCGCTGTATTCCTGTCCGGGATTACCCAGACCTACAACAATTTTCATTTATTCCTCCGACATGTTGAGAATTTCATCAACCGTAACAAACCGGTAGCCCTCGGCCGCCAGCCTGTCAATAATGATCCGGGTCGCCGCTATCGTCTGGGAACGCGGCAGCTTGGCAGCAACCCCGTCACCATCATGCAGCAGGACGACTGAGCCGTTTTTTATCTTGCCTAACGTCCGCTCGGCAATTACCTCAGCTCCCGGATTAACCCAATCGCGGCTGGCAACCGACCATTCGACTACCTTTAGCTTATATTCGGCCATAATGTCCATGACAACAGCATCCCGGAAGCCATGCGGCGGGCGCATGACATGGGGCGCATAACCAATAACATCGGCAATCACCTGATTGGTTTTTTCAATCTCGCTAATGATAGCCTGACGGTCGGCTTTCAGCAAATCAACATGATTATATGTATGGTTGCCTACCTGGTGTCCTTCGGCGACAATCCGCCGCAACAGCTCAGGATGTTTTGCGACATTTTGGCCGACAACAAAGAAGGTGGCCGGTACCTGCTTTTCCTTTAATAAATCAAGCAGCTGACCGGTATAGGGCGGATATGGCCCGTCATCAAAAGTAAGCGCCACCAGCTTTTGGCTTGTCCTGATTTCGGAATATACCGGCCCGTAAAAGTGATTTCTAGGCATTACGGCATTCAAAGTCAAAACAAAACCGATAATAATGCCAAGCACTGCTATACTCAGACCAAGGCGAACCGGTCGTTTGATGATGCGAAAGTAATCCAGTACCAAACCGATGGTCACTACCACGGTCAATAATCCCAGCATGCTGATTAGCCGGACATTGGTGTCAAACATAGCATACTACCCTCGTTTCAGGAAAAATCTTTGAACATGATAAGCCACGGACCCTGAGAGTCATAGGTCGTCCCGCCGGAATAATATCCCAGCTTTTCATAAACTCTGATGGCCGAATGATTGTCCGGTCTTACCTCCAGGCGCACCCTTCTCGCCTGCTGCTGGCGAAAATAGGCATCAGCCTCAACCATAAGAGCGCTGGCAATCCCCCGCCCCCGTGCATCAGCGGCCACCGCAACGGATAAAATGCGGGCATTGGCGGCTTTGCCGGGAGTAGCGGCAGAGCGCAGAAAGGCCAGTTTATTGAGAATAATTATTTTGACCGGATGCAGGCCAAAACCATATTGGCCTGTCAGCCAGCGCCAGGCCCATTTAATCAGATGTCCGCCGGTAATGGCCTGACGCCACAGGCGCTTTAAGCGTACAGGGGCAAAACAATAACCAATAAGCCGTCCGGTCTCATCCTTGGCAATCAGCGCCGCCTCCGGCTCAGCGGCATAAACCAGGCTGAAGACATCTTCCATCGCCTGCGGTTTAGGCAAGCGGCCACCGCAATGGTGCAGCACACTGCTTAAAAAGCTCTCAGTAAATAAGCGGGCAATGGCCGCAATATCAGCCGGCTGAGCCCGGGTAATCCAATAGCTGCTCATATAGATGTTTATTTACAAATAGGGCGCGATATTCGCGCCCTATTGCATTGCCTCCCTTATAGCCTTAGTTGTCAAACAACTTGCTAACCGATAGTTCGCCAAAAATACGAATAATGGCTTCCCCTAACAGCGGCGCAACCGACAATACCTTGATCTTGGGATGCAGTTTGGCTTCCGGCATGGGGATAGTATTAGTAACAATAAGTTCAGTAATATTAGATTTCGCAATACGCTCTACTGCCGGATCGCTTAAGACGGCGTGGGTACAGCAGGCATATACCGTTTTGGCACCCATTCTGGTTAAGGCATTGGCCCCTTCGGTCAGTGAACCGGCTGTATCGACAATATCATCAACAATAACAGCGGTTTTCCCTTCGACATTGCCGATAAGGTTCATCACTTCGGCAACCCCCGGAGCCGGCCGGCGTTTTTCAATAATGGCTATCGGAGCGTGCATCCTGTCGGCAAATTGCCGCGCTCTCGATACACCGCCTAAGTCCGGCGACACTACAACCAAATCTTCCAGGTTCAGGGACATGATATATTCGGCCAGCGTAGGCACACCCGGCAGGTTATCCACCGGAATATCAAAGAAACCCTGAATCTGCCCGGCATGGAGGTCCATGGTGACAACCCGGGTAGCGCCGGCTGTCGTTAAGAGGTTGGCCATAAGCTTCGCTGAAATAGGCTCACGGCCACGCGTTTTCCTATCCTGACGGGCATAAGCATAGTAAGGAATAACTGCCGTAATATTTCTGGCCGAAGCCCGCTTAACGGCATCAATCATAATCAGTAATTCCATCATATTGTCATTTACCGGGTAGTTTGTCGGCTGAACGATGAATACATCGGTGCCGCGCACGCTCTCGTCAATCATAACCTGAATTTCGCCGTTATTAAACCGGCCGACAAAAGCATCTCCCACTGTCAAACCAAGATAAGCGGCAATCTCCTGAGCCAACACCGGATTGGCGTTGCCGCTGAATATCCGCAATCGTTTTTTATCCATTTTTTTAATTACCTCCGCTGTTTTTCCGCCCAACCCTCAATATTATTTTGACGGGCGCGTGCTACTCCCAGAGAACCGGGGGGAACATTTTTGGTAATGGTGGAGCCTGCCGCCACATAGGCACCCTGCCCAACAGTAACCGGTGCCACCAGGTTCGTATTGCAGCCAATAAAGGCGTCATCTTCAATAGTAGTGCGATGTTTGTTTTTGCCATCATAATTGACCGTGATAGTGCCTGAGCCGATATTGACGCCGGCCCCCATATCGGTGTCGCCAATATAACTGAGATGGGGAATCTTGCTGCTTTCACCGACAAGCGTATTTTTCACTTCCACAAAATTTCCGATTTTAACTCCGTCTTTTAGTTCGGTGTGCGGCCTGAGATGGACATAAGGACCGACGGTTACATGATTGCCAACCGTGCAGTCATGCGCATAAGTGAAGTGAAGAATACTGTCATCACCGACAATGGTATCGGCAAGACGGCTGCTTGGTCCGATGACGGAATTGGCACCAATCCGGCTGCAGCCCTCAATCCAGGTAAACGGATAAATAATGGTATCAGGCCCGATTTCTACCTGAGAATCAATAAAAGTGCTGTTCGGGTCCATAATGGTAACACCATTTTCCATCAGTGTTTCCAGCTTGCGCCGCCTGATTATACCTTCGGCTTCTGCCAGGTGAACCCGGGAATTAATCCCCATAGTCTCACGGTGGTCGGCAGCACTCACTGCCCATACTTTCTGCCCCTGGCTGTTTAAAATAGCAATAACATCTGTCAGATAATACTCGCCCTGAGCATTATTGCAGGTCAAACCCTCCAGCGCCTTAAGCAGCAGTTTTGCCTCAAAACAATAGATGCCGGTATTGATTTCTTTCACTGCCAGTTCGGCCGGGCCGGCATCTTTGTGCTCGACAATTTTAACAACCTGTCCGGCAGTATCCCGGATAACCCGTCCATACCCTGCCGGTTCAGGCATGATAGCCGTCAGCACGGTTGCTGCCGCCTGAGCCTGAGTATGCTCTGCATAGAGTGTGCGCAGGAGTTCTCCGGTCAGCAGCGGCGTATCGCCACACAGCACCATAACTGTGCCATTAAAACAGACAAGTTCGTTTCGGGCCTGCATAACGGCATGACCCGTTCCCAGTTGTTCAGACTGGACTGCAAATTCCGCCTGTCCCTGCAGTGCATCCACTACACTTTGCGCGCCAAAACCTACGATAACGACGTTTTTGGTTGCGCCGGCGAAGGTTGCCGCATCCAGCACATGCTGAACCATGGGTTTGCCGCCTACCTGGTGCAAAACCTTGGGCAAGGCCGATTTCATCCGTGTGCCTTTCCCGGCTGCCAGAATGACGGCCAACAGTTGTGACATCCATATACCTCCATTCACGGCCTGGTCTAACAAAAGTAAGCCAGGCCAATTGAAACCAAACAACTATAACGCTTCGACACAAACAGCTAAATTCCTTTAAATAATCTCTACCGTATACCCTTCATGGCGCAGCGAGGCCATAATATGCTCGGTATGGAGAACATCCCGGGTTTCCAGGCCAATTTCCACAACGGCCTGCCCCAAAGGCACATGCCGTTCTACCCGGTCATGGGATACATACAGTACATTAGCCTGCAGCCGGGCAATATTGCTTAAGAGACGCTGCAGGCTGCCCGGCCTGTCGACAACAACGGTCTGCAGCCGCACGCGGCGTCCGGCTTTAACTAAGCCGCGCTCGATAATGCGGGAGATAAAGTTGACGTCAACATTACCACCGGAAATAACACTGACAATTTTTCCTTTAGCCGGAATTTTATCATTCAGGACAGCGGCAAGACTGATGGCTCCCGCTCCTTCGACCATCAGTTTAGCCCGTTCCAACAGCATCAAAATGGTATTGGCAATGGCTTCGTCATCAATGACGACAATATCATCCACATATGTATCTATCAAACCAAAGGTTACATCTCCCGGAATCTTTACCGCAATACCGTCAGCAAACGTTTCGGCATCTTTGGTGGTCTTGATGGCATGCGCCTTTTTCGACATATACATAGCCGGCGCACCTTGCGCCTGTACGCCATATACCTTTACGTGAGGCGCCATTTCTTTTACCGCCACAGCGATACCGGCAATCATGCCGCCGCCGCCGACAGGCACGACAACGGCGTCAACATCTTCCAGGTCCTGCAGGATTTCAAGGCCGATAGTCCCCTGCCCGGCAATAACCGCCGGATCGTTGAAGGCATGAATGAAAGTCTGACCATTTTCGGCCTGCAGTTCAACCGCCCGGCTGTAAGCTTCATCATAAACTCCTCCGGCCAGTACAACTTCGGCCCCATACCCCCGGGTAGCCGTAATTTTGGCTAAAGGCGCAATCTCAGGCATAACAATAGTAGCCTTAATCCCTGCCCGCTTGGCACCATAGGCAACGCCCTGGGCATGGTTGCCGGCCGAGGCGGCAATGACCCCCCGCGCCTTTTCCGCCGGCGTTAAGTTGTTAATTTTATTATAAGCACCCCGGATTTTAAACGACCCGGTCTTTTGCAAATTTTCCAGTTTTAAAAAAATTTCATTGCCAGTCAGTTCACTAAAGGTATTGCTTCTGTCAAGGGTAGTGTGGTGAATAACACCGGCTAACGCCTCCCGGGCTTTCTCAATGTCAGTCAGTGTTACCTTGTTTCTGTTTTCGGACACACGTTCTTCCTCCTTATTGAAATACTGATGAGCCTCAAGCAGTAGGAGGCTTCACCAGTATTAACCGGTTGTTAACACCGGTCTGATATCTGTTACTTTAGTATGTTCATCAATATCATGTAAAATAAGCAGCGCCAGGTAGTCCTCCACCAATTTGTGTTCAGGCTCGGCAGTGGCGACCAGCACACCAATGCCTGTCACTTCAGCCCCCACTTCCTGCGCCAGGTCAACCATGCCCTTGGCAGTGCCGCCGGCCTTCATAAAATCATCAATAACCAGCACTCTGGCACCGGCCGGCAACGCCCGCTTAGGCAGCGACATGGTTTGAATCCGTTTGGATGAACCGGTTACATAGTTAATGCTGACCGACGAGCCTTCCGTCACCCTGCTGCCGCGCCTGACAGTAATAAGCGGCAAATCAAAGGCGCGGGCCACCATAAAAGCAAGCGGAATTCCCTTGGTTTCCACCGTTAAGATATAATCAGGAGACAAGTGAGCCAGCCGTTCCATGAATATTTCTCCCGCTTTGACCATGAGATGCGGCGTAAACAGCAAGTCTGACATATATAAAAATCCACCGGGAATAATCCGGTCAGGTTCAGCCAGCCGGCAGGCCAGCTCATGCAACAGCTTGTCAGCCTCATCTGCCGGCACAGTAGGAACAAACCGGACGCCACCGGCGGCTCCGGCTACCGTCTCAACCGTACCTAAGCCAAAATGCCCCATAGTTTCTTTGATGGTAGTAATATCTTCACAGATGGTGGATTTAGCAAAGCCAAATAGCTCGCTAAAATAACTGAGTGAAAATAAATGCTGCGGTCTGTCTGCCAGAATCTTGGTCAAAGCAGCTACCCGTTCCATTTTCCGTACTTTTTCCATACTAATATCCTCCACAGTCAAGGAAATACCGAATATTTTCTCCTGAATATATTTTTTTATTCCCATTCTCTATAGAGAGTGCAATTCCTGCCATAGACAAAAATTTTGTAACAGGTAAGAAGGCCGCCCGCGCCGGGCCTTGTATTGGCACACAAACTGTCAGGAAAATAAAAAACGCGGAATATCCGCGTTTCTCAGCAGCCTTGGGAAAAGCAATTCCTGACTAACTCTAAGTCACTAGGCTTATCTACATCAATTCCCAGTTCTGCATACTGTGATCTGATAACGGCGCCTTGGATTCCCAAAATTTCACCAGCTCGTTTTTCAACCTGATTAAGCTTCAGTATCCCTAAAACAAACTTCACAACAAAAGTCCAGCCTAACTGGCAGCACAATTTAAACGGATTTTTCCGGTTGGCGAAAATACGCTCGGCAACCTCCATACAATGGGGAACAATCCGGGGATTAACGAGAAAAATATTGCCGCCGGTAAATGTCCCTTCCCGCAGGCGCGCATAGGTTCGCTGATTTCCAGGAAAACGGCGTTCATGATCACTGCGGGCAACGATGGGATAATACAGATCGGCTTGTACACCGGCACACTGGGCTAAGAAATCCTCAATGGCTGCCGGCGTGATGAGTGGAATATCAGCAGTCACAACTAACGTCAGGCGTTCATGTTCTAATGCCTTCATTCCCAAGCTAATCGTATCCATGATTGTACGACCGCCAGCCACAATAACCGTCTGTTCAGGAAACGAACATTTGGCTAATTCCTCTGGCGGGCCGGCGACAAAAATCCGGGAAATCTGTGGACAGGCCGCAAGTGCCCTGGCGACGAATTCCACCATCGGTTTACCGGAAATGTCAATCATGGCTTCATACGGCTGAGAGGTATAGTGGACTAACGGCTCATTGTTTTCGCCACCAGCCAGGATTATGGCATCGTACATTCATTTACACTCCTTTGAGAGGTTACGCGCGACGACGTTCGTTCAAATCTTGCAGCAAGGTTTGTTCAGAATTTTCCATGTGTTCACGGGCAATTTGCTGAGCCAGGTCGGTATTGCGGCTGGCAATAGCCTCCACCAAACGCCGGTGTTCATCCACTGTATTCTGGATACGTCCCGGATATTGCATAGAAATCGAACGGAAACGGGTAATTTGTTCTCTAAGATTATTAATAATACCTACCAAACGGTCGTTACGGCTGGCTCTGTACAAAAGGTCGTGAAACTGGCCATCGGCTTCAACAATTTTATCGGCATCACCTTGCACACTTAAATCGCCGATTTCCACCAGCAGCCGCTCCATCTGTTCCAGTTCCTCCTCGGTGATCCGCTCTACAGCCAGCCCGGCGGCCAGTACATCAAGCGCGGTACGTATCTCAAACACTTCGTTAATATCTTTTATCGTTAAGTCAGCCACATACGTGCCGCGCCGGGGAATCATAACCACAAACCCCTCTAACTCCAGTTTGCGAATGGCTTCCCGGACCGGCGTCCGGCTGACACCCAATTCTTCGGCCAGTTGAATTTCCATCAACCGTTCGCCAGGCTCCAATATGCCGGTGGCGATAGCCTCACGCAATGTTTCAGCCACTACTTCCCGGAGCGGTTTATAACTGTCTAATTTAATAGGTACTAATCGCCTCTCCACTTTCATTCCACCTTTAAACTGTTTCTGCCACAAATACCTCAGGCACCCCTTCATCCCTCAGGCGCCCGGCAATAGCCTCCGCCTGATCCCGGCAGCCGACAATGCCAAATACCGTCGGACCACTGCCGGACATAAGAGCCGCCATAGCCCCGTAAGCAAGCATATGGTCTTTAATCCGGGCAATTTCGGGATATGCCGGGATGGTTACACTTTCCAGCACATTGGCCACATTAGCGGCCACCCCGGCAAGATTACCTTCGGCAAGATACTTGCTCATAGCCGCAATGTCCGGCCTGCGCCCGGCCTGTTCTACTTTAAACTGCCGGTACACCCAGGCAGTAGGCACTTCAATAGCCGGTTTCGCCAGCACAACATAACAAGCTGGCAGCGCCGGCAACGGTGCTAATAGCTCGCCGCGTCCGGTAGCCAGCTTTGTACCATTATATAAGCAAAAAGGCACATCAGACCCGAGCTTTGCCGCTAGCTTGCCAAGCTCGTCAAGACTAAGATCAAGCCCCCATAATTCATTAAGCCCTTTCAGCACGGCAGCCGCATCGGCACTGCCGCCGGCCAAACCCGCAGCCAGCGGAATCTGCTTGTCCAGTTCAATATGGACGCCCTGTCCGGGCTCAGCATATTCCTGCAGCAGAGCGGCGGCCCTATATGCCAGATTACTGGCATCTCCCGGCAAGCCCAGGATATTGACATTGAGCGTAATATCCCCGGTCTGACTGGTCAACGTGACAGTATCGGCAAGATTGACGGCCTGCATAATCATCGCCACTTCATGATAACCATCCGGCCGTTTATAAAGGACATCCAATGCCAAATTAATTTTGGCGTAAGCCTGTACTGTTAGCATACCCAAAACCTTATCCATTAAGCTGCTTTAACACAATGGTTTCTTGCGAAGTCAATATTTGATCAATTTCCAGTAAAATAAGGAGACGCTCCTCCAGCTTGCCAACCCCTTGAATATATTTGGCGTCAAGGATAAATGAAGGGGGAGGGGGTTCTACATTAGCTGCCGGCATGCGCACTACTTCGGCAACGGCATCAACAATAACGCCGACAGTCTGTCCATTTACTTCCACAATAATAATCCGGCTATCATCGTTATAGTCGGACACCTCAAGCCCAAAGCGTTTCCTCAAATCCACTACCGGGATAATCCGTCCGCGTAAGTTAATAATTCCTTCCATAAATACCGGCGTTTGCGGTAATTTCGTGATAGGAACCAGACGGTTTATTTCTTGCACTTTGGTAATTGGCAAACCGTATTCCTCTTTTGCTAAGCGAAAAATTACCAGCTGCAATTCCTGTTCGGCTGTTACATGATTTGTTTCCATCCGGAACACCTCCACAGACAATATATACTACTATATTCTACCTGTTCCGGTTTTTGCCTGCAACCAGCCTTTTTGTTTTTACATTTTTTTCTTAATTATCCTTCCACACTTATACCGGCAACCACCAGTTCCTCACACTTAGCGGTCGGCCTGCCGGCTGTTGGGGTCTCGCGAAACTTGGCGACGGTTTGGATAACACTGTCATAGTCTTCGTAAAACACTGCAATCAAATCCCCGGCCTCGCCTTCAGCCAAAGCGGCAGTTACCGCTGCCACTTCATCGGCAATAATGGTTATCCGCTCCGGTGCAAGGCCTGCTTCCAGCAAACCGCGCCGGACTAAAGCTGCCGTTTCGCCAGGCTGCCGGCCGCGCAAGTCCTTATCTTCCTTGACAAAAACAGTGTCAAATCCCTTTCCGGCCATCCGCCCCAGACTGATAATTACGTCATCCCGCCTGTCACCTGGTGCGGCAATGACGCCAATCAGCCGCCGGGCATTCAGACGGCAGAGCGTATTTACCAGCGCCTGGCAGCCGGCAGGGTTGTGTGCATAATCAACACAAACCTTACAATCTCCGACATCCATCAGCATCAGCCGGCCAGGATTTTCGCGGAAGCTCCGCAAGCTGCTGCTAATCTCAGCCAGCGAAAGTCCTTGTGCCCTGCAGGCAGCCACGGCAATTACCGCATTTTGAATATTGTGATGGGCAAGGCCGCCAAGTGTGAGCGGGACATCCACGACAGCAATGACCGCCTGCTCCCGGTTGCCGTCAGCCAAGTAAATCTTGCCATTTTTGACAAAACACGCTTTGCCGCCTTCCCCTAAATGCCGGCGGACAATAATATTGTCCGACTGGGTGCTAAAATAAATAATCTCCGCCTTTGCCCGTGATTTGAGCGCCGCCACCCGGCAGTCATCGGCATTTAGCAGCACAGCGCCCTCCGGGCGTACTGTTTCAATTACCAGTGATTTTATATAAGCCAAATCCTCCAGGTCTTCAATACCGTCCTGGCCGATATGGTCTTCGGTAATATTGGTAATTATGCCGATATCGGCATAATCGTATCCCAGGCCTCCTCTGATAATACCGCCGCGTGCCACCTCCAGCACGGCCACCTGGACAGCAGGATCGGCTAATACCATGGCCGCACTGGCAGGGCCGCTGGTATCGCCCCGCAAAATACAGTTTTCATCGACATAGATGCCGTCAGAACTGGTCATACCGGTTTTGTAGCCTGCCTGCCGGAAAGTATGGGCAATCAGTCTGGTTACCGTTGTTTTTCCATTTGTCCCGGTAATAGCTATAATGGGTATCCGTCCGTCGGTACCGGCGGGAAACAGATAGTCGACAATGGCCGCACCCACATCACGGGCCATTCCCTGGCTTGGATACAGATGCATACGGAGGCCGGGCGCAGCATTGATTTCGATGATGGCCCCATTGCCGCCGGACAGCGGCTCAGAAATGTCGGGAACAACAAGATCAACACCGGCTATATCCAGCCCTATGAGCCGCACCGCCCGCTCTACCTGCCGCACCGTCTCCGGGTGAATACAATCCGTAACATCGGCAGCAGTTGCCCCTGTGCTTAGATTCGCGTTATCACGGATATAGACAACACGCCCGGCATCAGGTACAGAAGCCGCTGTCAGGTGTTGCCTTGCTAAGGTGAGAATAGCCGCAGCATCCAGTTCCAGCCTGGTCAACGGCCGGCTATGACCAAAGCCGCGGGCCGGATCTAAGTTAACCACATCGATAAGCTCAGCAATGGTATGCTGTCCGTCACCCACAACATGGGCCGGTATACGCTCGGCGCCTGCAACCAGTTTACCATTGATAACACATAACCGGTACTGGCGGCCGGTTATATATTCCTCCACCAATATCCGTTCATCATATTCCGCAGCCAGCCTATAAGCGCGTTTCAACGCAGCGCTGGTAACAATCTGCAAGGTAACCCCCTTGCCATGATTACCACCGACCGGCTTAATAACAACCGGTGTGCCCATAGCCGCAAACGCAGCCAGCGCTTCCTCCAGGCTTAAGGCCAGACAGCCTCGCGGCACCGGAACGGCATGCTGCCGGAGTAAGGTATTGGTAAGAAATTTATCTCCGGCCAAATCAACAGCCACCGAGCTGGTCTTGCTGCTGACAGTGGCCCAAACCCGCTCTTGCCGGCAGCCATAGCCGAGAATAAGCAAATTAGTCTCAGCCTCCGGACGCAAAACAGGAATACCGCGCCGCCGCGCCGCATCATAAATGGCCTGGGTACTGGGCCCAAGCTTAGCCTCTTCACCTACTTTTCTCAGCGAAGCAACCAATGCCTCCACATCAAAAGCCTGTCCGGCAAGCACTGCTGTAAGCAGCCGGTATGCACCCTCGGCGACGGCCAGCCCGACCTGCCCCGATTTGCAGCCAAACACAATATTATAGACGCCCTGGCGCCCGGAGCCCCGGGTCTTGCCAAAGCCGGAGGCATATTCCTCACCTGCCAGCGACTGGATTTCCAGTGCCACATGTTCAAAAATATGCGCTAAGTAAGTGCCTTCCCGTAAACGCTCAGCAAAACCTCCCGGATAGCCCCGCGAACAGGAATGCTGGCACAAGCCTGGCAGCAATGCCAATAAACGGCCAACAAAACCTGTAATCGCATTGCTGGCAATATTTTCATAGATGCCAATATCAAGAATTGCTTTAATAACCGGACGATAACTATAAAGGTTAGGTCCGACGATAAAGCGGGCAGATAATAACTGCATGATAAATCCCCCTAAGTTAATTGCTGGAATCAAGCTGTATCGGCAGCCTTGTCGTTAAATCAAAACCATAGCCTGCAGGCAATATGTGCAGTAAAACATTGGAAATAGCCACAGGTTGATCCCGGTTAGACTCGGAAATATTGGAGTAAATAATATTTTTGCCATCAATTATGGTCACTGTTTGTGAGCCGATTACCCGGCAAAGCCGGTCAGGCCCTACAACCAGAGCGGTATCTTCGTCAATGCCAATTCCTAAGACATGCGGATTTTGCGCTACAGCCGCCAGCAAGCGGTTAATGCGCCCACGCTGGGCAAAGTGCTGATCCACTACCCCTTCACTTAAAAAACCCATACCATGAGCCATGCTTAGTGAAGATTTCTTCGGCGTATCGTTGGAATTACCGCCAACGATCATAGTCTCACTCATTACGGCCGCACCGGCACTTGTCCCGGCAATAACCGCCCCCTGTCTAAAGGCAGCACGAAGAGCGGCGTCTACTGCCGACCCACCTAAAATACTGGTTAGCCGCAGTTGGTCACCGCCTGTAAAAAATATGCCGGTGGCACTTTTGATACTTTCAGCCTGTTCTCTCTGATTTGCCGTTTCCCTGTTGGCAACAGCCATACTGGTAACCGAGACGGCACCCAGGGAAGAAAATAGTTCTTTATACTCATTGCCCACGGCCCGCGGTTCATCAGTTGCGGTGGCAATGATCACAATACGGCTGTCCCGCCCACCGGCCATATCGATAAAGTGCTGCAAAATCAAACACTTGCCTGTTTTATCTTCATGACCGCCGATAATCAGCAGACTACCTGCCGGACTGTTGTTATTCGACTCTGCTTGTTCACTCATATAGTCATAATTCTCCCGTTTTTACCTTTACTCCTATTTTTACCAAAATTGCCTATCCTTTATACAAAATATTGCACTAACCAAATATGCGGCCTCTGAATATAATGTAGCAAGAATTCGGGAGAAAACGGAGGTCTGAAATATATGAATGTCAGAATGATCTATTTGCCCCAATCGCTAAGCAGAATTAAACTTGCCGAAAGCCAGGATTACATTACTTACTGCCAAAATCAGCCTGCCAGCATTACCGATGTAACACCCGCTCCCCGTACAGACAGAGCCAAGCACCTAATCCCCAGGGCTAATATTCTTATAGTGAGATCACAGCGCCAGCTTACTTTGTTTGACGGCAACAGTCCTTTCCGGCAATACCCTGTAGCTATCGGCAAGCCTGCGACCCCCACACCGCTTGGCAATTATGCCGTTGCCACTAAAATCACGAACCCGGGCGGCGTGCTGGGAACCCGCTGGATGGGCCTTAATTACGATGCCTACGGTGTTCATGGAACTAACGCTCCCTGGCTGATTGGCAAAATGGTCTCCAACGGCTGTGTCCGGATGCACAATTCTCATGTCGAGGAACTATTTACCCTGGTAAATATCGGTACCCCTATTTATATCAGGGATTAAATCCACTAGCCGATCAGTCACCCAGCCGACCTTTTCACACCGGGCGGTAATAAACTCAAGCAATGCTTGCCGTTCCACTTTGTCCGGCAGCCACTCCTCCGGAATACTCTCGACAAACTGCGCCAATTCTCCTGGCGAAATCTCCTTGATGGCTTGAGTGTATGCATAAAAGTCCTTTGGTCTAAGATAGTACTTTAACAGCACCCCGTAAGACCGGCGGCGATTGAGGGTTATACCGTCAGTCATCCCCCGGAGCATTTCAATATTCCACTTGCCCCGGCGGAACAAGTGGGAATTATCAATGGCATACAGCTTATACCCGGCCTGTTCTTTCCGGATTAACAGATTTTTGCGATTTTCTGTCCGGTCAGGATTATGAAACAAGTGGTCAAACAGCATGACTCCGGCCATTTGTTCTTTATTTATAGCCCGGTGCAAAGTATATTTGCTTACATACCCGACTCCCTTTAGATACTCACAGCCGAAATGCCGGCCTGCCTGCACACCTGCCGTTACCAGGCGCCTGCTTTTATTAAGAACGTCAGCAGAAATATCAATCATTCCTCCTGCCGGAAAACACAGCTTGAGCCATCGTCCAAACTGAGCAGCCAACAGCTCATTTACCAGTACTTTGGAGCCAAGCCGGTTAGCCGAGAGTTTAACCACACAAATCTTGCTTTCACCATCAATGGTCTCGGCCCGGAACAGTTGGGGCGAAGTAGCTCCCAGCCCAACCGGGCCAAGATATTTTATTGCCCGAAACATCCATCCAACTCCTCTCTGATTACAAAGAAAATACGGCTTGCGCCGAGCCTTGGCGACAGCGCAAACCGCTGTTGCCCTTATCCTGCCTTTAAAAAAGTTATACTTTTTGTTAGGACAAGGAAAACAAGGCCCAGGGATTTGGTTCATCCCTGGGCCATTATTTTAGTTTGTGACCTGAGCCTCCCTACCCGCCCCGGATAAGCCGGAGTTAAACCAGCAGCTTATCCGTCCGGGCAAGGGCGACTAAACTTCAGCTGAGGGTACTCCTCCTCTGAAGCTAAGTCTGCTTTATCAACCTGTCAGAATTAAAAAGAATTGCCGGTTACAAGCCAGCTGGCAATCCAGCCGGTAGTATTACCATCAGGCAGCACCACTCTGTACCAGCCAAAAGCCTGCTCTTTAACGGTTAACATTGCTCCCCGGTTTACTTTAGCCACAATCGGGAAATTGGTGCCGGGACCTGTTCTAATATTGACGGTGTTGCCTGTAACCGTCACAGTACCGCTGGCTGTTGTTGGTGTTCCGGCGGTTGGCGTCATGGGTCCTGTTACAATTACATTCTGTTCGCCAAAGCCTTCTATGTGACCGCCGCCAGTCTCGGAAGCCGACACACTCTCGTCAGAAAACTGGCTGGCACTGACTTTGTCTGAGCTGGAGGTGCTGGCGGTATTGCTTTCGAACACACCGATTTCATCAACAGGGCTTAAAGCAAATACATCCATCTCGGTGGTAGTAACCACCCGGGTCCATATTTTAAGTACAATAGTGATATGCACTTTGCGCCGGTCATGATGGCAGTGGAAGTCATAGTCCACAAATTCTACCGTAACATCGGCCGTAGCCTTCATATCCGGCTCAGCGCCCGCTACTTCAATATCCCGGGTAAACCGGATATGTCTTTTTTCAAAAGCATGGACCGGCTGATCCGGCAGGTCGGCTACATACATTACTTTTACTTCCAGTTCACCGCGTACGACTACCTTATCCGGAATTACATCGATCTTAGTAATTTCCACCTCTTTAACATACACGTCAACCACTTGTTCAATATCAGGCTTTTGCGCCGGAACAAACATATCCAGTTCAACCACACGCTGCGCCATCTCGGCACCCAGGACTTGCTCAACCTCTATGGTTTCCAGACTTGGTTCAGGGCAGCCGCATAATAATTCGGCACTTTCCGTAGTTGTCACGCCAGCAACTTTTTTTGTGTTGCTCGACAAGGTGTCTGTCGAGGCTGAAGCAACTCTTGTGTTGTCGTCCATTATTCCCCCCCCTTTTTTAGCAATCCCTAACCTCTTATCCTTTAGGCTTGGTAGGCAATGTTCCTGTTCCGATATTTACTTCCCGGTCGGTCATAACTTTGGCGGTTACTTTAAGAATTACCGATACATCAAACTCCCGGCAATTGCGGTGGTGGTGATGCCCGTGATGATGATCATCGCAATCATCATGGTCATGGTCGTGACAACCGTGGTCGTGGTCATGGTCGTGGCAATCATCGTCATCATCGTCATCGTCATCATCGCAGTCAATGGGATCGAAATTTTTGTACTTATATGCACGGTGGTGATCATCCACATCATAGTCGACAAATTCTACTACTACGCTGGCTTCTGCGTCCATACCCCTGCGGGCGCCGGGAATATCAATGTCAAGCGTCCATTTATAGTGCTTAATTTCCACCGCGTGTACAGGCTGGTCAGGTAAGGCGGCTACATAAATGGCCTTTATTTCAAATTCACCGCGAACAATAACCTTGTCGGTAATAACGTCGACACTGTTAACTTCCACTTCTTTCACAAACACATCGACAATTTGCTCAATAGCCGGTTTTCTTTCAGGAACGACCACATGAATATCTAAGGCTTTCTGTTTTTCCTTTTCTCCAATGATTTGCCGTACAATAATAGTGCCTGTTTGCACACCTAGGGTACACGCATCATTAATGGCTCTATCGGCTCTATCGTCCATGCAGATTCCCCCCTTTGTATATTCTAGTTATATATATGCCTGCTCTAATTTTTATGTGACAAAAAATCAAAAAATGGCAGATGACAACAACCCTCCCCCAAACTTTTCCCGGCACAGGCAAACCATAAAGCAGACTTAGCTTCAGGTAGGGTTTTAACCCCATCTGAAGCTGAGTCGCCCTTATCCAGGGACTTAGTCGCTCGCCTGTGCCCGTAGGGGTAGACTCCCACCTGGAGAGGCGGGAGTCTTAGAGCGGAGTTAGTCATCGGATAAAGCTGCAGCCAGGATGGACCGCGGCAAAACAGCACCGCAAAATAGGATTTAAAAAACAACATAACATTTTTCGGGTATTCTTCATAGTATATAGCAGATGCGCTTTCCCTTTGCGGGCGGACATCAATCATCTAAAATTAAGGAGGTAATTCTTTTAATGAAGTCTTATAAGAAAAATCCTTATTGGAAGTGCGATGACGATTATCCTAAATACGGCTGTGATAAACCAGACATGGACGACTGCGCAGACATGGATATGTCCTGTTGTGTTCCACCGAAAATGAAATGCCAGCCAGTAAAAGAGTGTGTAAAAACTTTTAAATGCTACTATAAACTATACAGAATCTGTACCTACCGGTTATGCAAAATCTGCCCTTCCTGCGGCCACGAGTTCGACTATCACCAACACCGCGGTGCCTGCCCTAAATGCATGTAGTAAAAAGCAAAAACCCGCGCAATATAGTGCGGGTTTTTGCTTTTTACTCAATATAAAAGACCGGCTTCACGGTAACCAGAGCTGTTTATAATCACCGGGTCAATGAAAAAACAACATGTTTAGAAATTTGCCGCGCGCTAAAACTATAATTTAGGGAACACTATTGTTAGGAGGTGATTTATATGAGCAATATTTATGACAATAACCTTAAATCAAAACATGGCCCCCATGGTCAAATGCAAAGCCATCAGGGTCCGTACGGCGGCAAAGAAACCGACAGCTTATCCAACGCAAACGCGGCTAAAGTTCTACCTCCCACCAACGAGAGTAAAGCGCGACCCAAACAATAGCGATAGTTACCGTAAACCAAAGAGGCCGTCTACTACTGACGGCCTCTTGGTTTTTTCAATTCTTTATACCTTTCCCAATAAGAATCGGTATGTTGTTCAATATATAAAACATCATCAGCCGATAACCCGTATATGTGGTATACAACCTGATTCATCTCATGATAAGCGGCAGTAAAATCAGACAACCAGGTGGGGTTATCCTGTTCCTGCAGCGAACACAGCCGGCTAACCAGCTGTGCCAGCGTTCTCCCCAGCCCGGCCAGCAGACCGGCACGCTCCCGGTCAATGCAGAGTGGCAGTTTTTCTACTGTCTCAATATCGACCTGGGCCATAGACCGCCCTTTTTCTAAAGTCACAATATGATAATAAAAATTCATTAACCTGGAATTGAGAATACATGACAAGTAGTCTAAACAGATGCCCGGGTCCAGCACTGTCAGTGAATGAATATTGTTCAAATGGTATAAACCCGAGTTATCCACAGCAGCAATCAGGCTGTCGCCGGTCTGCCGGAGGAAAATCTTCGGTCCGGCTATCACCGCGGCATCCCAACCGCCTTTATTAAGCTTGGCGGGAGTAACATCAAGCCAGTCCCCCTGATAAACAATGCCAAACGGCAATACCTGTGAAGAGGATATTACCCCCTGCTTCCAGGAGTCACCCTGCCTGTTTTTACTCTTAATTGCCGCCTGAACCGTCAAGGAGCGCATACCTGTCCTGATTTTGGTCAAATCACCGAAGCGGTTTGGCGCTTGCTCAATGGTATCAATAATGCCTTTATCTTTTGCGTTAAAAAACAGCCGGAACCGATTGTACGCCTGATGGTCAAAATAATTCTGGGGATATTGATGTGTCACGGTTACCTTGCCTGAATCGTTTAACTTGTTAACCGCAAGCACATCAGAATGTGCCTGCTGCCGCCTGGGCCCCTTAGACAAGACAGTAATAACCGGAATACCCACCTGAACACCGCTGAACACCTTGCTGCCGGCCAGTGTCAATTCATGTATTCTGCAAGTATCCAGTATATATTGCCGTATTTTTGAATAATAGCGGCCCAAAAGATAACTGTCCGGGGTAATAAACCCCAGATACCCTCCAGGGTTTAACGCTAAGATGCTTCGCTCCAGAAACAACGCGTAATAGCTTAATTTGTACTGGGCCGAACGGGGATAATTAGCCCGCAGGTAATCGGACTGAACAACCGTCATTTTACCTACCCGGTTTAACCCGAAACTTACATATGGAGGATTGCCAACAATGAAATCATAGCCACAAGACCAAAAATCAGCCAACCGGCGCTGCTGCCCGGCATCCATAGGAATATCTGTCGGAATCTTATTGCTGTCTTCCCATTTAATCAGGCTGTCTCCTAGCAGCAGATTGGGTACTGGCTGATATAAAGGCCGCTCCCGGCACTTGTCCAACAACCGGCCGTGCGCAATAGCTATGGCCTGCGCGTCAATATCGGCCCCGTATAAGCAATGCCTGACAAGGTGGTAATGCAGGTTTTCCCGGCACCAGTAGGCTGCCCCGTCAATAGCGACCTCGGTCTGACCGTCATGGACCATATACTTCCGGTCAGCATAATATTGCCGCAGCAGCGGCAGCATTTCGCCAAATTTATGCAGCAGCAAATCATAGGCAGCAATCAAAAAATTGCCTGTGCCGCAAGCCGGATCAAGCACCTTAGGCACCGGATTGGTTACAACATCATGGTTTGCCAGCGTCTGCTGCAAAATATAATCTACAATATACTCAGGTGTATAAAATACTCCGGCAGCCTTGCGGGCCGCCCGGCGGGCGCGACGTTCAGCTTGCGTTGACACCTCAGTTACCTCCGAGTATGAAGTATAAAAATCCCTCTACTGTGTATTTCGCCAAATAGTAATTATTTCCTACCAAAATTCTTCTTTTATATAAGAAAAACCGCTAAAGCCTCCCCCACATCCAAAATTCCCTATGAAATAGAACGTTTTCCTTGTTATATAGGAAGCTTAGGCATACCCACCCGGAATTGCCTCTGGTCTCAAGCCCCCCACCATCCACACCGGTTATCGAAGCCGTAATGGCAGCACATACATCGACAGCCTTGTACCCTCAAAATAGACTTAAAGACGGGGAAAGGTATGCCCAACTTCATTGTAATGTAGTAATTCACTTACGGTAACAAATGTATAACCACGCTCATGAAGACCATCTATTATAGTGCCAAGTGCATGTGGCGTTGGGATTGGATACTGTCCATCATGCATTAAAATAATACTTCCAGGTTTTACTTCATTGAAAACTGCATCTATGATTTTCTTTTCAGGCGGGCATGCCCAGTCTCTTGTATCTATTGACCATAGTATCACCTGATACCCCCGTTGCTTGGCTATCCTAAGCACCCGTTCATTGAAAGCGCCTCCGGGAGGTCTGAATAAAGTCGGCTTCTCAGTGATTGGAAGAATCACTGCTTCTGCTTTTTCAAATTCTTCTTCAATTTTTTTATCGCTTAACTTTGGTAACGACGGATGGTTATAAGCATGAACTCCAATTTCATGACCGTCAGCCACCTCTTGAGCAAGAATTGTCGGACTATTCTCAACGTTTGTTCCTAAAACGAAGAAGGTAGCCTTTACTTTTTTGTCTTTTAATATTGCAAGAATTTCCGGAGTCACCCTTTTATGTGGTCCATCATCTATTGTCAATGCAACTACTTTCTGATTAGTAGGCACTTTAGAAATTGTTTTGCTATCGTTTGCCAACTCTTTATCTATTACCACAAACATTGCAGCCATTATTACCACCGTGCATAGCATTGAGTGGAATTTTCTCACAGGCATCCCCCTTCCAGAATACATTTATCAGAATAGGTATGAACGCGTTTCGTAATTGCCTCACCATAACCGAATACAGACATGACACTACCATTAATATAAAAGCAGCACAATCAGTAAGATATGAAATTTAGCGATGTAAAACGCCTTTATTGTAATCAACTCACTATGCCAAATATATGCAGGATGTATTTAAAAATTCCTCTTCATTTAGCATTTTCCGTATTGTACACAACAAGAGTATTTTTTTGCATAATTGTAGGATCTAGAATTTTGACGTTAATATAAAGATTACTATTTGAGCAGTTCCTTTTTTATGTCGTAAGTCATAAGATATTATGTAGCATCCAAAAAAACCAAGGAGATGATTACTTGAAATGAAAAATGATGGTACTACTGAATCTAAATTAGACGAAAGCTCACGCCATAGTCATTGGCATATTAGTAATCCGTGCGATTCCTGTAATTCCTGTGATCCATGCAACAAACATTGCCCAAGCAAGGTATGTCCATGCCCATGTCCTACCGGTGCTACCGGCGCGACTGGTGCGACTGGTGCTACTGGCGCTACTGGCGCTACTGGCGCTACTGGCGCTACTGGTGCTACTGGTGCTACTGGTGCTACTGGCGCTACTGGCGCTACTGGCGCTACTGGTGCTACTGGTGCTACTGGTGCTACTGGCGCTACTGGCGCTACTGGCGCTACTGGTGCTACCGGTGCTACCGGTGCTACTGGTGCTACTGGCGCTACTGGTGCTACTGGTGCTACTGGTGCTACTGGTGCTACTGGTGCTACCGGTGCTACTGGTGCTACTGGCGCTACCGGTGCTACTGGCGCTACTGGTGCTACTGGCGCTACTGGTGCTACTGGCGCTACTGGTGCTACTGGTGCTACTGGTGCTACTGGCGCTACCGGTGCTACTGGTGCTACTGGTGCTACTGGTGCTACTGGCGCTACTGGTGCTACTGGTGCTACTGGCGCTACTGGCGCTACTGGTGCTACTGGTGCTACTGGCGCTACTGGCGCTACCGGTGCGACTGGCGCTACTGGCGCTACCGGTGCTACTGGTGCTACCGGTGCTACCGGCGCTACCGGTGCTACCGGCGCTACCGGTGCTACCGGTGCTACCGGTGCTACTGGTGCTACTGGTGCTACTGGTGCTACTGGCGCTACTGGCGCGACTGGCGCTACTGGTGCTACTGGTGCGACTGGCGCAACTGGCGCGACCGGCGCGACTGGCGCGACTGGCGCTACCGGCGCTACTGGTGCTACTGGTGCTACTGGTGCTACTGGCGCGACTGGCGCGACTGGTGCGACTGGCACGACTGGTGCTACTGGCGCTACTGGCGCTACTGGCGCTACTGGTGCTACCGGCGCTACCGGCACGACTGGCCCGGGAGGAAGTACAATTTATTTAGGCACAGACCAGTCAGTTGGTGATTTGGATTTTTTAGGCCTGGGAACTTCATCTGCGTCGTTTATCCGCAACACGTTAGTAATACCGCAGGACACAACCATCACTGGCTTAACTTTCAGTATCCGTGATAACGCTCTCGGCACAGGAGTTGTTGCTTTGGCAGAAATATTCCGCAGCGTAGATTGTGGCGATACTTTTGCAGGTACAGGTATAATAGTTGGTGTAACTGGCCCGAATCCACCGAATTGTTGTTCATCAGTATCCGCCAGCCTTGCCGTTGATCAATGCGATCTGATATCAGTAAGAGTTACCACTGGTGGTGGTGCATTTGCCAGTGGCGTAGCCGCCACCATACTTTTCTCTGTTCCTTAAAAAAAGCAGGTCTGGTTTAAGTTAAGTCTTAAAATATCCAACATTGCTTCCCTCTTAGAATAAATAAAAGACCTGGCATAATGGCCAGGCAAAGTGGAGATTGTATCAAAAAGCCAGGTTCTTCGGAATCTGGCTTTTGTATTTTAGGCAAAATTTCAGGGCTGGCTCTACTTTGAGCCAGCCCCTTTTTCTTTATTTTATGGGAGTCTTAGGCATACCCAGCCGGAATTTACCTCTGGTCTCAAGACCGCCCACGCCATCCACGCCGGTCACCGAAGCCGTAATGGCATCACTCACGTCAACGGTTTTATTAATCGGAGTAAAGGCTACCTTTTCGGCAATGAATACCGGATCATAAGCATGAATGAAAATTCGATTAGGCGAGCTGGCAAAATTTGCGCCGGAGGATAAAATAGCCTCAAAATGCGACTGGCAAGCCCCGGCAAATATCACTAAATCATCGCGGGAGGGTTCAAATATCCGGGCCTTTTTTACTGCTGCGACAAAATGTTTGGAATTTCGGTAATTATTAATATCGTTTATATCTTTTTTACCATTCCCGGCCAAGGCATCATGTCCGGTAAGTACAAGAATATCAGGCCGGACTTCCGCTAACAAATCAATGACGGTATCCGCCTGTTTGGTTTCCTCCACCCAGTGTCCCACAGCCTGGATGTTAAGCTGGCTGTATGTTTTTAAACACATCTTGAGATACTCTTCATCACCGTCAAGATGCAGAACTCGTCCGGGTAAATCAAAAAAACTGAACTTTTTGGTAGCCTCCGAACGCCGTAGATCAGCCTGTTCCCGTTCCCGGCTGCGGCGTACCATAACCCGCCGCAATGTATCATTATGCATACTTTCCATACGAACAATTTCATTACGCAAATGCTCAGCTTCAATGCGCTGCAAGTCATCTATCGGCGAGTCAGCCATTAACCTGAGGTGCAGGCCTTTTAGAACACAGTGAGTTTGCGCAGCATCGTCAACAAACATATCTGCGACCTTGAAGACAATGTCGCCGCCATGAGACTTCCTGACAACTAGGTCGCCTACTTGAATGTCCACTCACATTCCCTCCCTTAGCTGGTAGCCCGCCAAGCCCAAATCCACAGTGTTCTTGCTGCGATATTTCCCGCCCAGCTTCGTTGGCCCGCGCGGGCATAAGGGCAACATCGGTTTCTGCTGTCGCTATCGCTCGGCACAAACCGTGTTTACTTTATCGTCGCCTTACATATGTCCGATATGCGCGGCTCCTCCGCCTTGCTGGACGAAAAATCTCGCGCAATTCATCCTATGGCTTTAGACTTGCGGGCTACTTACCTATTCCATCTTATGTATGGCTTAGCTAAAGTGCCACAAAAATACCGGCTGAGGCGGGTGGCAAACGCCTTATCCCCACTATATACTATAGTGAGCCCCATGAGGCCGCTTTCTCTGCAGACCAGTCATACTAAGACTCCAAATTCCGCAGGAGTTTTGGCACGACTAAATCTTTCTTTATCTTCATACCAGCTTACACGCATTCTTACTCCGAGGTGATGGATGTGATTTGCGTGGTCGTTCCGGCCAAAAATGAGGGGGGGCGCATCACTACTGTATTGCAAAATTTGGGAACATTGCCGATTGATCATATCATTCTAGTGGCTAACGGTTCCAAGGACAGCACAATGCGCGAGGCCTTAGCCATGCGTCTCCCCAAACTGCAAATTATCTATTTTCATGAATGTCTGGGAATTGACACTCCCCGCGCCATTGGCGCTAAAGTGGCTTTGTCACTGGGCAGCGACGTCGTCGCTTTTGTTGACGGCGACATGGTAGGCACTTTTAACGAGAATTTGATGGAGCTGATCGACGGTGTATTGCTTAAACACTTAGACATGGCACTCACTAATTGTTATCCTTCCCCGCCGCGTCATATTGAGCGACATAACCCGACTTTTCAGTGGCGGCTTAATCTTAATAAAGAATTAGGGCTTGATAAAAAAATCAACCTGGCCAGCCCGGCCCATGGTCCGCATGCGGTATCCCGCCGCCTGCTGGAAACCATTCCGTTGCGCGAGCTGGCTATTCCTCCAGTTACTATGGCTCTTGCCCGCACGCATAAACTGAAAATAGATGTGGCTACCACCATTCCCCACTACCGTCTGGGTTCATCGGTGAAAAATCAAATTCATACCAACAAAATCATTGATACCATTGTCGGCGACTGCCTTGAAGCCATTGCTGCATTCCATGACCAAAACCGCAACCGCCAATGGCAAACCAAAACCTACTTGGGTTATCATGTTGACCGGCGTTTTGATTTGCTGGACCTGTTTTTGAACGAAAAGCCCTGCTCAAAATGAGCAGGGCTTTCTCTATAACCGACAGAATATATAGTTTCACACGCCGCAAGGCCCGGCGGATACAGCCGTCATACAACGCTGCGCCGCCGGCGCTATCTAATCCAAATAGTAAGGTGACGCAAGGTACTGGTATAACGACCGTCCCCGCCTCAGAGCACCTATATTGCCTGAGCCTCCAACAGGCCTGTCCAGGCATTGGCGATAGCTGCAAATTCATCAAGCGACAGCTGCTCCCCGCGCCGTGTACCGTCAATACCAGCCTGAGCAAGCACCTTTTCCACCGCTGCTTTATCCAGCCCGTTAGCCTTCAGCCCGTTGGCCAGCGTTTTCCGGCGCTGGGCAAAGGCAGCCTTAACTACCCGGAAAAACATCTTCTCACTGGCAACCTGCACCGGCGGCACGGTGCGCACAGTGCACCGGATAACGGCTGATTCCACTGCCGGAGCCGGAATAAAGGCTTTTGGCGGCACAATAAACATAATTTCCGGTTCGGTATAGTACTGAACAGCAACCGACAACGCTCCGTAGTCCTTACCACCAGGCTTTGCCACCATGCGCTGCGCCACTTCTTTTTGCACCATGGTTACCAGCAATTCGACAGGTAACCGTTCTTCCAAAAATTTCATAATAATAGGGGTCGTAATATAATATGGCAGATTGGCGACAAGCTTGTACTTTTCTTTGTTTATTTCCCGGGAAATGTCAATTTTTAAAATATCCCCATGGATGACTTTGACATTATCATACCCCTCCAGGGTCTTGGCAAGCACATCCAGCAAACGCCGGTCCAGTTCCACCGCGGTTACCTCGGCTCCTGCTTCGGCTAACCCCTGGGTTAGGGTGCCAATTCCCGGACCGACTTCCAGCACGGTATCACCGGCTTTAACCTGGGCGGCCGCTACAATGCCGTCAACAACATTCCCGTCAATGAGGAAATTCTGTCCGAGTTTTTTAGACATATGAATGCCAAAAGTCTTCACGATATGTAAGGTTACTTCTTTTTGGGCAATACGCGGCTTAATTGCCATAGTTAGGTTCCTCCACAGCACTGTCTTGCCGAGTCTTTGCAGCCAAGAAGTTCAGTGCTTCATTAAATTCGCTGCGGGTAACGCCATAGTGATTTAAGCGGTATAAAAAGCCTTTGGCATTGGCATACCCGATGCCCAGCTTTTCCCCCGCAACCGCCCGGCGAACGGCAGCATCAGGCACCCCGCTTAAGCCGGAAGTCATAATATCCTGCCAGCTAAATTCATTTGAGGGCTGCCATTCATGCAGCCGTACTTTGCCCAGCGCATCCCGGATAGCTGCCGGCGACGCCTGTTCAATACCAATATCATTGTTGGCGTCAGCCTGCTCCCGTGGCACAAAAGCATGCCTGGCTTCGGGAAACCGTTCGGCCAGATATTTTCGAATCCGTTCGCCGGCACTGTCCGGATCAGTCAAAATGATAATTCCCCGCTTTTTATAGGCATCATCAATCCGGCTAATAGTGCGTGGCAACAGGTTAAAGCCCTCGGTAGCAATGCATTCGGCATCAACAGCCCGCTTAACAGCGGCAATATCCTGTTTACCTTCCACCACAATTACTTCTTTAATCATCTCGCACTCCATTTTTCCTGTAAATAACAATATGAATATATTACCACAGTTTGCGTCTTTTTATCTATAAACAACCTGCCAAAGTTTTGCCCGCATACCCCTGCCAGCATTTATAATCAAAGTATTATGACGTGAAGCGTAAGTCAAACGCCAGTGGTGGAGCGTTGTCAATGCACCACCCGCCTGCCAGCTTCTGTAACGAGGAGTATATAGGCCGTTATAAATTGAGCACACTCCAGTGTCCGGCACCATCGAGAGTTAATTTCTTTTTATGGTAGCTGTTAAGCGTTCCCCGGTGGCCGACGCTGATCATCGCCGTACCCTGCAAGCGTTCCTTAAGCAGAGTATATAATGCCCGTTCGGTGGGCTCGTCAAGAGCCGAGGTCGCCTCATCCATAAACAGCCACTTCGGCTTATGAATCAGTGCCCGCACAAAGGCAATCCGCTGCTGTTCACCCAAAGACAATACATGCGACCAGTCTTCCACCCTGTCCAGCTGCTCTTTCAAAAAGTCCAGCTTACACAGTGACATGGCAGCACAAATATTTTCATCAGTAACCGGCTCTTTAGGCCCAGGGTAAAGTAATACTTCCCGCAGTGTACCAAGCGGCAGGTAGGATTTTTGCGGTAAAAACAGAAAATCTTTTGTTGCCGGCAAAGTGATATTCCCCTTTGCATAGGGCCATAAGCCGGATAATGTCCTGAGCAGCGTGCTTTTACCGCTGCCTGAAGGGCCGGCTACCAATAACGAATCCCCGGCTGACAGTGACAGCTTGAGTCCGGACAGAATTCGCCGCCCATCAGGCAGGTCAATCTGCAGCTCACTCACATCCAGTCCCGGTGCAGATCCTATCCGGATAAAATCGTTGCCATGAGACAAACCACTCACTTCACGCATATTGCCAACAAAACCGGTAAGCCGGTCAACCACGGCCTTCCACTCGGCCATAGTGGCATAACTTGTAACTAAAAAGGATAAAGAATCATGCACTTTGTCAAAAGCCTGCGCGGTCTGCAGTAAACCGCCAAGCGAAATTTCTTTGGCAAAGTAACGTGGCAAAGCCGCCACCAGGGGAAAGATAATGGCAATTTGTCCATAACCGGAGGCAAACCAGGTTAAACTCTTCTGTCGCTGCATAATCTGCCAGTAATTACTAAACACCTTGCTAAATCTTGCAATAAATCCCTGTTCTTCACGCCTTTCACCGCCATAGAAGGCAATGCTTTCACTATTTTCCCTCAGCCGTACCAAACTAAAGCGGAAGTCAGCCTCATAGCGCTGCTGATCAAAATTAAGCCCGATCAGCGGCTTGCCGATTTTATGGGACAGCCAAGTACCTATTACCGCATATACAAGAGCCACCCACACCATATAGCCATAAACAGTAATTGGGTGATTGCCAATCGGAATGACCATTGTACCGGACAGTTGCCAAAGAATAGCGATAAAGGCTGCCAGGGTTGCAACCGCATTAAGCAGACCCACCGATAACTGCAGGGTATAACTAGTGAAAAGCCTTAGGTCTTCACTAATACGCTGGTCCGGATTGTCGGTGTAATTGTCAGTCAGTTGCAGCCGGTAATACATCTGGTCTTTAAGCCACGCAGTAAGGTATTTCTGCGTCAGCCAGCGCCGCCATTTGATCTCAAGCATCTGCCTAAGATAAAGCTTATAGACGGCTACAATAATGTAAAATGCAGCCAACAGGCAAAACTCGCCCATAGCACTAAAAACTTCTGTTTTATCATAATTCTGCAGTGCGCTGTAAAACCGGTTAAACCACTTATTAATCAGCACTAAAATATAAACAAAGGCCAGGTTAAGGGTCACAATTACGGCAAGCAGCCCCCGCGCCTGCCACTTTTCCTCCGAATGCCAGTAGTCCCGGGTCAAATTCCAGGTATCTTGCAGAAATTTACGGTTTACGCCAGGCAAGCGCCTCATTCCCTTCGTCCATTGGATTTTGGTCTTCTAAGAATTCGCTGCACCATAGCCCCACTCCTGCCTGCATCCCCGTCACTCTGAACAAACGTAAAGCAATCTCTCGGTACCAGGCAGCACCACCCCGCCCTGCAGGCAGAATTACAGGGATTTTTTAGCCGCAAAGGACACAACGAAAACAAAGGGTTAATAAGAATTAACCCCCTGTCCCCTTTTACCTTGTTCTCTTTCTATACTTACAGCAAAACAGGGCGCAAGGCCCTGTTTTGTTACTCAGCTAAAATATAGACTTTGACTACCCGGCGGCCAAACTGCCAGGCCTCACTGGAACTTTCCATACATAAGTCGATTTTGTCACCCACGATGGCACCGCCAACATCGGCCGCCAGTCCCATGCCATAGCCGGGAACATATACGCGGGTACCCAGCGGAATAACATCCGGGTCAACAGCAACAATGCCGCGCCGGGCAGCAATCCCGGTGGCGGTCAACCCCTGGGGCGAACCGTCGGTCGGCAGATAGGCAGTGGCTTCCATATGGCGGACATTCCGGAAATGCATAGTGCCGCGGGAAGTGTCTACCGTATCGCGAGTACCTACCCGGATAATTTGCGGTTTTGAACTTACAGCCACAATCTCTGACAGCACATCGGCGGAAACCTTGGCGCCATCTTCAAACCTGACGCGTACAGTGGCTTTCTTGATGCCATTCTCACCAGGCTGTGCGATTTCCTCCACACCTTTTTCCAGTGTGGGATCAGGCTGACGGACAACCTGGTACAGGTCAGGAACTTCCTGTTCTTCGATTTTCTCAGTTAGGACAACCGCCCGGATGTTCATGCCGGCAACCGGCCTGGCATCCTCCCCGGGGGTTAACTTGATTTTGTCCTCAGGTACTCCCACCTGGCTGGCAACCTCACGCACAGTGGGCTTACCGGTAAGTAAAGTAAAGGTTTTTCCCTGAAAGTTAACGGTTACCGGTACTGCACGAAAGACCTCAATTACAGTTCCTGTTTCTACGCCGGTGGTTGAGAGACGGATTTCGTCCTCAGGACCAAGCGCAATTCCAGCTTTCTGTAGAATTTTATGCGGATTTTTGTACATAGTTTTTACAGTATAAAATTGACCATCTGCAAGAATCTGGACTTTTTTTTGTGCCCAAACAAATCCGGTTGCCAGCAATGATGCCAGTAGCAATGCGACAATCAATGCTACTTTTTTCTGTCCGTACTTTGCCAGTACGGCCTTTTCATCACGCATGAATACCCCCCTTTCAATGAGCTCAATAATTATACCACAACATGGTTATTTAGTCAAATTCTTCTTTGCGCTAACCATAATTATCTATTCATTATTGGGAGTATTACCATTTATTGTAAATTTTATACAGAACTAAATAAAATACGGCAAATATTATTTATTGTAAAATATTCGCCGTATTTCCAATTTATTCCTGCTCATATTAATTTTTTATTTCACCATGTTATGCATCAATCCCGAACAAGCGCTTGGTGTTAGCTGTCGCCGCCGCTGCCAATGCTGCCGGTTCCATCCCCCGGACCTGCGCCACCTCTGCCGCAGTAAAGCGGACATGTGCCGGCTCATTGCGGCGGCCGCGGTACGGCTGGGGCGTCAGATAAGGGCAGTCGGTTTCCACCAGCAGCCGTTCCAGCGGAATCCTGGCTGCGACTTCTTTGAGTTTGCCGTCTTTGGCATAGGTTACCGGCCCGGCAAAGGAAACATAAAAACCCAGCTTGATCACTTCTGTCGCCATTTCCAGGCTGCCGGAAAAGCAGTGCAGTACGCCACTCATTCCTTTGGCCTCTTTTTTAATCATTGCCAGCACATCGCCATGCGCATCCCGGTCATGAATGATGATAGGCTTTTTAAGCTGGCGGGCCACATCAATCTGGCGGCGGAAAACCTGCTGCTGAACCTCGCGCGGCGATAAGTCATAATAATAGTCAAGGCCAATCTCACCAATGGCCACTACTTTAGGTGCAAGGCACCAGTCGGCCAGTTGTTCATAGTCACCGGCTTTAGCCTCTTTGGCATCATGGGGGTGGATGCCGACAGCGGCATAAACCAGTTCATGTTTCCCGGCAAGGGCGACTGAGCGGGCCGAAGACTCCATACAGGCACCGGCGTTCAGGATACCGACAAGTCCGGCTGCCGCCGCCCGCTGAATCACTTGCTCACGGTCATCGTCAAACCGTTTATCATCAAGATGGGCATGTGAGTCAAACAACATCTTACTTCACCTTGCTGCCTGGCGGCATGTCGGCGGTAACCAGTTGCAGCTTCTCGTCACAGGATGCCGCGAGCACCATGCCGCGGGATTCTATCCCCCGGATTTTGGCAGGTTTTAGGTTAACTACCATAACAACATTTTGCCCCACCAGCTGCTCGGGTTCATAATGCTTGGCAATACCGGAGATAATAGTACGCTGCTCGGTTCCCAGATCCACTGTCAGCAGCAGCAGCTTATCGGCCTTCTTCACCTTCTCGGCAGCCAATACTTTGGCTACTCTTAAATCCACTTTAGCAAATTCATCAATGGTAATCTCCGGCGTACCCGGCTCGGCTGCCGCTTGCGGCGCAGGCACAGCTGCCGTTTCGGCCGGCTGGCCCGCAGCCTGAACTGCCGGCTGCTCTTCAATCCGCGGAAAGATCGGCTCAGGCTTGGCAACAACGGTGCCCAGCGGCAAACGTCCCCAGCTTTTAGCATCTCCTAAGGTTACGCCGGCAAAATCGCTGGTTAGGCCAAGCTGCCGCCAAATTTTCGGAGCAGTAAGCGGCATAAACGGCGAAATTAAAATAGCAACAATTCTCAGCACCTCTGCCAGATTGTACAGCACGGTATTCAGCCGGCCTTTTTTGGCCGGATCTTTGGCCAAAGCCCACGGCCCGGTTTCATCAATATATTTATTGGTACGCCCAATGAGCGCCCACACTTCCTTCAGTGCGGCATTAATATCCTGTTGTTCCATATGTTTTTCATACTGAGCGGCAGTAGCCCGGGCCAGCGCAATAAGCTCCTGGTCAATAGGCGCCTCTTCTCCCGGCGCTTCCACAATACCGCCGTTAAAACGGCCGATCATGCTCAGACTGCGATGCAGGAGATTGCCCAAATCATTGGCTAAATCCGCGTTAATCCGGTTGATCAGCGCATCGCGCGAGAAATTGCCGTCAAGCCCCAGTGTAATTTCACGCAAAAGGAAATAACGGATGGTATCGGCGCCAAATTCATCAATCAAAGCAAGCGGATCAATTACATTGCCCTTGGACTTCGACATTTTATCCCCTTCTACCACCAGCCAGCCATGGCCATACACCATTTTCGGCAGGGGAGCACCCATGGCCATGAGAATAATCGGCCAGATGATGCTGTGGAACCGGACAATTTCCTTTCCTACCAGATGGATATCGGCAGGCCAGTATTTATCGAACTTTTCCCGGTCATTGAGATAACCGGCGGCAGTTATGTAATTGGTCAGTGCGTCAAACCACACATAGACGACATGCTTGGTATCAAAGGGAACAGGAATGCCCCAGTCAAAGGTTGTCCGGGAAACACACAAATCTTCCAGACCGCCTTTGATGAAGTTAATCATCTCATTGCGGCGGGAGGTCGGCTGAATAAATTCCGGGTTTTCTTCAATATATTGCAGCAGACGTTCCTGATATTTCGCCATCCGGAAAAAATAACTTTCCTCTTTTACAATTTCGACAGCACGGCCACAATCGGGGCATTTGCCGTCACTGAGCTGGCGTTCCATCCAGAAAGTCTCACAAGGCGTGCAATACCAGCCTTCATATTCGGCTTTATAAATATCGCCCTGGTCATAAATCTTTTGAAAAACAGCCTGTACCAACTCGTGATGACGACGCTCGGTGGTGCGAATAAAATCGTCATGAGAAATGTTTAATTTCTCCCACAAATGCTGGAAAGAGGCTACAATATTGTCAACATAAGCCTGGGGTGTAGTATTATTTTCCTCAGCCTTCCGCTGAATCTTCTGGCCATGTTCGTCCGAACCTGTCAGAAAAAATACGTCGAAACCTGCCAACCTTTTGTACCGGGCGATGGCATCAGCAACCGTCGTACAGTAAGCATGGCCAATATGCAGCCGGTCACTGGGATAATATATGGGGGTGGTAATATAAAAGGGTTTTTTCGACATAATGTCCTCCTTCAGACAACGCGTTTGTTGTATTTTACCAATTATAGATAGTAAGAATATAATTGTCAATAGTTGTATTTTTCGACATAAAGTAGTATTATATGACAGGGATAACAATTATATACAAAGTTAGTGCGATATTTTTTCAAAAATTTTATCATTTGTAAAAAATTGGGTTGACATGCTTTGTAATATTTGGTATTATTTAGTTAAGCGAGTTTTGTCGAATCTTGTTGACGGTTTCCAATTGAGTAGCGATTGTTTTAAACACAAAATATTGTAATTTGAAGGGAGAAAATGCAAAATGAAATCAACTGGTATTGTACGTAAAGTGGACGAGCTGGGTAGGGTGGTTATTCCTATCGAATTGCGCCGCACTCTTGATATCGAAGAAAAAGACGCTCTCGAAATTTATGTTGACAGCGACCGTATCATTCTCCGGAAATATGAACCGGCGTGCGTATTCTGCGGCAACGCTGCCGATGTAACCAATTTCAAAAACAAAAATGTCTGCAAAGACTGCCTGGATGCCATGGGCCAGCGGGCTGTATAACAGTCTCCTATAATACATCACTGTCCAGAACAGCCTGGTATACCTGACGTTTCGGTAAGCCTTTTTGCGACGCCACCTCACGGATGGCGTCTTTTTTATTTATCCCCCGTTCAATTAGCATCTGTACGGCTTGTATCACATCAAGACCAGCAAAGCTATCCGCCTCTGCCGCCACCACCTCATCGTCAGAAATCCCCGCCACAATCAATGTAAATTCCCCGCGTGGCTGATGTTCATTAAAATGTAAGCTAATGCTCCCCAGAGTACCCCGGACGAATTCTTCGAATTTCTTAGTCAGTTCTCTGGCGGCAACCGCCTGGCGATCGCCTAAGGCGGACTTAATTTCTTCTAGTGTGGCCTTCAGCCGGTGCGGCGATTCATAAAACACCAAAGTATACGGATGCCTGGCCAGCTTAGCAAGCAGTTCCCGCCGGTGCTTATTGGTCTTAGGCAAAAAGCCGACAAAGGTAAACAACGTAGTATCAAGCCCTGAGGCGATAAGAGCCGTTAACGCCGCGTTGGGCCCGGGCAGCGGTACAACCGGGATATTCTGCTCAATCGCCAAACGCACCAGATCAACGCCGGGATCAGAGATACCCGGCATACCGGCATCGCTGACCAGGGCAATGGTTTCTCCCTGCAGCAGGCGCCTCACAATCTCCGGTCCGCGTTCGGCCTTATTGTGTTCATGATAACTAATGAGCGGCACATGGATATCAAAATGGTTGAGCAGCTTGATCGTGTGCCTGGTATCTTCGGCGGCAACGGCTGCGGCTTCTTTTAATACCCGAACGGCCCGGAAGCTCATATCTTCCAGATTGCCGAGCGGTGTCGGGCATAGGTATAATGTACCTGGCTGATTCACAGCATTCACCTGTCCTGCCTGTTAAAATAGAGCTTCATAATATCTTCACTATAGTTCCCGTCAGCAGCATATACAATCAACGGCGGCAATACATCCAGCCCGGGCTTGGCGCCACGCACACCCTCGATCAGTACCATATTGGGCTTTTTATCCATTGCCGGATATACAAGCTGCAAGCGTTTGGGCTCAATACCGGCCTGGCACATCGCCAGCGAAATCTCGGCCAGCCGCTCAGGCAGATGCACCATGGCAAACCGTCCGCGGTACTTTACAAGATATTTGGCGGCAGCAACTACCTCGGCCAGATTTGCCGTCACTTCATGACGGGCCATGGCTACCCGGTCATTGGGACTTATGTAACCGCCCCCTACAGGACGGTAGGGAGGATTGGAAACAACCAGTTCACAGCCGCCACCGGGAAAAAAGTCCTTAATCCGGCGCAAGTCCCCCTGGATAATAGACAGCCTGTCCTCAAGCTGATTGAGACAGGCTGACCTTTGCGCCATATCGGCCATAACCGGATTTAGTTCCAGGCCGGTAACGGCTGCCGCCCCTCGCGCCAAGAGCAGCAAACCAATAACCCCTGTTCCTGCCCCCAGATCAACCGCCGTCCCGCCAGAGCGCAAGCTGGCAAAATGAGCCAGCAGTACAGCATCCAGGGAAAAACAGAACTGGTCAGGATGTTGAATCAATTTTAGATCATTAATAATAAGCTCATCCACCCGTTCACCGGGTTTCAGTTCAACCTCACTGGCCATTACTCTTTTTCCACTACCTCATCCCAGGGGATGATCAGGGTTTTACCTTCTGCCAGGCTAATCGTTGCTGTCCGTTTTTGTTGATTAATAGTAATTACCTTGCCTTCGCCCTCAACAGTAATCACCTCTTTGCCGACTGTCGGCGGCACAACCTTTTTGACGCAGCAGCCGGTATAGCAGTCATTCTCGTACTTCAGGCAGCACATCAATCGGCCGCAGATACCGGAAATCTTGGTGGGATTGAGCGATAAGTTCTGGTCTTTGGCCATGCGAATGGACACAGGCTCAAAATCTCCCAGAAAAGTGGCGCAGCACAACGAGCGGCCGCAGCAGCCAATACCATTCATTAACTTGGCTTCATCTCTTACGCCGATTTGCCGCAGTTCAATCCGGGTCCTGAACACACTGGCCAAATCCTTTACCAGCTCGCGAAAGTCGATACGCCCTTCAGCGGTAAAATAGAAAATAATCTTATTTACATCAAAAGTGTATTCTACATCAACCAGGTTCATGGGCAACCCATGGGCCTGAATTTTTTGTTCACAAATTTTAAAGGCTTCTTTTTCCTTTTTCCGGTTATCCTTAACCTTTTCCTGATCCTCAGGCGTAGCCTTGCGCAGCACCGGTTTCAGCGGAGCAACAATTTGATCGTCTGCCACTTCACGCGCGCCGATAACCACATCACCAAATTCAAGACCTCTTGCGGTTTCGACAATGGCATGCTCGCCGGCATGAATGTCAATACCGCCCGGATCAAAATAGTATATTTTACCCGCCTTTTTAAAGCGGACCCCAACTACTGTCAACATGATTTTCTCCTTTTTCCGGTAAATCTTTTAATTTTATGAGTAATTCTTCTAATGCCAGGCGGGTATTCGCATTGCTCCCAATGGCACGGATTGTATTCTTAACTACGGTCATAGCCGCTACGCATCGCCCTTCAGGCCAAGCCGCTGCCCAGCCGTCCAGTTGAGGTCTAAGGTCAATATTATACAGCAGCCGCGCGTTATGCCCACCGGCCACCAGCAGTACATCCCGGAGCAGATATAGAAAATATTCCAGTACAGTTATAATAGCCTTTGTTTCCAGACTGTCAAGCTTGGCCGTCTGCTCCCAGACAGCCATCATATCACGACTTTCGAGGCTGGCAAACAGGCCTGCCGCCATATCCCGCTGTGCCAAGCCGTCCGGAGCCAGCAGAGTGAGTGCTTTCCCCATCCGCCCGCCGCTCAGCCGGGCCGCTACCGCAGCCGCCTCCAGGCTGTAACCCTGGTGCACCAGAGCTTGCTCAAGGAGTGCTGCAGGCAACGGATAAAACTTAAGGTTGCGGCAACGGGACAGAATGGTCGGCAAAAGCGGTTTCGCCGTGCCTGCCACCAGGATAAAAACAAAGCCGGCCGGCGGCTCCTCCAGCAGCTTGAGCAAACTATTGGCGGCCTGAACTGTCATAAACTCGGCATCCTCGATCAGACAGAGCCTGCCCGGACTGACAGCCGGAGCCAGGGACGCAAAATGCTGCAATGCCCGGATCTGGTCAATTTTAATTGTCGCCCCCTCAGGCGCAACCAGGGTAAAGTCAGGATGCGCCTCTCTGCCGTACAGCACACAGGAGGAACAGTGCCCACACGGTTTTATGCCGCCGGCATTGCATAAAATTCCGGCAGCCATTATGCGGGCGGTCAACCCCTTACCGATACCTGACGGCCCGGTAAAGAGCAAGGCATGCGGTATCGCACCGCTGACCAGCATGGCTTTGAGTACCTGTACAGCGTCCTGGTGGCCAATGACTGCATCCCAATGCATAACCATCAGGTATACAGGTCAACCAACATACCGCGCACTGCGTCATGCTTGGCCATGATTGATAACTGCCGGTCCTGGCCTGCGCGTACGTCTTCTGCCATTTCCGCCAGTTTTTCATCAATCTGCCTGATGGTTGTAAACATCTTCTGGCGGCCATGACGATCCCAGCCGGTACGGGATTCCAGACTGTACATCCGGGCTACGGCTTCACCGATAAACTTCCGCACATTTTCCCGGTATGACTTAAGTTCACTATATGTTGGCATCTGTGATAACCGGCTGCCGCTTTCATCAATATCGGCCAGTAATGCTTGCAGACGCTCGGTTGACTGCTTTTCCTGCGTTTTTCGCAGGTCGGAGGCAAAATAGCCGCCTGCTTTTTCCGACTTGACGTTCTGCTCGCGGTCGCTCAACACCGGTTGGTTGCTCACACCAAAGGTATTTACTTTCATACTCATCTAATTTAATCCTCCTGCCCCGAAACTATACGGCAGATTACCTTCTTCTTATCCCTTAAATTATATATGGTTTCAATAAAATAATCAAATATTTGCCAAATATCCACCAAAAACAAAAGCAGGGCCTGATTAAGCCCTGCCGATCATCCTGTGAAGTTCCTGATAAATTTCCTCATGAATCTGTTCAATAGTTTTTATTTGGCCGCTATCGGTACAGTCCACCCTGTGCCAGCCAAAGGTTGCGGCAATATCACAGGCATTGGCAAAACAATAGGACAAGTAGTCACTGTCTTGTTCATGAATATCTTTGACATTGCCTGCTTTATTTTCCCGTCCGCGCATAAGTTCCCGGCTGACCGCCGGCGGCATTGCCAGAAAAAAAACCTTATCAGGAACCGGCAAACCGCATTTGGTAAATTCAAAATCCCCTAACCATTCCAGATAACGTTCTTTCTCAGCCTTGTCTTTGATTTTGGCTGCCTGATGAATCATATTGGAAGTAGTATAACGGTCGGCAATAACGATCCCGCCGTTTAGATAAAACTCCTCCCATTCCTTTTTATAAGACGCAATCCGGTCAACCGCGTAAAAGGCCGAGGCCGCATAGGCATTGACATCCTCAGGCCGCTCTCCGAATTCCCCATTCAAATACATTTTGACCAGAGCCGACGACTGGCTTTGGTAATTGGGATAGTCCACCTTACGCACAGTAAAGCCTTCTGCCGCAAGACGGGCAGCCATCTTCCCGGACTGAGTGGCCTTGCCGCTGCCGTCAGTACCTTCAATAACAATTAATTTGCCGCGCATAGTTCCTCCGTCAATCCACCACTTTAATGGTTTTAAGTAAATAGTCTTCCGGCCCTGAGATATGCAGCCCGGCCTGCTGCAGCACATGACAGTAATCAATAATCTCCTGGCTAATCTTTTCCCCCGGACAAAGCAAGGGGATTCCCGGGGGGTAGAAGGTGACTATTTCGGCACAGGTCATGCCTGCCGCATCCCGGAACGGCACCATGCAGGTATTGCCAAACAGCGCATCCCGGGGTGAGATGACTTGTTCCGGTGACGCCGGATGCTTACCTGCGGCATAAATGGAATTAATGGCCGAAAAATCGCGTGTCCCATGGTGAGTAGCCGCCATATCCCGGAGGGCAGCCACCAGTGCCTCCACTTCGCGTTCGGTATCGCCAAGCGTAATGAGAAACAAAATGTTATATACATCAGATAACTCTACCTGAACTTTATATTTATGGCGCAAAATCCGCTCGGCTTCCGCCCCTTTTAAGCCCAGGCCTTTGACGGTGACAGTAACCTTAGTCCAATCCATGCTGTACACACCGGGATTGCCCAGTTTTTCCTCACCAAAGCAATACAGTCCGGGAATTTTGTTTATCTCCTGCCGGGCCTGGTTAGCCAAATCGACAGCCCGTTCAATCAGTTCACGCCCTTGTGTGGCCATCTGCATTCTGGCGACATCCAGGGAGGCCAGCAGAATATAATTAGGACTGGTTGACTGAACTAACTGCAGCATGGCCTTAAGGCGCGGCACCCTGATCCGGCCTTCGCGGCAATGCACTAAAGAGCATTGGGTCAGGGCCCCGATAATTTTATGAGTGCTTTGGGCCACAATATCGGCACCGGCATCAAGGGCCTGAACCGGCAGCCTGTCCGAAAACTTAAGATGCGGTCCATGCGCCTCGTCAACAACCACCGGAATACCATGGCCATGCACAATATCAACTATTTTTTTCAGATCGGTAGCCACACCGTAATAGGTGGGATTAATAATAAGCACACCCTTGGCGTCAGGATGCTCTGCCAATGCCTGAGATACCGCCTCCGGGGTAACCCCCATAGCCAGCCCCAGCTCGTTATCCACCTCAGGCTGCATGAATACCGGAATAGCACCACTTAAAATAATGCCGCCAATGATGGAGCGATGGGAATTGCGCGGTACAATAATCTTGTCACCAGGTCCGGCAATGGTAAGAATCATCGCATAAATCCCGCCGGTAGTGCCATTAACCACAAAGAAGCTATGATCTGCCCCGTAAAGGTCGGCTGCCAAATCCTGTGCCGCCTTGATGGGACCATGCGGCTCATGTAAATCATCGAGTTCAGTCATAAGCGCTAAATCAAGAGCCAGGGTTTTCTGCGGCACCAGGTCAGCCAAAGCCTGATGCATGCCTTTGCCCATTTTGTGTCCCGGTGTATGAAAAGGAATTACTTTATCATTTACATAAGTATTCATAGCTGCCAGCAAAGGCACTTTCCGTTGGTCAAGCACACCGCCACCGCCTTTTCTTTCTTCCTCTATTATACCCTTGCAGGTTGTAAATATTTTAGCATACACCCCTTACCCGGTACAAGCTGCCAAGACAAAGCAGCACTCAAGGCAAAAAAAATTGCCGGGTGCAAACAGGGAAAGCAAAAGCCGCCGGTCAATTGCCGGCGGCCTTGTAACACTAATTAAAGCTATATCTCATTAATACAGCTTAGCAAATTCCTTGCCGAACTGTATAGCGCCCTCGGTAGTTTGCGCATCCGGATTCCACAAGCCTTTGAAACCGTCATTTACAACCGCAAACCCGGCCGAAGCCAGCATCTCATTAATAATCTTAACCGATTCGCCGCTCCAGCCATAGGCGCCAAAAGCAGCGGCTTTCTTATTTTTGAAGGCCAAGCCTTTAATTTCTTCCATAATCCCGGCAATGGAGGACAGAACGCCTTTGTTGACAGTGGGCGACCCTACCAGAATGGCTTTGGATTTGAATACTTCGGTAATGATGTCATTCTTATCCCGGCGGGCGGTATTAAACAGCTTGATGTTTACTGACGGATCGCCGGCTTTTATGCCTGCGGCAATAGCCTCAGCCATTTTGCGGGTACCATCCCACATGGTATCGTACAGAATAGTGATCTGATTTTCTTGATAATCTTTAGCCCATTCGGTATACTTGGTAACAATTTGCAGCGGATTATCGCGCCAAAGCACGCCATGACTTGGACAAATCATAGCCACCGGCAGATTAAAACCGACAACCTCCTGAATTTTGCGGTCAACTAAGCGGCTAAAGGGCGTAAGAATATTGGCATAGTATTTGATACACTCTTTATACAGTTCATCCTGGTCAACAAGGTCGTTAAACATATATTCAGAAGCATAATGCTGACCAAAGGCATCGTTACTGAATAAAATATTGTCGCCTGTAAGATAGCACATCATCGTGTCCGGCCAATGCAGCATCGGCGCTTCGACAAAGATAAATTCCTTGGAACCGATATTGAGCTTGTCCCCGGTTTTGACCACCTGAAAATTCCAATCCTGGTGATACTGGCCTTTTAACGACTTAACGGCGTTGGCAGTACAATAAATCGGGGTATTGGGAATCAATTTCATTAACTGGGGTAATGCGCCGCTATGGTCAACCTCACCATGGTTTACAATAATGTAATCAATCTTATCCAGGTCTATTTCCTGCTGAAGATTTGCCACAAATTCCTGGGCAAAAGGCAGCCATACCGTATCAATGAGGACATTTTTTCCATCGCGAATCAAATAAGAATTATAGGTAGAACCCTTGTGCGTAGAGTATTCCTCGCCATGGAATTTTTTCAATTCCCAATCTACCTTACCAACCCAGGTTACATTATCTGTAATTTTAAAACGCATAGTTACTACCTCCCCTAATATTCTGTGATAATAATATTATACCACTTTTCTCCATAACTGCCGTGACGATAATCACAAAAACGCAATTTTCCGCTTAACCGCCACAACCCACAAATGGCTGAGATGCCTTGTTATAATTGCCCAAGATAAAATAAATATTCCCCAAACCTTCGACAAATACGCCCCCCTAGCCTGCTACAATTCCAAAACAAAGTAAAGAAAAGAAGCACTGCCTTGTTAGCTACAAAGACATGCTTCTTTTTCTTATCAGGCAGGTTATACAGACTTGCTCAAATTATTCTGCACAAGAGAAGGGAACGATGGTAACAGGGCAAGGCGCGGCATTGACCACACCATAGCTGACACTGCCAAGCACTCCGCCAACCAGAGGATTCATTCCCCGTGAACCCATGATGATCATCCGCACACCGGTAAGTGCGCATCCCGGTTCACCACTGGTATCCGGCAAGGCTTCCAGACAAATCTGCTCTTTAGCATCGCCAACTCTTAACTTTAATTCATATTCTACCTGAGCAGCTTCTAATATTTCTTTTGCTGCAGGCACGACCTCCGCAAAAAGCTGCTCCTGATATTCACGAATAGTGTTATTAGAAAAAAACATTTTGGAATGGACGGTCCGAAACGTCGGTTGAACATTTAATACTACAATTTTTTCCTGCAGCAGTTTTCCCAAACTAATCGCCAGTCGCAATGCTTCGATTGAATTCTTTGATCCATCAAACGGAACTAGAATATTTTTTTTCATGGCCATCCCCCTTATGATCGTTTCTAAGATAATTAATTCGCCATAAATTTATTATGTCCTCTATTTTCGTGTCCATAAAATCCAATAAAGCTTTGCTTAAACCGTCCCGGTTAAGGGCCGAGCGGTACGGTAACAAAAACCCGGGTGCCTTTGCCAACCTCTGATTTTATGGTAAGCTCACCACGCAACAGGTTAATACGCTCCCGCATACCCATCAGACCAAAGCTTTCATTGCCCACCGATTCGACGGTATCAAAGCCCCTACCGTCATCTTCGACAACCGCCGAAACCACACTTGGCCGAAAATCAATACGAACCCAGATGTTGGAGGCTTTCGCATGTTTTTCGACATTACTAAGTGCCTCCTGGATAATCCGAAATAAACCTATCTCAATATGAGGTTCCAGTCTTTTCTCAGTGCCAAGCACCTTCACCTCGGAAAAAACAGCACTCCGCTCTTTAATGGTTTCCAACACCTTCCGGATGGTAGGAACCAGTCCCAAATCATCCAGTGTCATGGGCCTAAGGTCAAAAATTATTTTTCTCGTCTCTTTCAAGGCTATCCGCACCTGCTCGCGCAAATCCCCTAATTCATGTTTGGCTCTGGCAACATCAGACTCCATGAGACGTTCACATACCTCGGCCCGGAAGACGATATTGGCCATAGCCTGCGCCGGACCGTCATGAATTTCCCGGGATACGCGCCGCCGTTCTTCTTCCTGGGCTTTAATGATTTTGGCGCCGAAATTCTGTCTGGCCTGCAACGATTCAATCTGGGTTACAACATCACCCATCTGGCTGCCCCAATACCCCAATACGGCTCCCACCTGCGAGGCTAATTCCTCGGCTTTTTCCACCGTGCTCTTCAAGGTCTTCAGCCTAAGCTCCAGCTCATCCCGCTGGCGTCGCAGATTTTGCTCCTGCAGCCTGGCCATAGCCAGTTCAAGCTGAACATTGCTGGTATCCTCATAGGCAGCCTTGATATCGTCTTCCGTGTATTGGCGGAAATTCCGGCTGACCTCCATCAGCCGGTAGCGTGACCTGCGTTCTTTCTTTTCCAGTTCATCCACTCTAAAGATTATGTCTGCCGTTTCCTGTTTAACACGTTCGACATCCAGACGAACCTTTTCCATCTCGACCCGGGCAGCGTCATATATGTCAAATATCTGTGCCTTGCTTCTTTCTACTGCAGCGATGGTGTTTTTTACAATTTTATCAAGGGCCTTTGCGTCAATATTTATCATTCTGTCACCACTCTTGCTTTACAAATACTAGGGGCAAGTCACCATACTCAGTACAATCCCTGCTGAAGCAACATACACCAAAAAAGAGGGCGAAGCTTCCCCCCTCTTTTATTTACTGTATTTGGTCACTATATATGCCTGATAACCGTGTCTGCCATGGTAAACAATCACAGGATTTCTATAATATAATTTTACATTTTTTGCAGCAGGTAAGTCAAGAGTGACTGCCGGCAGCATAATCGCCAGGCCGAAGCGCCGCCGGGTACCACGATTTTAACCCCGCCCCGCTCACAACCAGCGCTTTTTGCGGAAAAAACAAACCATCAGCAAGCCCATTGCCAGCATAACCGATAGAATCAGGAAATAACCGTATTCCCACCGGAGTTCGGGCATATATTCAAAATTCATACCATATACTCCGGCAATAAAGGTAAGCGGAATGAAAATGGTCGAGATAATTGTCAGCATTTTCATGACCTCACTCATTCTGTTGCTAATGGTTGATAAATAAATATCCAGCATGCCTGACAACATATCCCGGTAAATCTCAACCGTCTCAATTACCTGAATTACATGGTCATAGACATCCCGCAAATAAATAAAGGTTGCTTCCTGAATGTGGGAAGCCCGCCCCCGCTCCAGGGCGCTGACTAATTCCCGCACAGGCCATACCGCTTTGCGCATAAACAGCAGGTCATGTTTAAGCGCATGCAGTTCATGTAATAACTCAGGCCGCGGCTGAACGGCAATTTCATCTTCGAGAATTTCAATTTTTTCTCCTAAATGTTCAAGCAGCAAAAAATAATGGTCAACCACACAGTCAAGCAAAGCATAGAACAAATAATCTGCTCCCAGCCGGCAAATCTTACCCCGCTGGTTCTTAATCCGCTCAGAGACGTTGGATAACACATCCTTATCGCCAGGCAGACTTTCCATGAAAGAAATTACATAATTAGGCCCTAAAATAAAACTGACCTGCTCATCCTTATAATCTGCTTCCCAGGCTGTTATTGCCAGCGATTTCACGATTACACACAAATACTCGCCATAATCGCCAAGCTTAGGGCGTTGATTGGTATGCAAAATATCCTCCAGCACCAGCGGATGAATGGCAAACTGGCGGCCAATGCCCTCGACGGCATGAGAGGTAAGACCCTGTACATGGATCCAGGTTACACCGGGCCTTTCCACCAGTTGCGCCAAATCAGCTATCGCAACATCATTTATTTCGGTAACCGCATCACTGTTATAATTCAGCACAGTAATATGCGCTTTATCGGTACGGGTATCACCAAAATACAGTAAGGTCCCTGGCGGTAAGCCAACCTTGGAAGCCAAATTTTTCGCTAGTCTCGCCATAATCCACCCCATACAAAAAAAAATACGGCTTGCGCCGAGCCTTTGGCGACGGCAAAAGTCGCTGCTGGCCCGGTTCTTTAAGAAGATTATACTTTCTATTGGTACAAAAATAAGCCAGAAAACATATTCATCTTCTCTGACTTATTCACTCTTGCTAGCTACAGCCCTGCTGGTAACTATATATATTTTTTATTTTAAGAGATTATACTTCTGCAATTTTTGATAAAACCCTGATCTATGAATGCCAAGCAGCCTTGCCGCCTTACTCTTATTCCCCTCCGCTGCAGTCAGCGCCCTCATTATTGCCTGTTTTTCGGCATCATCTTTTATGTCGGCTAACTCATGGGCCCCATCTCCATCCTCGTCTTTGGCCGTAGTTCTGTTTAGCTTCTTAAGCATAGACGGCAGATGTTCAGGCGCAATCATGGTCTCATCATCCATCAAATTAATGACCCGCTCAAGCACATTTTCCAATTCGCGGACATTTCCCGGCCAGTTATATTGCATTAATAAAGCCATGGCCTCCGGGGTTACGCCTTCCACCCAATGCTCAATCTGGTTGCGAATTTTCTTAAGCAGCATCTGACACAATAAGGGAATATCCTCAGTTCGTTCTCTAAGGGGCGGAATTTGAAGGGTAAATATATTCAAACGGTAATACAGATCCTGACGGAATTGGTTCTGCTCGATCATTGCTTCCAGATCACGGTTGGTGGCAGCAATAACACGAATATCCAATTTTATCGTCTTGGTTGCGCCCAAACGTTCCAATTCCCGTTCCTGCAGCACCCGCAGGAGTTTGACCTGCATAGCCAGCGGCATTTCACCAATTTCGTCCAGGAAGATTGTCCCGCCGTTAGCCAGTTCAAATTTACCGGGTTTTCCGCCTTTACGCGCACCGGTAAAGGCACCTTCTTCATAGCCGAATAATTCGGCCTCCAGTAGATTTTCCGGCAAAGCTGCACAATTGACCTTAATAAACGGCCCTTGCCGCCGCCGGCTCGCGTTATGTACTGCATGAGCAAACAATTCCTTGCCTGTACCGCTTTCTCCTAAGATCAGGACAGTGGATGTACCTTTAGCAGCTTTGCCGGCCACATCCCGCAGCCATTTCATCTGCTGGCTGTTGCCAATAATACTCTCAAACGTAAACTTGCCGCCATACGCCTTAAACAACTCTTCTTTATAATACTCCAGCTCAGATTCCAGTTTATGGAGCTTCCCGGCCAAAGATTTCAGTTCTCTTATATCTTTAAATACCACATTACCGACAGCACCGATAATTTCGCCATCTTTAACAATGGGAATTCTGGTAACAATACAAGTATTATCTTTAATTTTCTGGATATCTGTAACTTCGGCTTTACCTTCCTGAGCCACAAGATGCATTCTGGTATTTTCAATAACATCAGCCACATGCTTGCCCACCACCGCTTTAGGGTCAACAGCCAGAAATTCGCTATAGGCTTTATTCAGCATGGTAATATGCCCCGTCTTATCGACGACCACAATACCTTCATGCATACTTTCCATAATGGATTCCAGAGTACTCTTAAGCCTTTTTATATCTTCAAGCTGAGTCACTACTTCGTTAAATTCGGTAATATCCTGAAAAATCCCAACCGCACCGACAAGCATGCCATCTTTAATAATCGGGGTACGGTTGGTCAGCACTTCACATTTTCCAATAAATTGACGTTGATTGACCTCTGGCAGACCAGTTTCCATGACACGGATGAGACCTGTATTAGGAATTACGTCATCTACCATTTGACCAATGACATTTTTGGCTTCCAGCCCGCTAATCGTCTCGGCGGCAGTATTAAAAAATGTCACAATACCATGGTGATTAACTACGACTACCCCATTGCAGACAGAATCAAGCACAGCCTGCATCTCCGCCATATCGGTCGACAAGAATGCTTTCGGCCGACGACCCTCTTCCTGTTTTTGCATTCCGAGACCTCCTGTTTCTACAATGTGTCTATCAAGGACAATTATAGAGCGCTATCCTGTTAGTGTCTATAGCAAAGTCTCCTCAGCAAGGATTTTGTCAGAAACTAAAGCAGACTTAGCTTCAGGTGTGGTTTTAATCCCAGCTGAAGGTTAGTCGCCCAACTTCCAGGGACTTGGCCGCTCGCCTGTGCCCGCAGGGCATAACTCCCGCTTGCAGAAGCCGGGAGCCTTAGAGCAGGTTAGCCTCAGGATAAATTATGCAAAAGTGATAACGAAGAATGCAGACATTCCTCGTTATCACCTGTTGGGGACAATAGCGGTTGATCACGTGCTACAGCTATCTCACAGTACTACTGTTATAGGGTACAAGCTCCGTCGACACTCAGTACTGTTCCATTGATAAATTTGGCATCATCTGAGGCTAAAAAGGCAAAAGCGGCGGCAATTTCCTCCGGTTCACCCAAGCGTCCGGCAGGCACCTTTACTAATATTTTGTCCTGCAGCACCTGCTCCGGAATCTTCTTGACCATGTCGGTGCCAATAAAGCCTGGTGCCACACAATTAAAACGCAGGCCGTTTTTCGCCATTTCTTTTGCCCACGATTTAGTCATGCCAATAACGCCCCATTTGGTGGCCGCATAGTTCGTTTGGCCCAGGTTACCATATATACCTACAACCGAAGAAGCAGTAAGCACCACTCCCGCTTGCCGCTCAAGCATATATGGCAGTACTGCCGAAGTGCAATTGAACACACCTGTCAAATTTACATCTATTACAGCATCCCATACTTCTTTGGTCATCTTTTTCATCATTGCGTCTTTAGTAATGCCCGCATTGTTAATCAGTATGTCTATTTTACCAAATGCCTCTATGGTTTTGGCTGTCATAGTCCTGACACTTTCCGGATCAGTAACATTAACCTGAACATAGATGGCTTGCGCACCCTTTTCAGTCACTTCTTTAACCGTAGCTGTGCCGTCGGCAAAATCGGCGACAACAACATTTGCACCCTCTTCGGCAAACCGCAGTGCGGTCGCTTTGCCAATCCCGCTGGCAGCTCCGGTAATAATTACAACTTTGTCTTCTAAACCTCTCATTAGAAATACCTCCTTCTAAAAATAGACCCTCCAGGACACAATAGTGTTCGAGCTTCCAGCTACATTGTACTGCATAAAACATGCCAACACTCAGAAGCGGGAAAGCAGAACGAAACCAATCGGCCTGAGCAGCTGTATCAATTCCTCCCACAGCCCAATCTTTTGGTTGAAAATAATTATAGTGGGAATAACTATACTCATACTTGACAAGTCACTGCCGGCAAACGACGACGGCACAAAACTGCGCACTGCCTGTCTTACTTCATATACACATTGTCTATTATTATAAACACCCACTCCTCCCTACAAATAGACACGCACTCCCCTTACCCTGCTAATTTATACAGAAAATACTTACTTTACTCTTAATTTCAACATTTCTTCCTATTGGCACAATACTTGCTTATAAAATAATCGAACACATATCACCAGGAGAGGAGGCTCGCTCGCAGCTTCAACAGCATGAGCATAGAGAAAACACATTCTAAATTTTTTAGGAGGTTAATTAAATGGAAGTAATAGGCATTCTCCTCAGTTTATTTCTCCTTATGTTCTTTGCATACCGTGGTTTTTCCGTAATCTTGTTTGCGCCGGTTTTTGCATTACTGGCAGCTTCACTGTCAGGCCTGGCCCTTATGCCGGCCTATACTGAATTATTTATGGCCAAAGCAGTTACCTACATTAAATCGTTTTTCCCGGTCTTCTTACTTGGGGCCGTTTTTGGGAAACTGATGGAAGACACCGGTTTAGCCAAAGGCATTGCCCACGCTATTATTAAAAGTCTGGGTAAAGAACGCGCCATTCTTTCCATTGTTTTGGCAGGCTGCGTGCTTACCTATGGCGGTGTAAGCCTGTTTGTTGTCGTATTTGCTATCTATCCTTTTGCATCAGCCTTATTTAAGGAAGCCGATATCCCCAAAAGATTGCTGCCTGCCACAATAGCCCTCGGTGCCTTTACTGCAACTATGGACAGTATTCCCGGCACACCCCAAATCCAGAATCTTATTCCTACCAACTTTTTCGGCACCAATATTTATGCCGCTCCCATTCTTGGTCTTATCGGCGGTGTAGCCATCTTAGGGTTTGGTATTGCCTGGCTGGAGTATCGCCGTAAAAAAGCCGCTGCCGCAGGTGAAGGCTACGGTAATCATACCCTGAATGAACCGGAAATTAAAGAAGATACCAAGCTTCCTTCCTGGCAGCTGGCTGTTCTGCCACTGTTAACCGTACTTGTAGTTAACTTTATTATGACCAATATGTTCACCTGGAATCCAGCCATGCTTGAGCCTTTTAAAGCTATGAATCTGCCAATGACTGCTCCTGCTGTTAAAAATGTTATCAGCATCTGGTCTCTAATTATCGCCCTGGTTTCCGGTATTGGCTTGACCATTGTCTTAGGCTACAGAAACCTCGGTTCAAGCAGCATGCTGGCAAAATCGCTCAACGCCGGTGCCATCGGCTCGCTCCTGGCCATCATGAATACAGCTTCTGAAGTAGGCTATGGCAATGTTATTGCCTCGCTCTCAGGCTTCAAATCCATCTCCAGTGCATTGATGAGCATTAAAGTGGGCGGTTCGCCGCTGGTATCGGAAGCCGTGACAGTCAATGTCCTCGCCGGCGTTACCGGCTCTGCCTCTGGTGGTATGTCTATCGCTTTAGACTTAATGGCCAAAGACTGGCTGGCATGGGCAAATTCCATCGGTATGTCACCGGAAATACTGCACCGGGTTGCCTCTATGGCTTCAGGCGGTATGGATACTCTGCCCCATAACGGTGCTGTAATTACCCTGCTTGCCGTATGCGGTCTGACTCATAAGGATTCTTACGGTGATATCTTTGTCCTGACCTGTCTCAAAACCCTGATGGTGTTTGTTGTCATTATGCTGCACTCCATGACCGGACTGCTGTAAGTTTTCCTGCGTTAAACTAAAAACCTGTGTTGTTTCGCAACACAGGTTTTTAATTGACCAGGGCATGTCCCCCTGTTTGCACCACAGCCAACCGGCATCAGAAACAACGAGAGAGGAACCGCTTATGGAAGTTTCGATTATTGAGCAATTTATTAAGCTAACTCCGTATTTGGCGGATTTAGCCACAGGTGATATCGGCATAAGTCTGACCAGCAAAGACAGGTATCTGTTTTATCAGCCTGGTAAAACATTGGATTTGCAAGTGGAAGTCGGCTCAGAGCTAAAGCCGGGCAGTGCGGTGTACCGTGCGGTACATGAACGCCGGCGTGTCATGATCAAGGGTGATAAAGCGTTATTCGGCCAGCCCTATATTGCGATTGCTGTCCCGCTGTTCAATGATAATCATGAAGTGATTGGCGCCGCCTGCTTCCAGGAAACAGTAGTCCGGCAGGAATCGTTGAAAGAAATGGCAGCCCAGCTAGCAACAGCCATCAGCGTTCTTGCCACAACAACCCAGAATATTTCAGCCCAAACGCAGGAACTGTCAGCCGTAAGCCAGACACTGACAAAAGTCTCACTGGAGTCTGCAGCCAGAACAAACGAAAGCGACCAGGTATTGCGCTTAATCCACAACATCGCGGCACAAACAAATTTACTTGGCTTAAATGCGGCGATCGAGGCCGCACGGGTGGGAGAGCAGGGACGGGGCTTCGGAGTTGTGGCTGAGGAAATTCGCAAACTGGCTGCCGGCAGTGCTGATTCTATCAAGAAAATTGATACCATCATAAAAACCATTCAGACAGACAGTCATAATTCCAACTCGCAAATTGAACAGATGCACCAGGTATTATTACAGGTAGCTGAAGCTACCACCAGCATCGCCAGCACAGCGCAGCAACTCAGCAGCATGGCACAGCAACTGGATAACATCGCAGACAGCCTGTTCCTGGACAAATAGCGACCATCCGGACGTAATAGACTGACGTACAGAAAACTAGACATGTGTTTATGCTTGTAAACACATAACTCTGTCGCCGATCTTCCCTTTACCCCGGAAAAGGCATGCCAGTATAAGCTTTATTTAGCTTTAAAGATAAATGGCACGTTTTTTGCATTAATCATAATTGACATACTTTTTAAGAAGGAGAGTGGCATAATGGCCAAAGTAATTAGCGCCCAAGCAGCCGCAAAATTGGTAAAGGACGGAGTTACCGTAGCTACTACCGGTTTTGTCGGCAATGCTCACGCAGAAGCATTGACCGGCGCTCTGGAAGAACGCTTCGTCGAAGAAGGTGCCCCGAAAGCTCTGACACTGATTTACTGCGCCGGACAAGGCGACGGCAAAGACCGTGGATTGAATCACTTCGGCAGGGAAGGTATGGTGAAACGGGCTGTCGGCGGACACTGGAACCTTGCACCCAAACTGGGTAAGCTTGCTGTCGAAAATAAAATAGAAGCCTATAACCTGCCACAAGGCACTCTGACCCATTGGTTCCGTAGCATAGCAGGGCGCAAGCCTGGCGTAATAACCAAGGTGGGCCTAAATACCTTTGTCGACCCCAGGGTTGAAGGCGGCAAGATCAATGATGTTACCACCGAAGACATAGTGGAAGTCATTGAACTTGGCGGCGAAGAATGGCTTTGGTATAAGCCTTTCCCGGTTGATGTTGCCTTAATCCGGGGTACAAGTGCCGATGAACGCGGCAATATTTCCCTTGAGCGCGAAGCCGGCGTTTCGGAGGCATTGGCTGTTGCCCAGGCAACCAAAAGCTCCGGCGGTATTGTTATCGCCCAGGTAGAACGGCTTGTAGCCAATGGCAGCATTCCTCCCATGCAGGTAAAAATACCGGGAATCAGTGTTGACTATATTGTTGTCACCGATAACCTCTCGCAGCATATGCAAACCTTCGCCGAGCAGTATAATCCCGCCTATTCCGGCGAAATCCGCGTGCCGCTGTCAGCCATTGCGCCCCTGCCGCTGAATGAACGCAAGATTATTTCCCGCCGTGCCGCTATGGAGCTAATTCCTGATGCCAAGGTAAACCTCGGTATCGGCATCCCTGAAGGAGTAGCCGTAGTGGCTAATGAGGAAGGTATCGGCGATACCCTGACACTGACGGTAGAAGCAGGTCCGGTAGGCGGCGTTCCGGCCGGCGGGCTGAGCTTTGGCGCCGCCATCAACGCCGAAGCCATTATAAGCCAGCCTGAACAGTTTGACTTCTACGACGGCGGCGGTCTGGACCTTGCATTTTTAGGGCTGGCCGAAACCGACAAGCACGGCAATATCAATGTCAGCAAATTCAAAGGCCGCGTGGCCGGCTGCGGTGGCTTCATCAATATTACCCAAAATGCCAAACGTGTTTTCTTCTGTGGCACCTTTACCGCCGGCGGCCTGAAAATCGAGGTGGCTGACGGCAAACTTGTCATCCGCAATGAAGGCAGCGCCAAAAAATTCCTGGAGCATGTTGAGCAGATTACCTTCAGCGGCCATTATGCCCAGAAAGTAAAGCAACCGGTCATGTTCATCACCGAACGGGCTGTATTTGAACTGACCGCCGATGGAATGATGCTTACCGAAATTGCCCCCGGCGTAGATTTAGAAAAAGACATTCTTGCCCACATGGACTTCAAGCCCATTATCTCTCCTGAATTAAAGACCATGGATGAGCGCATCTTCCGCGCCGAACCCATGGGCCTAAGCAAGTAGTAATTCATACAAACAAAGCATAAGGATGGTGCAATTATGAAAGAAGTAGTTATCGTCAGTGCAGTGCGTACTGCCATAGGTAATTTCAACGGTTCGCTGGCCTCAGTTGCCGCAACAGACCTCGGGGCCCTAACCATTAAAGCGGCTGTCGAAAAAGCCGGTATCAATAAAGAAACCATTGACGAAGTCATTTTTGGCAATGTACTGCAGGCAGGCCTGGGACAAAATCCAGCCCGGCAGGCAGCCATAAAAGCCGGCCTTCCTTATGAAACCCCGTCCTACACTATCAACAAAGTATGCGGCTCCGGGCTAAAAACCGTGAATCTGGCAGCCCAGGCCATTATGACCGATGATGCCGATATTGTTGTGGCCGGCGGTATGGAAAATATGACCCAGGCTCCTTATCTCTTAGACAACAAGGCCCGCTGGGGACTTAGAATGGGAAATGGCAAACTCACCGATGTTATGATTCATGACGGCCTCTGGTGCGCTTTTAATGATTACCATATGGGAATCACTGCCGAAAATGTTGCCGCCAAATTTAACATTACCCGTGAAGAACAAGACCAGTTAGCCTTTGAATCCCAGGCAAAGGCTTTGAAAGCCATTGAAGCAGGCGCTTTTAAAGAAGAAATTTTCCCGGTTGTCATCAAGAGCAAAAAAGGTGATACCACCTTTGATACCGATGAATATCCCAAAGCCGGCACAACCGCGCAGTCGTTATGCGGCTTAAAACCTGCTTTTAAAAAAGACGGCACGATTACTGCAGGCAATGCTTCAGGCATTAATGACGGCGCTGCCGCGCTTGTCATGATGTCTGCTGACAAGGCTAAAGAGCTTGGCCTCAAGCCGCTGGCCCGCATCCGTTCCTTTGCTTCAGGCGGTGTTGATCCTGCCATCATGGGTATGGGCCCGGTACCGGCAGCACGCAAAGCACTGCAAAAAGCCGGCCTGACGATTGCCGACATTGATTTAATTGAAGCCAATGAGGCTTTTGCCGCCCAGTTCCTGGCAGTCGGCAAAGAGCTCGGCTTTGACAAAGAAAAAGTCAATGTCAACGGCGGCGCAATTGCCCTCGGACATCCGATCGGTGCCAGCGGCGCCCGCATCCTGGTTACCTTATTGCATTCCATGCAAGCCAGAAAAGCCAATTTGGGTCTGGCCACCCTGTGCATTGGCGGCGGTCAGGGCGTTGCTACCATTGTAGAACGCCTGTAATAAAGAAAACACGGCTTGCGCCGAGCCTGTAGCGACAGCAAAAGCCGATGTTGCCTTGCCCTAACAGAAAGCTATACTTTCTGTTAGAATTAAAATAGGTTAGCTGCCACCTCCCATTCCACCAGAACGGGAGGTGGTATATTACATATTCTTTAAAAATAAGGAGGTCTAATTATGTTATTTGAACTTACCGAAGACCAGAAAATGACACAAAAACTTGTGCGTGAATTTGCCGAGAAGCAGGTAGCGCCCAGTGTTGCCGAACGGGATGAGCACAGTGAATTTTCCCGCGAGCTGTTTGACGCCATGGGTGAAATGGGTCTCACGGGAATTTGCTTTCCGGAGCAATACGGCGGCGCTGACGGCGATGTATTGAGTTACATCCTGGCGGTAGAAGAACTGTCCAAAGTAGATGACGGCATTGGCATCACCTTATCGGCAACCGTTTCCCTGTGCGCCTGGCCGATTTTTGCCTTTGGCACCGAGGAGCAAAAACAAAAGTACCTGACTCCGCTGCTCGAAGGTTCAAAAATGGGAGCCTTTGGTTTGACTGAACCCAACGCCGGTACTGACGCGGCTTCCCAGCAGACAGTTGCCGTCCTGGAAGGCGACCATTATGTCATTAATGGCAGCAAAATATTTATCACCAATGCCGGTGAAGCCGAAACCTATGTTATCTTTGCCATAACAGACAAAAGCAAAGGGGTAAAAGGCATCTCTGCCTTCATTATCGAAAAAGACATGCCTGGTTTTACCTTTGGTAAAAAAGAGCACAAAATGGGCATCAATACTTCCATTACCATGGAACTGGTGTTCCAGGAGCTTAAAGTGCCTAAAGAAAACCTGTTAGGTAAAGAAGGCGACGGCTTCAAAATTGCGATGGCCACCCTTGACGGCGGCCGTATCGGGGTAGCAGCCCAAGCTCTTGGTATTGCACAAGCGGCTCTTGACCATGCAGTGAAATATTCCAAAGAACGGGTGCAGTTCGGCAAGCCAATTGCCAGCAATCAGGCCATTGCCTTTATGCTGGCCGACATGGCTACCAAAGTGGATGCAGCCCGTCTGTTGGTATACCGTGCCGCCTATTTGAAAGATAAGGGCCTGCCGTATTCCAAAGAAGCTGCCATGGCCAAACTCTATGCCTCCGATGCCGCAATGGCCGTTACCACCGATGCCGTGCAAATTTTCGGCGGCTATGGCTACAGCCGCGAATATCCCGTTGAGCGCCTCATGCGCAATGCCAAGATTACCCAAATATACGAAGGAACAAACCAGGTACAACGCATGGTTATCTCCGGAGCCCTTTTACGCTAAAGATACCTTGAGCGGTATAAATAAGACACGGCTTGTGCCAACATAACGGGCAGCACAAGCCGCTGCCCTTATATACCTGGAATAGCATGTTCATAAAACAGGAGGCAATTTAGTTATGGAAATAGTAGTTTGTGTCAAGCAGGTGCCTGACACTACCGAAGTAAAAATCGACCCTGTGACCAATACCCTGATCCGTCAAGGAGTTCCCAGCATTGTCAATCCTTTTGACAAAAACGCCGTAGAAGCAGCCTTACAGCTTAAAGATACACATGGCGGCAAGGTAACTGTCATTTCCATGGGGCCGCCCCAGGCCAAGGACGCGCTGAAAGAATGTCTGGCCATGGGAGCTGATGAAGCCATTCTCTTAAGCGACCGGGCTTTCGGCGGTGCCGATACCCTGGCTACCAGCCACACCCTGGCTGCCGGCATTAAAAAGCTGGGCAAGGTGGACATTATTCTCTGCGGCAAACAGGCCATCGACGGAGATACCGCGCAGGTTGGCCCGGAAATTGCCGAACACCTTGATATCCCGCAGGTAACCTATGTCTCTAAAATCGAGGCCGAGGGCGGCAAGCTCAAAGTAGAGCGGGAACAGGAAGAAGGTTATGAAATCATTGAGGTCTCTACCCCGGTTATGCTGACTGTGGTAAAATCTATAAACATTCCCCGGAACCCGACAGTCAAAGGCACCATGAAAGCCAACCGCAAAGAGATTCCTGTCTGGACGGTAAACGAGGTTACAGTCGAAGCCGAAAAAATCGGTCTCAAAGGCTCACCTACACAAGTGCGCCGGATCTTTACCCCCACGCAGCGTACCCAGGGTGAGATTATTCAGGCAGACACAGCCCGCGAAGCGGCTGCACTGCTGCTACAAAAATTATCTGATGCCAAGATTGTCTAGGGGGTAGTAAATAATGGCTGTAAAAGTAATTGCTGAACAATGCATCGGCTGCAGTGCCTGTGTGGGTACCTGCCCGTTCGGTGCAATCATAATGGAAAACGACAAGGCGGTAATCACCGAAGCTTGTACTGCCTGCGGCGCCTGCGTGGACGTATGTCCGGTGGGAGCCATTGTACGGGAAGTTGAAGAAAAGACGGTTGCCATTGATAAAAGTAAGTACAAAGGGGTTTGGGTATATATCGAGCAAGTCGACGGACGTATCCGTAACGTAAGTCACGAGCTCTTAGGCGAAGGCCGCAAGCTGGCTAACGCCATGAACCAGGAATTAGCGGCTGTATTGATCGGCCAGGACGTAGCCGGCTTAACCAAAGAAGTCATTGCCAGCGGCGCTGATAAAGTCTATTTGGTGGAAGCACCTGAGCTTAAACACTATTCTACCGATGGCTACACCATCACCCTGACTGATTTAATTAATACCTATCGTCCTTCTGTAATTCTCATGGGTGCAACCAATGACGGCCGTGATCTTGGCCCCCGGGTTGCCTGCCGCGTCGGTACCGGGCTTACGGCAGACTGCACCAATTTGGACATTGACGAAGCCACAGGCTTGGTTGCCTGGACGCGCCCGGCATTTGGCGGTAATATCATGGCCACCATTCTGTGCCCTGACCACCGCCCGCAAATGGGCACTGTCCGCCCCAAAGTCTTTAAACGTCCGGAACAAGACTTTGCCCGCTCCGGAGAAATTATTAAGGTGGCCAGCAAGGTAAAACCGGAAGACATTCGCACCAAGCTGCTTGACGTAGTGCCAGTGGGTACCGCGTGCTGTAATCTGGAAGAAGCTGAATTCATTGTTTCGGGCGGCCGCGGCATGTGCAAACCCGAAAACTTCTCGCTCATCGAAGAACTGGCCAGTGCCCTGGGCGGCGCAGTGGGTGCTTCCCGGGCGGCTGTTGACGCCGGCTGGATACCGGCGCTAAACCAGGTTGGCCAGACAGGCAAAACCGTTGGTCCGAAAGTCTATATTGCCTGCGGCATTTCCGGCGCAATCCAGCATTTAGCAGGTATGTCCTCCTCCGATATCGTAATTGCTATCAACAAAGACCCTGACGCTCCCATCTTCAAAATGGCCGACTATGGTATTGTCGGTGATGTCCTGGAGGTAATTCCGGCACTGATTGCGGAAATTAAAAAGAGCAGAGGCGCGAACTAATAGCGGTCAAAAGTAAACCTTCACCGGAAACAAGTCTTATTTTAACAAAAAGGAGTGTTTTTTATGGTGCAAGACGTAAAATTTGCCGACATCCAGGTCGGTGACAAGGCCAGTATGGCCAAGACAGTCTCTGAGTATGACGTATATACCTTTGCCGGTCTCAGCGGCGACTTTAACCCTGTACACATCAACGCTGAATTTGCTAAAAACACAATGTTCAAAGGACGTATCGCTCACGGCATGTTATCGGCCGGCTTTATCTCGGCCCTGCTTGGCACAACCCTGCCTGGCGCCAATACCATTTACCTTGCCCAGGAACTGGCCTTCAAAGCCCCGGTAAAAATTGGTGATACCGTTACCGCCACAGTAGAGGTTATTGAAAAAATCGAAGCCAAGAACCGGTTAATCTTCAAAACCACAGTCATCAATCAGGAAGGCACTTTAGTTATCGACGGCAAAGCCACCGTAATGAAAAAAGGCTAATTAGCCGGGAATAGGCGTTGTGCATCGACAACGCCTATTCTTATAAGCAGTTAGCAAGAAAAATGGGAGGGTTATATCTCATGGAAATTAATAAAGTATTAATTATCGGTGCCGGTCAAATGGGCAGCGGCATTGCGCAAGTTATGGCCCAGGGCGGTCTTACTGTTATTTTGCAGGATATCAAACCGGAGTTTGTGCAAAAAGGCCTGCAAAGCATTGAAAAAAACCTCACAAAGGCTGTTGAAAAAGGCAAACTTGACGCTGACAGCAAAACAGCCATTATGAGTAGAATTTCCGGTGCAACCCAGCTTGACGCCACAACCTGCCAAGTGGATTTGGTGGTCGAAGCTGCCGTGGAAAATATGAATATCAAGCGGGAGATTTTTCAGACACTGGATACCCTGTGCCCTGCCCATACCATCCTGGCCTCCAACACCTCTTCCCTCCCGCTTACCGAAGTAGCTGCCACCACCAAACGGGCCGACCGGGTAATCGGTATGCACTTTTTTAATCCGGCACCTGTTATGAAGCTGGTAGAGGTAATCCGCGGCCTGGCAACAAGCCAGGAAACCTTTAAGCGTATTGAGGCGCTGAGCGTCAGACTGGGTAAAACGCCGGTCAATGTCGCTGATTTCCCTGGTTTTGTCGGCAACCGGATTATGATTCCGATGATCAATGAAGCCATTTATACCCTGATGGAAGGCGTGGCCAGTGCGGAGGATATTGACACAGTGGCCAAATTAGGCTTCAATCACCCCATGGGGCCGCTGGCGCTGTCTGATCTGATTGGTAATGACACCGTACTATATATCATGCAAGTCTTGTATGACGGCTATGGCGATCCCAAATATCGCCCTTGCCCACTGCTGAAGAAGATGGTTCAAGCCGGGTATCTTGGCCGTAAAAGCGGCAAAGGGTTCTTTGACTATACCAAGTAACTGCGAAAAAATACCGGTCAGGCACTGCCTTGTCCGGTATTGTGCCGCAACGATGTGATATGTAAGCAAAAAGAGGCTATGGACACCTTTGCTAAGGTAATCCACAGCCTCTTTGTTTTAGTACAAACACTACTTACACGGCAGCCGCCAGTTCAAGCTTGGCTTTAATCTCTTCATAGACTTCTTCCCACACAACAATTTGCGTTTTGGCAAAGCCGTTAAAGACGGTCGCCGAAGCCGAAGTATACGCGCCGCAGTTAGGCACCAGAATTAAGTCGCCAATTTCCAGCGGCACAGTGGGTTTGTCCCTAAACATAATATCCAGGGAATCGCAACTCGGTCCGGCAAAGGTTGCCGGAATTTTTTTGCCGGTCTTAAAGGTTTCAAGCTCAAAATCCCAGTGGTCAAAAATAACGCCGGAAAAGGTGCCGTACAAACCGTCATCCAGAAAATACCACTGTTGGTTGTTGCGTTCCTTGGTGCCGATAACCTGGGTAATAAGGTTAACCGCAGTACCGCAAATATAGCGGCCAGGTTCGGACCAAATTTCAGTCTCAGGAAAATACTGTCTGACAGCTTTATAAATTTCCGCAGCCATGACGGCAACATCCGGTTCCTCGGTCAGGGTCGGGATAGGAAAACCGCCGCCAATATCAAGAATTCTAAGATTCATGCCCCGCTCGGCAGCAGCGCTAAACAGCTCCCGGCAAGTTTTGAGCGCCTCAAGGTATGCCGCATTATCTGTTGATTGGCTGCCAACATGAAAGCATAAACCGGCAACATCCAGCCCGGCGGCCTGGGCCTTGGTCAAAAGCGCCAGCGCTTCATCAGCATGGGCACCAAACTTTTTGTTAAGGTCAACAAGCGCATGCGGATTGTCCACCCGTATCCGCAGCAGCACCGTAGCTCCCGGTTCGGCGGCCGCCATCTTGCCAATTTCACTTTCACAATCAAAGGTAAATTTATTCACCCCGACAGCATGCGCTACCTTCAGGCCGCTTGCCGTTTTCATAGGATTGGCATACACCATACGCGCCGAATCAATGCCCATGCGATTGAGCATTTGCATTTCGCCGTCAGAGGCTACATCAAAATAACCGCCAAGCTCATGAATCTTCCGGACAATACGCTCATCCGGATTGGCTTTGACAGCGTAATATATTTTAACACCCGGCATATTCTCTGCCAACAGATTGTAATTAAGTTCAATTTGTTCTAAAGACAGCACCAAAAGCGGTGTGCTGTAGGTATCGGCCAGCGCCTTCACAGCATTCTGGGATAACCTAAAATATTTCACTTATCATCGCTCCTTTACGCGCAAAAATTTTTGAAAATTACTATATGATTGTAACATAACTGACCCAAAGTGCAAGTACATTTTCTAAAAAAAATAAAACCCGCATACCTCTATAGGATATGCGGAAAATTACATAGTAAGCCTGGGATTTATTATGCAGTTTTGCGCCATTTTTCCAGCAGGATATTGCGGGGACTTACACCGCTGTTTAATAGCCTGGCAGCATAGGTTTTACCCTTGTTTATCTTTTCCATAACCGCGAGTGACGGTCTGGGGTCGCCATAAATGCACCACATGCCCCGGCAGCTCAAACATTCCTGTCCTTTCCCCATAAAACCCAGTACATCCTTGAGCGGTATACCCAGCAGAAGCCCGATTTCATGCGGACACCCGCCCTGATACCGTTGCTTTAAGCATTCTATGTTTTCATATAGGGGACAATCGGCTTTGTAGCCAAACTCCTCCAGAAACTGGCAATGTTCAGTTTGTTTTAAACACCCTTCCAAACTTTCCGGGTGATAAAACAATACCGTAAGGCTGTTGCCCTTCTCCCTGACAATCGTCCAGTCGATAGTAGCCTCACGCAGGAAGGCGGCGCCGAATTTACGCCAAAAGGTTTGCCGGGAAAATCTACGACAGTCGACAAAGGTAAGCAGTGTCGCCGGTTTTTCTCCCAAAATGGTGGGTGCTAATTCAATAATCAACCAGCGGAAAAAGTCAGCAGGAGTATTTTGATTCTCCAGCTTTACAAAAGTCTTACCTGTTTTCATCCACATTATATCGCTGCCCCTTCCAGATATTGTTTTCCCTTATAGCATTCCATGCAAATTTAGTTTAAGTATATTGATTATCATTATCATTTACATTGTTAGTATAGCCTTATTTTTCCCTGTTGTCAATTGCCATTCATAAACCTTTATAAAACAGGGGGACAAGGGCGGTGTTGTATGAATAAATAAACACCGTCCCTGTCCCCCTGTTGTTTGTATCCGCCCTTACGTTGTTGGCGGTTTGGCAGTTGCAAATATATTATTAAGCAGCATTTTTATCAGAGTCTGTGGTACAGAAGCTTGCAAAAGTACTGTTTTGCCGTCAACGCTGGTGCTGATGGTAATCGGCGGACTCAGCAGCGTTTCGAACATGCCCGTGCCGTTACCGCTGACTGCATCCACGATTCTACCTGATGATATGGCTACAAGGCTGAGGTTTGTTCCGGTCAGCCGCTCTGTAACTTGGCTGAGCCGCGGATCATTCGCCAGTGTGCGCCGGTTTTCAAGGCTGCGATGGTAAGACCTAAGATCGGCTCTGCCTGGCCTATTCCCAGCACTAGGGTTTGCTGATTATAAGGAAGAAGGTAGAGAGATACGGTTTCCGATCCAAAAAATTGCTTGAGATTGTCCTCAACTTGCACCGACTTGCGTCTGCCATCATGGGTTTTGCTTTTGTCTTTATCACGGAAAGTCAGATCAATCCGGCTGACTTTCAGACCGGCGATATCGACTTTGGCGCTTTTTTCTGCGACCTTCCAGGGAATGTCTTTATCCCGAGCGACAACCATTGCTTTGATGGCACGGCTGAGTTCAAAACTTACCTGCTGCGCATCAGTTGTTTCAAAAATATAGATACCCTGCAGTACTTCGGTAGCCAGCTTAGTCGCCGGGTCAGCAGGTGACTTGGCAGCAGCGGCATACCAAGCAAAACGCTGGTCGCTAAGAAGCAATTTCAACTTGTTAGATTGGGTAATCCATTCATCGCTGCCAGCAGAAAAACGCAGCAGCATAGGAAGATCATGCTGATTTTACGCATCATCATCACTCACAATCATCATAACTCCTATTAACAATCGTGCTTATATCCAGTCCTTGAGACTTTCCCAATTATTATTTATCCTAGAATTTACCTTCGCTGCGACATGTTCCGAAATATCAGAATATGTCTTTGTCTTTTTATAATATCTCATTGCTTCTTCCTTATTCCCCAAAAGTTCGTAACACTGAGCAAGATTAAAGTAGCTTTCAGATAATTTTCCTTTTAATTCTATTTGTTGTTGAAAGTCTTGAATCGCTTCGGTATATTGACCAAGAAGCGCATAGGCATTACCACGTCCAGCGTAAGAATGCGCATCCTTAGGAGCAAGTTCGATTGCCTTATTGGCATCATGTAAGGCTGCTTGTCCGTCTTTTTTCTTTACATATGCATAGAGCCGTTCAGTATAGTAAAAAGCCTCCTTAGGCTTTAACTCTATCGCTTTGGTAATCTCTACTATCGCTTTATCATATTCACCCATCTCTGAATAGGTATAGGCAATATCCGCTAGATATTGAGTTTGCTTGGAATCCAGCTTATTTGCATTATGAAAAGCTTCAATTGCTTTATCATATTCTTTATTTTTCTGTTTAGCCGTTCCTATTTCACCCCAATCATATGCCGTCGGCGGATCAAACCTTAGAGAGTTTAGCATTTCCTGAAAAATTGGTAATGCATCATCATATTCATTCTTCTTCGCCGCGCTAATGACATGGCAAATTTGATTATTATACCAGAATGTAGCCAGCAATGTTCTCGTTTTAGTGCCATCCCTACGAGTAACGGCTAGGGTATTGATTATTGCAGGTTGCCCTGCTACTTTGCTTAGTTTGGCTGGTTCTACAACAGTAGCCCGTGTACCTTGTATCATCGCATCAGCAAACTGCGTTAACCACAGATAATCATCTACTAATGTCCGTGCACCAGGATATGGTGGAAAAAAATAGATGGTGAATACCTTATCTTTCTTCTCGTTATTAAAAAACGCAAACTGTGTTACTTGACTTTCTATTTTCCATTTTTCGGGAACATCAATAGAAAAACCCTGTTTTTTATCCTCGAATACTTGGGCGTTCCCGATAGGAGCAACCAGACATAGGCTGATAGTTAGCAACAATAAAAGCTTCCTTAGCATTGTGCATCCCTCCGTATTTTATATAATCTATGAATGAGCCTCTCGTGCTTCCCACTAGTAAGAACTCTGATAATACCTTAATTCCCGGTCTAGCATCTCTTGATTCCAAAAGACACCTATATCACTGAATTGCGGCGCAATAAGCATTTTTCCGGTAGTATCCATATATCCCCATTTACTCTTCAACTTTACTCCTGCTAACACAGTAAAGTTGATTTCCTATTGCCCTTTTTTACTAAAAAAAGCATATTTTATTAATATATAGTAAATCCTATGCGGATTTTGTCATTATATGTAATACCCGTAACCCAAAAGCAGCTTAACCTTTCTACGGCATACCCTCTATCAGAAAAAAGTATTGAGCTTATGGTAAATGCAGGATAGAATATACTTATACTGCCAAGCTAACACTAACATATGAAAGGAAGTGTAACCTGTATGAAACCAGTATCACTGGCTTATGGAAAAAACGGCTTGAAAATTATGGTACCCGACCGCGCAGTAATAATCGAACCCCGCCATTTACCTGGACTTGCTGATGAAAGAACGGCCGTACAAGAGGCTCTCCGCAAGCCGCTGGGGACACCGCCTCTCAAAGATATGGTTACCGAGAAAGATACTGTTGCCATTGTTATTTCCGATATGACCCGCCCTACCCCGAATGACAAGCTGGTTCCCTGGCTTTTGGACGAACTTGCCCATGTGCCTAAAGAAAACTTTGTCATTATTAACGGTCTTGGCAGCCATCGGGCCAACACGGAAGCCGAGCTTATTCAAATGCTGGGCCAGGAAGTCGTTGATACCGTGCGAATTATCAACCACAATGCTTTTGACCCTGAAGAACTTGTATTGGTAGGTAAAAACAGCTATGGCTCTGATGTTTATCTCAACAAAGTCTATGTAAACTCTACCTTCAAAATTGTAACCGGCTTTATTGAGCCGCATTTCTTTGCCGGATTTTCCGGCGGCCCCAAAGGCATTAACCCCGGGATTGCCGGTATTACAACAATTCAAGGCTTCCATAACGCCCAAATGATCGGCAACCCGCAAAGCACCTGGGGCGTAATTGAAGGCAATGTGGTCCAGGATGCAGCCACCCAAAACTGCCTGATGGCTAAACCGGACTTCATGCTGAATGTCACTCTTAACGGCAACAAAGAAATCACCAGCGCCTTTGCCGGTGATGTAATTACAGCCCATCGCGCCGGCTGCGCCTTTGTTAAGGAACACGCCATGTACCCGGTTGACCAGCCGTTTGACCTGGTTATTACCACCAACTCAGGCTATCCGCTGGACCAAAATCTGTACCAAACAGTCAAAGGTATGAGCGCAGCCGCCCAGATTGTCAAACAAGGCGGAGCTATCCTTTCCTGCTCCGAATGCTCAGACGGCGTACCTGACCATGGTAACTTCGCCAAAATCCTTAAATCAAAAGCTACCCCTGAGGAACTGTTGGCGATGATTAATGACCCCAGCTACTCCGTATTTGATCAGTGGCAGGTGCAGGTGCTGGCAATGATTCTCCTGAAAGCCGAATGCTACCTGTACTCAGAACTTGATGAACAAACAGTGCGTGATGCCAAAATCATTCCGGTAGCCAAACCCTGTGATGCCATCACGACAGTGTTAAATAATAAACCCGGTGCCAGTGTTGCCGTATTGCCACTGGGACCGCTGACCATCCCGTATGTGAAATAGCCGGCTATCCCGGACCGCAAACCAATTTGTTGCCCGAAATACCGTGGAGGAGGAAATATTATGACAAACCTTACCTACGAACAATTCTCAGGCCAAGCCGCCGAGCTTATTCCCAAGAACGCCTTTATGACCACCGCCCATGGCGGCAAAACCAATACTATGACCATCGGCTGGGGCAGTGTCGGCATTATGTGGCGAAAACCGGTATTTACTGCTTTGGTACGCCAATCCCGCTTTACCAAAGAGCTTGTTGAGCAAAGCGGTGAGTTTACCATTACCCTGCCGCTGAGCGAAATGAAAGAAGCTCTGGCACTATGCGGCACCAAATCCGGCCGCGACATGGATAAAATTGCGGCTGCCAAGCTTACTCTGGCTGACAGCCAGGCCATCGCCACTCCGATTATTGCCACTCCCGGCTTGCAGCTGGAGTGCAAGGTAGTCTTCAAACAGACTATGCAGCCGGAAAATCTCGCTGCTGCCGAGCAGGCCTCGTGCTATGCCGATGGCGATTACCATACCCTGTACTTTGCTGAAATAGTGGCGGCTTACAGAACCGAGTAAAAACTTGTTTTTCAGTCTTTTCTTGACTATGCTTAAACGACAGGATTTTGGTCACACATTTTTACAGACAAAAAGGAAGGTCGCAGGCCGTACAGCCTGCGACCTTCCTTTTTGTCTCGCTTCCATGAAAAGGACCGCTGTAAAAACGGCCCCCAACAATTAAAATACCCGCTTAAGCTGCACCGTCCCGGTTACACCTTCCCGTTTCCCCGCATATCCCTGGAGGCCGAGTTCAAGGGTGTTGCTGCTCGCCGGGCGGCTTTTGAAGCTCATGCCAAGCTCAATAATGCCTGTGCCGCCCTTCAAGCTCGGCGCTTCCAGGTCTAAACCATAGACACTGCCCTTAGCTTTGCCGTCAAATTCGTATTCATACGCCAGTCCCACATAGCTGGCTCTTTTGCCGTCAGGCTTTTCCTGGCTCAGCCGCACCCCACCCCGCAGACGACTTGAGTCAACACCGGCGAAGCTGAACGGCTCGCCTGCCACTCTTACATCGCCGGCGTTTTGGTGTGTCCAGAAATATTTAGCGTAGTAATCAAGCGTCTTGTTACCCTCGGTTTTAAGCTTCCCGATGCCGATGTGTGCGCCATAATAGCCGGAGTTAGTGGTGTAAGAGGCGTTGTTTAAGTCGCCGCTGCCAAAAGTCGTCCGGCTTTTTCCGCCCCGCACCGAGCCTTCCAGATAGCGTCCGTCCGGCGCGTCGTGCCGGAGGAGCGCCCCTAAGCCATAGTAGCTGGTATCACCGTCGCCACGGACGCTGGGCATATTGGCAAAGCTGTTGTAGGTATCATAATTGCCCCAGCCTGCCTCCAGAAAAAGTCCTCTGACCAGCGAACCGTTCTCTATATCGCGTTTGGTAACAAAGCCGGCCATGAGGAAGGTGCCGTCCACATCGGCATGCGAACCTGTTTTATAGCGGGATGAACCGCTGGAGACCGCGCCGAAAGAAGCAATATCTCCATTGGCCGCCTTGGCTTTTGCCATAGCATCAGCCATTCCCGTTCCGCCGGCAAGGTCAGCGCCCTGGTTCACAAACGCCATATTGGCGGCATACCCTTCGGCTAGCGCCTTAGTCTGGGGATTCACACCGGCGGATTTTACGGTTGCGGTCAGAGCTGCACCCGCAACCTCAAGGCTGAAGTCATAAAGTATCGAAATACCTGACCGGACATTGGTCGCAGTGTAGCTGTCAGGAGCATTTTGCGTCGAGCTGATCAACGTAATGGTATTGCCGGGAGCCAGGAGAGTGCCGCTTTCCATGCCGGTAATGGCGACATGAGTGCCTGACAAGTCTGTTTGGCTGGTAACGGTGAGAACGGTGCCGCCATTCTGGAGAGAGGCAGGAAGGATGAAGTTGTAGTTTTGGAAGCTGTTCACTTCATGCAGCGTTCCCTGGAAACCATTGAGGTTCAGGATATTGCCGGTAGATGTTGTTCCAGGATTGCCAGTTGTCCAGCCGCCAAAAATCGAAGAAGTGGCTGCCAGTCGTATATTGCCGCCAAGGGTTACCGTATTGTTGTTGGCCGAACCCATAGTACTCATACCGCCATAAACTTCGTAAAGAATTTCACCGCCGGTGATGTTGACTGTATTGCCGGAAGCATTGCCGGTATTCATTGTCTTGCCGCCATAGATGGAACCTGTCTTACCACCGCTAAACAGCACTTCGTTGTTTTCAGCGTTGCCTGTTGAACTAAATCCTCCAACATACTGGTTCGTTTCGCCGCCACTCATGATGCCTTTGTTGCCTGTGGCATTGGCATTAACCGAAACTCCGCCGGTTACGCTGGAAACGCTGCCGCCGCTCATGGTTACGAGGTTATTCTCGGCATTGCCGAAATTACTGTGTGCGCCTACAAGCTGTCCGGTACTGAAATTAACTGTGTCGTCATGGATAATGCCACCAGACATGTGTGCTTCGTTGCCGGAAACTAGACCGGTTTCACTCCAGCCTGCTCTGGCCGTACTACCCATTATCTCGCCACCACTAATAAACAGCTTGTTGCCTGTCACTGGGCCGTTGTCAGATTCCCCCACGTCGATATGATTAACTATAGCGGAACCACTGATGCTTACTGTGTTGCCGGACGAAACACCATCTTTACTATAACCGCCGATAACCCAGCCATTAGATATAGTGCCTAAGCCATCGCCCACCGTGCCGCCGGAAATAATAACACTGTTACCTGTGGCGTCACCGGCAGCATTAGCCGAGCCACCGCGGACTTGTGTTTTAACAGTGCCTCCTGAGATTGTTATTTTGTTATTGGTGGCATTGCCATTAAGGCTTATGCCGCTAATCGCCATTCCCTGAATTGTACCGCCGGAAATAGTTATAGTATTGCCTGCCGCTCCCAAGCCATTCGCGACAGCAGCATCATAACCGCCATAGAAGTTGTTGGTTACATTGCCATTCAAAAAATTCACGGTATTGCCTGTGACTGCCGTGCTGTTTGAGAGACCACCGAAGACCCGGTACGGGTCTGTACCGCTTAAAAAATCTACGGTAACATTGTTGCCGAATGCATTGGCAGGAATCAGACTTGGGTTGCTTGCGCCGCCGATGGGCGCAGTATTTAAGTCCGCCACATCGCCGCTGTATGTAATATCTGCGGCACCGGCGACTGCTGACGTACCAAGCACACATAAGCAGATGGCAAACATGGCTGTGTTTTTGACCACCATGCGCTGTAAAATAACCCGGTACTTGGATACTAACATGCTTATCGCATTATCTGACAGTTTTAACAAAATAATTCCCCCTTTGTTACTTGTCAACCATTCCCGTGAAGTAGTGCGAATAATTCATGCTTTCAGCGTGCCGTACAACCAGTGTTAGCTGTTTTCCGGGATAATCGATTTAACTAGCAACCCTTTATTTACCTAACTATATACCAGGTAAAACTAACAAAAATAGACCCGAAAAGTATCCTATTACTCACATCAGCGTTTTGTATCCGGCAACACCTCCTTGATTTTAGTATAGTGTTTTGCTCTTACCAAACTCTTTCCCTTAATCGCGACTTTCTGAAAGATCAATACTTATTTACAGATTATCTTGATTTTTTATTGATTTTTGAGAAATCCGCTATATAATCAAAGCTGGAGGTGCTTTGCGTGAGATATGAAATCGGTCCAAGAATCCGCAAATATAGAGAAGCCCAAAACCTGAGCCAAAAAGAGCTGGCCAAGCTGATTGGCGTCAGCAACAGCAGGATATCAAATTGGGAACAGGGCATTAATCGCCCTGATGTGGACATACTTGCGTCCATATGTGAAGCGTTGAAGGTTTCTCCATCCGAATTGCTTGATATTCGTCTAAAGCCGGAAGATATGAATGAGCATGAAAGGAAAGTCATCATGGCGTATCGCACCAAGGTTAATTTGCGGCAAGCAGTTGATATTCTGCTTGGTATTGATAACGATGGCGTCAACTGACAATACCCGTGTATTATTGTTGGGGAGGATTAAGAATGAAAGTAATACCCATATATTATGTAGATGCGTTTACCAAGGAATGTTTTACAGGAAATCCGGCGGCAGTATGTGTCTTAACAGAGAGCATTGAAGATAAATACATGCAGCTAATTGCCAAAGAAACAAATTTATCTGAGACAGCCTTTGTTCAACCGCTTGCAGGCCAGGCGGTACATCAGGCAAACAGGTATTCACTACGGTGGTTTACGCCAAAATGTGAAGTGGATCTATGCGGCCATGCAACCATTGCAACATCAAAAATACTGTTTAACCGCCTGGGGATTAACGGGGAACAAATTATTTATGAAACCAAAAGCGGCAGACTCACTGCGCGCAAGACCGATCAGGGAATCAGTCTGGATTTTCCCATAGATGATTTTTCTCCTGTTGCTGTGCCGGCAGCTATTATCGAGGCAATGGGTATCGAAAGCTATGAAAATGCTATAATCGGCAACAACACTAAGAAACTGGTTATCTGTGTAAAGACAAAAAGTGATGTACTAAAACTGACGCCAGACTTTGAAAAAATGAAGAACATAGAATTTGCCATGACGGTAAAAGGCGTTGGTGTTACCTGCAGCGGCGATGAAGACTATGATTGTATATCCAGATACTTTAATCCCTGGGCAGGAATTAATGAAGACCCGGTTACAGGTTCGGTTCATACGGTGCTGGCAGCCTACTGGAGTAAGCTGCTGAAGAAAAGTGAACTCAGGGCCTACCAGGCTTCCGACAGAGGCGGCGAGATGGTACTCAGAATATTGACAGGAAACAGAGTGGAGCTAATTGGCCAGGCCGTAGTTGTATTAAAGGGTGAATTGTACATATAAAGAAGTCCGGCCATTTTACCCCTGACCCATATCAGTGTTTACTTTTTCATGATAATATTAGATAATGAGGAATACTAAAATATAAATGATATGAATACATATAAAGCAATGAAGAAAGGCGTGGATTGTGTGGGATGTGGCTGTGTGCTTCAGGGGAATAAAGTGTGTCTCAGGACAGTATGGGAATCAGACCTGGAGTTAATTTATCGATTAATGACCGATGTATCGGAAAAAGGTGAATACTGGCTGATGGATATTCCGGCTGAACCGGCTTTTCGCCGGGGTTTTGTGGAACGCGGCTTTTGGCATGATAGTTTTGGCCGGATGGTCATTCAAAATAACGCAGGTAATATGGTCGGTGAAATTATTTATTTTAGAAATGCCGATTACCGGGCCGGTTATGAACTCGGTTATCAAATCTTCAAGCGTGAAGACCGGGGCAAAGGGTATATGTCAGAAGCCTTGGCACTGTTCTCGGCTTTCTTGTTTGAATCAAAGCCCATTCCCCGTCTGCAAGTGACTGTGGTAGCCGGCAATGAAGCCAGCCGCAGTGTAGCCGAACGTTGTGGCTACCGTTATGAAGGAACACTGCGCCAGGCAGCTTTTTTGGCAGGTAAGTATGTTGATCTGGAAATACTGGGACTGCTCAGGGAGGATTGCCCGCCCCTGTCGGTGTAGCTGCATACCCGGACGGCAGGTAAAGAGCTGACCGAATAAAATTGCCGCCAGGTGAAATACTACCCGTAAAAGGGGTGGTTTGCATGAATGCGTCACGCGCCGAACAAATTCTCAAGTCGCCGGATACGATTGGCGTAAAGTACCGGAATAACTATGTCTGGATCGAAAATGTTGATAAAGGCCGGAATACGGCTTATGTAACTTATCTTGAGAAACACAATACCGTGCATGTGGATATTGACCAGTTGGAAGAAACCGGACCTATGCCCCAGCACTAAGCAATGCAACAACAAAAGCGGGATTGCCATACCGGCGTTTCGCAATAACCCCAGGAGGGAATTAGAGACCTTCCTGAGGTTATTGCAAGCGCAGCGGGTGGCAATCCTGTTTTATTTTGCACTTTAAAAAACAAGCCCTGTATAATTAGCAGGATTATACAGGGTGTTGTAGTATATATTGCTCAGGACTATAGCGCGGGAAACCCGCCATATGGGCGGATTTTCGCTTTAAAGGCAGGCGAGCTATTTTGATCGACAGGCAGTTAGGCCGGGAAGCAGGAAAAAAGCGCCGCCTGTTAGCCGCAGTAATTGGTTTGGGTGCCGGTGGCGGGCTGCTGGCAATTACTCAGGCCTATTATCTCACCCAGGTGATTGACAGGCTGTTTCTGAGTAAACAGGAACTGGCGTCTGTAGCCGGTCTGTTATGGCTTTTAACCGCCATAATACTGGTGCGCGCCATTGTTACGTATCTGGAAGGTGTGTTGTCCTTTAAGCTGGCGGCAACCATTAAGACCGGCCTGCGGCAGCGGTTGGTGAGCCATTTGCTGGGCCTTGGGCCGGTGACGCTGGCACAGCAGCCGGCCGGCGAACTTATTAATATTGCCGGTGAAGGCGTAGAGCAGCTGGAAGCCTATTTTGCCAAGTATTTGCCCCAGTTGGTTAAAGCCGCGTGTATTCCGGTGTGCATCCTGCTGGTGGTGTGGCCGCTGGATCTGACCTCAGCCCTGCTTTTGCTGGTGACAGCACCCATGATACCTGTATTTATGCTGCTTATTGGCAAGCTGGCAGAAAAGCAGAATCGCAGGCAGTGGGAGACATTAAACAGTTTGAGCGCTCATTTCCTGGATGTTCTGTCCGGCCTGATGACACTCAAGCTGTTTGGCCGCAGCATTGAACAGGCAAGCATCATTGCCCGGGTAAGTAAAGAGTTTCGCGATGCTACCCTGAATGTGCTTAAAGTGGCGTTTTTGTCAGCGCTGGCACTGGAACTGGTGGCTACTATCAGTACAGCACTGGTGGCGGTAACGGTGGGGCTCCGGCTGCTCTACGGTGAGATCGAATTCTCCCAGGCTTTCTTTGTACTGCTGTTAGCACCTGAATATTATCTGCCGCTTCGGCTGCTGGGAACTCAGTTTCACGCCGGAATGGCGGGAAAGGCAGCGGCAGCAGATATTTTCCGGCTGCTGCGCTTAAGCGGCAGCCAGGCGGCAGGCGGGTCGGCTCCTTTGCCAAGACAGCAGCAGATTGCGCTTGCCTTTCGGGATGTATATGCCGAGTATCAACCGGGCGGTCGGCAGGCTTTGCGCGGGATATCGTTTAGCCTGGACGCCGGACAGCATTTGGCGATAGTCGGCCCGAGCGGTGCCGGGAAAAGTACGGTGGCTGCCCTGTTGCTTAATTTTATCACGCCTGCCGCGGGAGACATCGTGGTAAATGGGAAGTTGCTCCAGGGGCTCAGTTCAGACGATTGGCTGCGCCAGGTTGCTTTTGTGCCGCAGCGTCCGCATTTATTTCAGGGATCTGTTGCCGATAATATCCGCCTTGCCCAGCCTGACGCAGCGCTTGCTGAGATTATCAGGGCGGCCAAAGCAGCCGGCGCACATGATTTTATTGAGCGGCTGCCTGCCGGGTATGACACGTTGATCGGCGAAGGCGGTCAAGGCCTCAGCGGCGGCGAATGTCAGCGGCTGGCTATTGCCAGAGCCTTATTGCAGGACGCACCGCTGGTTATTTTGGATGAGGCGGCACGCGGGCTGGATGTTCACTCACAGGCGGTGCTGGATAAGGCCCTGGCAAGGCTGCTGGCAGGACGCACCGCCATAATTATTGCCCACAGGCTAAGTACGGTGCGCCAAGCCGACAAAGTTATTGTGCTGGCAGACGGCCAAATCAGCGAGACCGGTACCCATGCCGAGCTATTAGCCCGACCGGGGCTGTACTGGCAGCTGGTAGGGGCTTCTAAGGGAGGGTATGATGTATAAAATCTTAGCCGGCAGTCATCGTACCTTGTTACTGGCTGCTGCGGCCTGTCTGATCGGCAGTTTTACGGTATATGCCAATGTCGGCTTGCTGGCGGCCTCGGCTTGGCTGATTTCGGCAGCCGCCCTTCACCCGTCGGTGGCAGAATTATCGGTGGCGATTGTCGGGGTGCGCTTTTTTGGCCTGGCCAGAGCTATATGCCGATATGGGGAACGGTATACCAGCCATGACGCTACCTTTCGTCTGCTGGCCGACATCCGGGTGTGGCTCTACACCAGGCTGGAACCGCTGGCACCGGCTAATTTGCCAGGGGTTGCCAAAGGTGATCTTTTTAGCCGCCTGGTAGCCGATGTTGAGACTTTGCAGTTTTTCTATTTGCGGGCGGCATTTCCGGTGGCCATTGCCGTGGTGGTGGCCGTCACGACAGTGGGGTTGTTGGCGTGGCTGGCTCCCTGGCTGGCTTGGCCGGTAGCCGGGGCATTTTTGCTGACAGGCTGTGTTTTGCCAATAGGCATTAGCCGGCTGGGACGTGAGGCCGGCCAAGGGGTTGTAGAGGCCAGAGCCAAACTGAACGGCAGTCTGGCTGACAGCCTGGAAGGACTTACTGAATTAGCGGCTTTGGGCCGGTCGGAGAGACAGGCCGCTTGCATTGCTGCAGCCAATGCAGAGCTGACGGCCTGCCAGGAGCGGGCCAATGTGGTGGCTTCCCTGAGCGATGCCTTAGGAACCCTGGGAATGAACCTGACCGTCATTGCCGTGATCATCCTGGCTGGGCCGCTGGTAGCCGCCGGCCAGTTGGAGGGAGTTTATCTGGCAGTGGTGGCACTGGCGGTACAGGCCAGTTTTGAGGCAATTTTACCCTTGCCGGCGGTTGCCTACTATTTGCAGGAAAGCAACGCGGCTTTTGCCCGAATTGCCGCCATCACCGGCCAACAACCGGCTGTTAACGCTGCGGGAATACCGGCTGTACCTTCAGGACCGCTGGAGTTTTCGGTGAATCGGCTGTCTTTTTCCTACTCGCCTGATTCACCGCCGGTGTTATCCAATATAACCTTCAGCCTGCCTCCGGGTAAACGCCTGGCAATTGTAGGCGCAAGCGGTGCCGGCAAAAGTACGCTGGCCGGACTGCTATTACGGTTCTGGGACTATGACCGGGGATCCCTGCTGCTAAACGGCAGGGATATCAGGGGCTATGAACCGGCAGCCATACGCCGGGCGGTAAGTGTTGTCAGTCAGGATACCTATTTGTTTAACGCTACCATCAGAGATAATATTCTAATAGCCAAACCGGATGCCGCACCGGCCGAATTAAACCAGGCGGTAGCAGGTGCCATGCTGACAGATTTTATTGAACGGCTGCCGCGGGGGCTGGACACCCTGACAGGCCAAAACGGACTGGCGGTCTCCGGCGGGGAACGCCAGCGCATTGCCTTGGCCCGGGCACTGTTAAAACCTGCTCCGGTATGGCTGCTCGATGAACCGACAGCCGGGCTGGACGCCCAGGCCGAAGCGGTTGTCATGAGCCATATTTTGCGCTCTGCAGGCACTCGCTCCCTGGTATTGATAACCCACCGGCTGGTAGGGCTGGAAACCATGGATGAAATCCTGGTCTTAGCTGACGGACAAATTGCGGAACAAGGAGCTTTTGCCGATTTGTTGAAAAAGAAGGGGCTGTTTTACCAGATGTGGGCCCTGCAGGGAGATTTATTAAATATTTCTTGAGAGCCTGGCCCTATTATGGTAAGGTATATATTGGAGGCGATGATATGGCAGAGCCGACCTATTCGGTAGAAAAAAAGTGTCCTGTTTGTGAACAAACATTCAGTGTTACCCGGACGCGCGGCCGGCAGGTAATGGACAAGCAGGATAGTGATTTTTGCGCGCATTTTAAAGATATAAATCCTTATTATTATACGATTTGGGTATGCTCTAACTGCGGCTATGCAGCTGCCGACAGTTACTTTGAGGATTTATTTGTGGCAGCCAAAGACAAGATTGCTAAGTTTTTGGCAACACGCAAAGTCAATGTAAACTATAGCGGGGAACGCACGCGTGACCAGGCGATAGCAACCTATAAGCTGGCGATTTTTTTCGCCGACATGATCGCAGCTCCGGCGAGCCGGCTGGCAGAATTATATCTTCGGCTTGCCTGGTTGTATCGTGAGGGCGAAAACCAGGAAGAAGAAAAAACCGCCCTGCTTAAGGCCTGTGAATATTATGAGCAGGCTTTGATGCGGGAGCGGCTGCCGATCGGCTCCCTGAGCGAGGCGGCGGTTTCCTATTTGATTGGTGAGCTGGCCCGACGGAGCGGGCAAAATGAAAAGGCACTATTATATCTGAGTAAGGTTGTTGGCAATCCTGCAACGAAACTGGAACCGCGGGTTTTAAGCCTGGCCAGAGACGCCTGGCATGAGGCCAGAGACGCCCGGGACCAGGCGGCAGCAGCCGTCACTGATGGCGATTAGCGCCACAGTTTGTTCTAGCAGTAAAAAGGCGTGTCGCTTTTGCGACACGCCTTTTACTGTTCCTCAGCTTTCGGCCACAGGCTGCTTTGCCAGAACAGCAGCAGGTTCCTGAATAAACATGGTAAGGATAAAGCCGGCTATGGGCAGAACCGCCAGCAGATTAAATACCCACGGCAATCCCAAGGTATCGGCAACATGACCAAGCGCCAGAACACCCATAGCCCCTAACCCGATACTGAATCCCAGTGTCAGACCGGAAGCCATAGCAATATTATTGGGCATCATTTTCTGCGCCAGTACCAGACTGCTGGTAAAAGTCATGGCCAGCAAAATACTGACAAGGGCCAGAATAATAAACGCCCCAAAGCCATCCACTACTTTAAAAAGATACAAAAGCGGAGCAACCGGCAAAATAGAATATAGCATAACCCTTTTACTGCCGCAACGGTCACTCAACGGCCCGCCTATTAACGTACCCGCCGCGCCGGCAGCCAGATAAACCGTCAATAAGGATGCGGCATAAGCAGGACTGCCATGCAGGAAGGTGGTGTAATACAATGGTACAAAAGCGCTGAGCCCGGAATTTACAGTGGCCCGCATAAGCACCGTCCCGAGCAGTGCCACCAGCGGCAAATTCATACTGATTGCAATTTTAGCCTTACCAGAGCCGCTCGGTTTACGCTGCGGCAAACTGGCGAACACTTTCATGTTCCAAAGCAGCAAGGCGGCAATTATAATGTTGGGCACCGCGAAAATATAAAGAATATCAGGGCTGCCGACTAGCAAGGTTCCCAAAAATAACGAGCCAAGCGCAAAACCGGCATTGCCACCGACTGAAAATAAACTGGCACCCTTGCCCTTAGCTTCGCCACTCAGCAAATTGATTACTTTTGCTCCGTCCGGATGAAAAATTGCGGCACCTAATCCACTGATGGCTGTACACAACAGGACCAGTGAATAAGTGGGAACCAGTAAAGAAAACAACATCCCGACTCCACTTATAAAACACCCCAAAGGCATCCACCACGGCCGTGATTTTCGATCACTCAGATAACCGAATATCGGCTGGCTGACAGATGATGTCAGGTTTTGCAGTAACACAATGGCTGTTAATTCAGCGTAGCTTAGGCCAAATTTTACTTTAAAATAAGGCAAAGCTACAAACAAGGCGCCTGCCGCCAAGTCAGTCACGGCGTGGGCGCACGTAATCAGCCACAGGGAAGATGGAATACTTTTTACAGACCGCAGCAATATATCACTCCTCATATACTATTTGACAAACTGGATTTACCAGGATAATATTGATTGAACAGCTCTTATTTGTTCATATTATAGTAGATAATCCGGAACATTTCATGGATAATATTAAGCAACTTTAGCACGATATTGATATTATTAGTAAAGGGAGGAATCTTGATGATTATTGCCGGCAACGGTCAGATGATCCATCATAATATAAAAAGCGACTTCCCGATTAACATCGGACGGAGAGAGTCTGTTGAGCCAGGTCCTATGTTAAAAAAGCATTGGCATGAAGAATTAATGATCTTTTATATAGAAAAGGGAAATGCCGTTATTCACTGCAATTCTGAGCCTATCCCTGTAAGTGAGGGAAACCTTGTCATTATCAATTGTAATGACATCCATTATGTAGAAAACTGCTGTGACCATCTTGTCGAAACCTATATTCTCATCGATTTTAACTTCCTCCGCAGTCAGCAGGAGGATATCTGCCAAACCGCATACCTCACCCCATTGATACAAAACCGCATTCGTTTCCAGAATAAAATTGAAAATGACGGCGAGCTGCTCAGCCAGTTCCTTGATGTAATTAACGAATATGAACAGAAACAACCCGGTTATGAGCTATGGATTAAATCCTGCCTTTACCGTATTCTCGCTTTGCTGCTGCGGCGTTATACCATACCGGTTACTGATGAAATCAAAAACCGGCAGCACCACCAGTTACTGCCGGTAATAAAATATGTCGATAAGCATTTTAACCAAAAAATCACCCTTAAGAGTCTTGCCGCTATGGCTAATATTTGCCCCCATCACCTATGCCGTCTGTTTAAAAGCATTACCGGCATGCCGCCCATTGCCTATGTTAATTATTTACGTATCAATGCAGCTATGAAATTACTGCAGCAACATGATTTACCTGTCGGAGAAGTTGCCCTGACCGTCGGCTTTAGTGACAGCAACTATTTCAGCCGCCTGTTCAAAAAATATAAAAATATCTCACCCGCAAAGGTGCCAAAAGAACCGGCCGGCGCAAAAACCGGCTGATTGTGAGCACATCATCCTGGTTCATGCTATCTGTCTCCTTTTATAAAGCAGACTTAGCTTCAGGTGGGGTTTTAACCCCATCTGAAGGTTAGTCGCCCTTATCCAGGGACTTAGTCGCTCTTACTCCCACCTGGAGAGGTGGGAGTCTTAGAGCGAGTTAGTCATCGGATAAATACAAAATGATCCGGCTTTGAATATTCGTCAGAATATGCATAGCCCTGCCGATCAAAGTCTTTGATCTCCTCAGATTCTGTAATCTGACGCTCTGCCAGAAAACGCACCATCTCTCCCCTCGCCATTTTGCACAGGGTACCCTTTTCGATCAGCCTTTCCTCTTTCCATTCGGCAAAGCTGCAGGTCAGAAGGTGAACTTTTTCCGGCAGATAGGAAGAAATAATTTTGCTGTACTCTTTGGAAGCCAGATTAATCAGCAAATCGGTTTCGCCGGCGAGCTGCCGGGCAAGCTTGTCCCCCCAGAACTCATACAGATTGCGGTAACCGTCACCCGCAAGTCCGGCCTGCATTTCCAGGCGGTAAGGCGTCACACCGTCAAAAGGCAGCAGCAATCCATAAAAGCCGGAAAGAATGCGCAAATGCGCCTTAATATAGTCCAAATGCTGGTATTCAAAAATACCGGGAGCCATGTACCGGTACTGGATGCCCTCGTAAGCAAGAAGCGCCGGCGTAAGGCTTTGCCGCAAATCCATGCACTGCAGCCGCTCAAAATTCAGTCTGGCAAGAGAATCACTGCATCCCCAGAGTTTCTTCAACTGCTCATAGGCCATACTCTTCAGACACTTTAGCAGCAGCTCAGCCTCATCGAGAAATTGCGGCAGGCTCTCGTGCGGCAGACTGTCGGTTTCCATATTCATCTTTTTCGCCGGAGATATAATAATTCGCATGTTTTTATCCATTTCAAGCTATTTCATTTGGATTATCATTAGCTTATTAGATAATCCTTATTGTCCAATTCCCAAACCCAAACTGGTACTGAATAAATGCATGAATGATTGAGACCCTCCGAATTATTCGGAGGGTTCTATTTCTTCCATGCCTTCAGGGCCACTTATGATCAGCGCCCAGTTTCTCTTATTGTGTAAAATACGATGGATCTCAATAATCGACCCGCGCCAGACCCATAGGGCTGAATAGTTTGCGTGCACGGAAAACCGTAAGTATCCTTGCTCAGCTAAAAAAGGGTACGCTCTAGGCGGCAAACAGATATTGGGACTATTCGCTAAAACATTGTTTATCCTGGCCTTTACGTCTGCGACAAATTTTCTGGCATTCGCAGAACTGTCTTGCGCTATATACATAGCTGCATCCCGAAGGTCTTTCCGAGCCGTAGGCACGATTTTAACCTGATACTTTCCGCTCTGTTTGCCTGTCGTCATCTTCCCGCTCCCTTAATTCAGCGTCTAATTCGTCCAAGACATCATTAACATCCCGACTTTCGCCTCTGCGGCTCTCGCCTGCCGCTTGAATAAGAGATTTATATAATTCATTTTCTTCTTTAATTTTTTCGAGTTCAGACATTAGAATTTCATAGTTTGTGTGACCAAGGACAACCAGCCTACCAGTGCCTTTTTTCGTGATATATACCGGTAAGCTTTCGGTAATACAAAAATGTTCAATTTCGTCCATCTTTTTTGCCAAATCCGTCATAGGACGAATGATAGCTTTCATATTGTTTCACCTCTTTATGTTAGAACTCTACTTATATCATACCCAAACATCAATATAAAATCAATTTATAATCATTCTATAATCATTAAACTTTGCAAAAACCGATGTGTTTTTGATAGTATCAAAATATCGGTTATAGTGGGCACTGAATCGGAAGTCAGTGTCTCCCGGCTTTATATCAGGGTTTAGGCTGCCAGCTATGCCAATATTAATAACAACATCTGGCGCATACTTCATTAGCATTGACTGGGTACAAATAGCAGCATGTACTTTTCCGACACCACATTTCCCCACTACAATATCGTAGCCATCCAATTTACCTCTATGAAAGGCAGCACCACCGATGATTGTATTACTCACTTCCGTCATATTTTTGGTTAGTTCAACAATTTCAACTTCCATCGCGCCGATAATTCCGATTAACATAGCTTCTCCTTTTTAAACAGGTAATTATCACAGCCTAATAACAGCCGCAAGGACCCCGGTTTTGCCATGTTCGGCCCGGTAAGAATAAAATAGCGGTGTATTGCAGGCTGTACAAACATTACTCAACACAATATTTCGTTTATCTACCCCAATATCCTCAAGCTGCCGGCAGTTGGCCTGCCCCAGGTCAAGCCGCCAATTACTGCCGTGTGGGATCGCGACATCCTCCCACCAGCTAAACGCTTCCCGGTAACAGGCAATGACAGGCTCATCGACCTCATAGCAGCATTGGCCGATTGACGGGCCTATGCCGACAAGGCAATCACCCGGTTCTGTACCAAAATGCTGTTGCATTGCCAGTACGGTTTTGGCGGCAAGACTTGCCGCCGTTCCCCGCCAACCGGCATGACACGCCCCGATGGCCCGGCGCTTCGGGTCAACAAATAATAGCGGCACACAGTCGGCGAAAAAAATCATTAAGGCAACACCCGCTGCATTGGTAACCAGTGCGTCTGTGCCTGGCAGACCGTCACAGTTCAATGCGCCTCTGCCCATATCCCTTTCGGTAACCACAGCCACAGTGTCACCATGTACTTGCTGACCACTTACAACAGTACCGGCAGCTATCCCCAATGCCTGGAAGAACCGTTCACGATTGGCTGCAACTTTCTTAACATCATCGCCGGATCGCAAGCCCATATTTAAAGAATAAAAAGGGGCTTCACTAAGCCCCCCGATTCTGGTTGCCAACCCATGGCAGATTCCAATATTGTTAAAGTGGGCAAAAGTACCATACCATACGTTATTTGCTGCACATTGTATGGAAAAACTCATTTTCAATCTCCTATATCACTTGGTTTTCTAAAAATACATTTACCTCACAACTATATTTCATTGGCCATGGCATTCAATTGCTCAACCATGCTCGTTACTTCCTGAACGCTGGCGGTAACTTCCTCGATGGCGGCTGCCTGCTGTTCAACGGTAACCGAAGTGGCTTGTCCCATGGTTACCGTTTTATTAACTGATTCCTGGATGATGGTGGTAAATTCCTTTATTCTTCCTACAGTTTCTTTAGAATCACCGGAAAGCTTCCTGATTTCTTGCGCCACGACGCCAAAACCAAGGCCGGCCGTTCCTGCCCGTGCCGCTTCAATGGCTGCGTTCAGGCCCAATAAACGGGTTTCATCAGCTATATCTTTGATAAAGTCCATGACTTCATTGATTTTTCCTGATACAACATTTACATTTTGGATTTCGTCGTTAAGGGTATTTTGGTTGGTGCTAACATCACCGGCAGACGCTGCTAATTCTTCCATGGTTGCCGATATTTGCAGCACACTGTCATTAATTAATTCGGCCATATGCTTTAGCCGGTTTTGCTGATACCAGGTTTTAGAAAGCGTATTGGCAACCAGGTACAAAACATTTGCTGCCGCCTCTATGCTTTTTCGGGGCACCTGCTTAATCTCCCGAAGTGCGGCCAGGTATTGATCCGGGTCGACGCCAATTTCCTGGGCCACTTTGCGATAATAGGCTTCATCCGGCGCTGCAATCAATACCTGCCCACCGAGAATGGAACCGATTTGCTGTCCTCCCAGCATAATCGGTACGCCAAAATCAACCAGCCCGGCGTGACAGTCATAGATAGCCGGTTTCCCGGTTCGGGCTGACTCCTCACCGCCTTTGCGGTCGCATTCCATACAGCGGGCAAGCCCGGTTTTGGAACCCCGGGTATATTCCATGCAAAATTTGGTAAAACGGCTGGGCTGAGTAACCGGATTTCCGTCCCTGTCCACGGTAATACTGGCGACTCCTATGGCTTCGGCAAAAGCATCCTGAAATTTTTGCAAAAAATCAACATCAATTATATCCCGTAATTGAACGGCGCTCATATCTGCTACTTCCCGAACCTGACTTGCTGCTCTCGGCTTCATAGTTATCCCTACCTTTCGCTTCATTCCAAGTACAAAACGAAATGCTTTTTGTACTTATGCGGGGATATCGGCACTACAAATCATGCTATGTTCTTCAAGCACGATAATCCAGAGCTCCACCTTTTCTGAATATTTATATTATTATTGTTTTACCCAATAAAACCTGTGTAAAATCTAATGAACATATGTGACTTTCTTGCGTATTTGCTCAGGTAATTTGTCTATTGCGCGCCCATCACAGCTAAATTAACACTCATTTGCCCTGACATGCCATTGTTCAACCATGCTTGTTATGTCCTGAGCCTGGCTGCTTGCGGCTTCATAGCATTATTTAAAGCCTGTAGTTACTATATTGCCGGCCAAATCAACAGTAAATTCCAGAGTATGCCCCTGAGAGCTATGCCTGTCAGGGTGATTTTTCAGTCTGTCAGTAAGATATATCAGTTCCTGGTTGGCAGAACCTAACAGATAGTCTTGTGAAGGCAGATCTTTCTTATACGGCCCTGCCACCAGTACATCGGCAGCCGCCAGCAGGCGGTTCCAGTCAGGGTTATTGGCTGCCGTAAGGTCGGCATAGGTATAGCCGGTAAAGATAACAACCGTGAGCCCGGCTGCCTGCAATTGTTCGGCCAGTCCCGCCAAAGCCGCGGCTTGCGCGAAAGGCTCGCCGCCAGAAAAGGTAACGCCGTCTATTTCCCTGACAGCAAGAATACGGGCAGCCAATTCCGCCGCCGGCAGCCATTCATTGTCCCGGAACTCCAGCATGTCCTGATTAAAGCAGTCTTCGCAGCGGCGGGGGCAGCCCTGCACCCAGACTACCGCACGCAGGCCGGGACCATTGGCGCGTGATTTCGCCAAAAAGGCGGCCATATTAATCAGGCCGCCATCTTCTTGCCTTTGGCTGTTCATCGCTGGTTATTCCTTACCTTGAAGGTATCTGCCGGCTGCTCATAATACTCGGAGTTCATCTCACGCACCTTGACTTCTCCCAAGGCATCCTCAATGGGTTTAGTGATATCCAGGCATTTACCGCCTTTGGCCCCGGCTACCTTGATATTGACTTTGCCGTTGGCGTCAATAGTGATTTCCAGTTCTTCCTTTTCCATAGAAACTCCTTCCTTTCCCTTAGTGCTGGCCTTAGTCCTGGTCTTCTATTTCCAAAAGCACCTGAGCGGAACCTGTTTCCCCGGCAACCTCGCCCGGATAGGAGGCCGACTGGGCGCGTCCCTCGTGCAGCCATTGCCTGAGGTACTGGATATTTTCCCGTTGGGAAACCGACAGCGGCACTTGGCGTTTTAGCGAAATAACCACATCCTCGGTGGTGATTTCACGCATATTATCGCTGAAAGCTAAGTACATGGCATCAATAATGGCCTGTTCAATCTCGGCGCCAACATAGCCGTCCGATTCTTTCACCAGGCGTTTGAGGTCAAAATCACGCGGATTACGATTACGCCGTTTAAGATGGGTGGCAAAAATCTCGCGGCGTTCGGCCATATGCGGCAAATCGAGGAAGAATATCTCATCAAACCGGCCTTTGCGCATTAACTCAGGGGGTAATGCCGCAATGTTATTGGCAGTAGCCACTACAAAGCAAGGCGCTTTTTTATCCTGCATCCAGGTTAACAGGGTGGCAAATACCCGCTGGCTGGTACCGGCGTCACCGGCGCCAAAAGCAAAGGCTTTTTCAATCTCATCGACCCACAGGATGCAGGGGGCAATGGTCTCGGCAATATTGAGCGCCCGGCGGGTGCGGTCTTCCGACTCACCGACATAAGAGCCAAACAGCGCGCCGACATCCAGCCGGAGCAGCGGCAATTGCCACAGACTGCTGATCATTTTGGCGGTTAAGCTCTTACCGGTGCCGGGAATACCTACCATGGCAATTCCCTTAGGCGCCGGCAAACCGTATTCACGGGCATCTTTGGTAAAGGCCATTTCCCTGAGCCGCAGCCAGTCTTTCAACACTCCCAGGCCGCCGACACTTTCAGCCGTCTCGCTGGTATTCAAAAATTCCAGGGCTTCGCTTTGGCGCACAAGCTGGGCTTTATCTTCGGTAATCAGGGAAATACTGCGGTCATCCAAGCAGCCGCAGGTAACAATGGCCTTCGAGAATACGCGGCGGGCCTGGCCTGCCGTCATCCCCATAGCGGCCTGCACCACCTTTTCGCGGCCGGTATCTGTCAGATTGATTTTGACATTGGCCCCTTTCAGCAGTCCGTCAAGTACGCCGTCAAGCTCTTCCCCGGTGGGACGTTTCAGATGCATAACCACGGCTTCATCCTGCAGCTCGTCGGGAATTTGCCCAGTGGGAGTGGTAATGACAAGGGAGGTCCGGGTCTGGGTCAGACGCTGCACAACGCTTCTGAGCTTACGCCTGACCGGCGGATTGGTCCAAAAGTCATGAAAATCCTTGCAGACAAAAATTGTCCCGGTATTCTCCATCCCTTCCTTTTCCATCAAATCCAGCGCCACCAGCGGATCCCGGCACTTTAAATCAAGGGAGGTACGCCCGGTAAGCACCGTAAAGGCATCGGCAACGTCCCAGGACAGGCAGGTGCGGTTTTTTTGCTCGCACACAGCCTTAACATGCTCGATGGCGCGCTGCTCTTCAGGTGTCACGATGACAATGAGTGTAACCCGCGCTCTGATATAGGTATCGAATTGTTCGGCAAAATTATCCATAGTGTTAACCTCCTCTACACCCATCTTCTCACCGTCAGGCGTATTTCCCCGCCGGCGTCCCGCTGCTGTTCCACAACATTAAAGCCCTGGCGGCGTACCTGCTCCATGACGGTGGTCAGCGCATATTGCTGCTGAACCTTGGTGGTGAACTCCTGTTCATTGGTCCCCTGCACGCCAAACCAGTCGGTCACAAAGCTGTACGTGCCGTCAGGACCCAGCACAAAACCAATATCATATCCCTGCTGCATGCGGACAGCAATATCAACCGGGGTTTCCTGCCGGCGATAGCCTGTAATCAGGGTATTTTCCTCAACCTCATAGCCTAATTCCCGTAAGGCACTCAGCAGGATCTCTTTATTTTTTATCTTGGTTGCCACCTGAGTAAAATGCGACATCACACGCTCCTCCTTTACACTAACTTAGCGACTACCGCCCTGTCTGCAAGCAGTTCGCCGCTGCCGGCCGCTGTCGCTGTTACCAGTAACTGCCCGGCACTATCCAGGCTGACGCTGACTGTCAGCACTGCCTGCCCTTTAGCGGCCGGCAGCCGGGTTGTCAAAATCAGCGGATTGTCCTCATTAATACACTGCCCGCCATCTTCCAGGCGGTAGATAAATAACGCAAACTCCTGCTGCCCGTCATAGCTGGCCTTAACCGTAAATTCACCGACCGCGCCGGTACTCGGATAAAACATGCCTGCTCCCACAAGCTCACGGTACTGGTAACCTGCTGCCGCTAAAAAACGCAAACCATAGCTATGGCGGATATAGCCGCAGGCATCCTCCCCGGCGGCCAGAGCTGCGCCGCCGCAAGCGGCAGCAGCCAGCGGCTGCTTATCATATACCGGAATCCCGGTAAAAAGGCTGTGCAGTGCTGCCACAATCGCCGGGGTTACACTACTGCCTGTTACCACTGCCCCTGCCAGGCTGCCGACCGGATACCCCAGCCGCTCAGCCTCCCGTAACACCTGCTGTACAATAGCTGTCAACTGCATCGGTTCACCGCCCGGCTCCTCGCCGGTCAGCCATTCGGCACAGCGGCTCAGCACCCGCAGGTGCCGCTTACTGGTATCATCCTGGGAAAAAGAACCGCTGCCGCCTGAATAAGGGTAGCAGCCGCCCGGCCCTGACATCAAACACCTGGCATCTGCCATGTTTTCCTTGCCTGCAGGAATAGTCACCCGGACAATGACAGCCTCCACCATATCGGCGTTTACCGTAATAACAACATATACTGCCTCAGGCTTAAGCGGCATACCTGCCCCCCTGGCGGCCGCCCATGGTTGTTCTACCAATTCCAAACGGCTAAAGCCCGCCTGGCGGACGGCATTTTCCAGCCAGCGCCGGTAACGCTGCCAAATCTTTTCCGATTGGCACGCCGCTGCCGGCATCGTAAACATAATAGCCGCTTCACCGGCTAATCCCAGAGCCTGACCGGCACGGCTGATAAACGAAGCTAAGTAGTCTCCGGCGATCTCCTGTCCGCTCAGCCGCCGTCTGCCGGCCAGGCTATACACCGTTTTGCCGGTAATTACGTCGGCCTGTAAGTTACTAAATAGTTTCCGCTCAACAGCCACGCCGCTCAGTCCCTCTGCCGCCTCTTGCCCGACCAGCAATACCTCACCGGCCTCGGCTGCTCCATAGCTGATTAAAGACGGAGCCGCGTACACCCTTTTCGCCTGACCAACGGCATTTCCCGGTATCGGGCGGGTCACGCCGGGAATATATAAAACCTCCGCCTGCCGGACATCCTGCCGCCAATAGGCTGCCACCGTATAGCAATTGCCAAAATCAATAGTCAGGCCTCCAGCCATTGGCATCACCCCTTACCACACTCACGCTAAAGTAATATCATAACGAAATTTAGCCGCCAGCACAGCCTCGAAAAAGGCGGTTGCCTGCCTGGCCTCCGGCGGGCATTCAGGCGCCGCCAGCAGCACCAGCGCCTGTTGCCAGTCCGCATGAGTTGCCAGCGCCAGCGGCTTGGTAAAACGCAGCTGCTGCAGGGCGATACTGCCCCCAGGTCCGGCCACAGCGGCCACAGCCGCATCACGGCTGACTGCCAGCAGCCTGCCCGAACAGCCAGCGCTCCATAAGAGCTTACTGCCCTCAACTGTCCAGACCTTAATCATATCATCCGCACCATGAGTAATCAGCAGCCGCCCGTCGCCGCTGAACAGCATGGCCTTAACCGGCCCGGCATGGGCTGCCCAGGACCGATTCCCCCCCTTGCCGCCGGCCAGCGTATAGATACGGATTTTGCCGTCCCGTCCGCCGCCGGCCGCTTTGCTTTGCTCCAGATTCAGGGTACCGGCAGCAAACAGGCTGCCGGGATACTGTCCCCGGTTGTTCATGTACGCTCCGTCCCAGGTCCAAACCCGTGCCGGCAGCACACCGCCGGGACATGCCAGCGCCAACAGCCGGCCGCCGTTATCGGCTGTTATGGCAGTAACCAAGCCAGGCTGACCGCTGACACTGCTCACCCATTTAATATCAGGCATGTGCCAGACATGCACCTTGGCCTCCCGGCCGGCAGTCACCAGATAACGGCCATCCGGGGTAAAGGTTATTGCCGTAATACCGTCAGTATGCAGGTCTACCGTACGCCACAGGCTGCCGCTGGCCACCTGCCACAGGCGCAGCCGCCCGTCGCTGCCGCCGCCGGCCACAATCCGCCCATTTGGATGGATGGCAACACATTCAATGACCGCTTGCACCTCCTGCGTCTCCAGCATAACCGGCTGCCTTCCGGCCGGCACAAACAGCTCCCGGCCGGCCGGCGGGCAGTTGGCACAAATTTTTTCCCAGCCTGTATACTCCCAGTTCTTCGGCACCCAGCCGGCACTGTCCAAAGCCAGCACAATCTCGGCAGCCCAGCCGGCCGGCGCCCGATACGTCAAACGGTACAGCTCCTGCCAGCGTTCCTGACTGACCAGCATATCCAGCATGGCTGCCCAGTCGTCATCGGTAAGCTCTTCATACTCATCCCGGCTGCCGCCTTCCAATAACAGCCCGGCCAGCAGCAAACTGTGACCGCTGCGGCGGGCAGCTGCCAAAAACAGCTGCCGCTCGGCAGGAGTGGCCTGATTATAGCCTTTGGTCAGCAAAGGCCTGGTCTCTTGCCAGTCAAGTGCATAATAGTTCTCCCACTGTCCGGTAATGCAATAATAGAGAGCGGCTTTACTGGCTGTGGCCGGAGCGTAACGGGCAATGGCCGCCCAATGTTTCAGCCGCTCGTTTTCTCCGGCAAGCACCATTTCGCATACCGCATTAATGGCCTGCCGGTCAGTCAGGGTCAGCAACAGACGCCTGGCCCGCCCGGCAATGCTTCTATCGGCATCATCCACTGCCGCCAGCAACTCCGGGATCAGTGCCGGGCCTTCTGCCAGCATCCGTCTGTCGGCACCGGTCTTGAGCACAGTTAAAAGTCTTAATCCCAGTGGCTGTGATGCCAGATAACCGGCATCCAGAATGATTTGCTCCAGGTGCGGGTTGCGGGACTCGGCCCACAGCCCGCATAAGGTATCAATAGCACTGCCGTCAGTTAAGCGCGTAAGGGCTTCCCGGGCATTAGCCGCCAGTTCATCCTTGCCTGCCAGCGCTTCCACCAGGTGACCAATTACCTCCGGCCCCATTTCAGCCGGGAGGTGGGGCTGGCCGTCACGCAGAGCTGCCAGTACCTTTTCCCGTATAACAGCTTCAGCCTCCGCCTGAGCCGCTGCGGCATCGTCAGCCGCAGCTTCTGACAAGTCATTCTCCTGTTCCGGCTGGATTTTCGCCATAATTCCCCAGACGATTTCCCGGATATTCTGACGCTCCCCGCCGGCCAGCTGCTCCTTAATCACAGCTTCTGCCAAGCTTTCAAGCTCGGTTATATAACCACCGGGATAAATCCAGGATAACTGCCATAAATACTCTTTATCCTCGTCCTGTAACGCCATAGCCCCTCACCACCCGTACCTAGTATCTTACGCCACCTACATTTTAAGTTCCGCAAGGTACTGTCGCTTAGTCGCTGAATCAATACTCCAGGTCTTTAGCCGTAACCCGCTTGCGGAAGGTCCAGTATACCCAGCCTTGGTAGACAAGCACGACAGGTACCAGTGCCAGCGCCGCCACTGTCATGATCTGCAAGGTATACTGCGACGATGACGCATTGGTGATTGTCAGGCTCCAGGCCGGATTGAGACTGGATACCATAAGCCGGGGAAACAGGCCCCAGAAAAAAGCTACTGTCGTGAAGGCAATCGTCAGACTGCTTAAAGTAAAGCCCAGGCCATAGCGTTTGGCATACACGGCGGCATAGGCGCCGACAAACAAGACAACTGCCCCCCAGAGAGTTATGCCTGCGCCGGTACTGGCAAATAAATCGGTATTGGTATAGGTCATACCAACAAGCATCAGGCAGAATACGGCTGCCGGCACCCCGGCCTTAACAGCAGCCTTCCGGGCGCGTTCCACCATCTCGCCGGTGGTTTTGAGTGTCAGATACATAGCGCCATGGAAGATAAAGACCAGCAGGAAGGCCAGACCGCCAACCAGCGTATAGGGACTAAGCAAATCGAAGAAAGTACCGACATACTGCATATTCGCGTTGATGGGAACACCTTTGATTAAATTGGCAACAGCAACGCCCCAGAGCAAGGCAGGTATCGCGCTGCCGAAAAAAATCAGCCAGTCCCAGGTTGTGCGCCAGGCAGGATTTTCATCCTTACTGCGAAATTCAAAGGCCACACCACGCACAATGAGGGCCATCAGCATGAGGAACAAGGCCAGGTAAAAACCGCTGAACATGGTGGCATACACGTGTGGAAAGGCGGCAAACATGGCTCCGCCGGCGGTAATCATCCATACCTCGTTGCCATCCCAAACCGGGCCGATAGTGTTAATCAGCACCCGGCGTTCGGTATCGTTTTTCCCCAAAACAGGAAGCAGTATCCCTACGCCATAGTCAAACCCTTCCAGGAAAAAGAAGCCAATAAACAGCACCGTAACCAGAACAAACCACAGTACACTTAACTCCACAATGTCGCCCCCTTTGCTGCCGGTTTAGTCGGAGTAACCGGAGTATCCACCGGACCTTGCCGCACAAACTTCTGCACAAGATATATGGCGGCAATGGCCAGCAAAGCGTACACCACGGTAAAGCCAATCAGCGAAATCCAGATGCTGCCTGCGCCAACTGACGGCGATACCGCCTCTTCCACCCGCTGCAAGCCAACCACAATCCAGGGTTGACGCCCGCCTTCGGTGACAAACCAGCCTGTCGAATTGGCGATATACGGCAGCGGCAAACTCCATAACACTGCTTTCAGTACACAGGGTTTGGCCTCCAGTTGGCCGCGCCACCACAGAAAACCGGCTGCCAGCACAATCAGCATCATCGCACTGCCTGCGGCCACCATAATGCGGAAGCTCCAAAATACCGGGGTTACTGCCGGCACATAGTTGCCGGGGCCATACTTGGCAATATACTCTTTTTCAATATCATTAATCCCCCTGATCGGAGTGTTGGGATCATTATTAGCCATAAGCGACAGCATGGCCGGAATCTTGATTTCAAATGAATTGGTTTTGTTCTCCTCATCAATCAGGGCGGCTACGGCAAAAGGCGCCGGATTGGCCGTTTCCCACAAGGCTTCGGCGGCAGCCAGCTTCATGGGCTGCGCCTTGGCAATAAACTGTGTCTGGGCATGACCGCTGCCCATTAAGAGGAACAAACTGATTGTCGTCCAGACAAGCCCCAGTTTAAAGGATGCCCGGAAAAAATCCACATGGGTTTTCCGGATCAGGTGATAGGCACTGATGGCAAGTACGAAGAAGCCGGCAGTGACCAAACCTGATAAGACAGTATGCGGAAACTGGTAGAAAACATAGGGATTAGTAATAAGTGCGATAAAGTCGGTCATTTCTGCGCGGCCGTTTCGCAGGGCATACCCCACAGGATTCTGCATAAAAGAGTTGGCAACCAGAATCCAAAAGGCCGAAAGATTGGTAGCCAGTGCCACAATCCAGATACTGGCAGCATGCAGCACTTTGGGTATACGGTCCCAGCCGAAAATCCATAACCCCAAGAAAATGGATTCCAGATAAAAGGCGGTAAGCGCCTCCAGCGCCAGCGGCGCACCAAAGATATCGCCCATAAACCGGGAATACTCAGACCAGTTCATCCCGAAATGAAATTCCTGAACAATACCTGTGACCACACCCATGGCAAAATTAATAAGAAATAGTTTGCCCCAAAACTTGGTTTGCTGCTTATACATTTCATTACCGGTGCGGACATAGATAGTTTCCAGAATGGCGATAATCAGCGACAGTCCGATCGTCAGCGGCACAAACAGAAAATGATAGACTGTCGTTATCCCGAATTGCCAGCGGGATAAAAGTAATTCTTCCATACTCCTACCTCCTACTTAATTTTAGCTTCAGCAGCTAATGCTGCAAAAGTCACACTTGATAAATCGGCTGCCAGCCGTTCCTGAATGCCTGCCAGCGCATGATGCACCGGGCACTCCTGCCCGCAGCTTTTATTGCAGGCATTGCGTTCGGCCAGACAGCGGTGTATACCGAGCGGCCCTTCCATAGCGGTAATAACATCATATAATGTGATATTGTCCGGCGATTTTGCCAGGGCAAACCCGCCCTCTACCCCGCGATACGATTTCACCAGCCCGGCCGCTGCCAGCATGCGTACAATCTTCTGGAGAAACCGGTAGGGTATATTCTGGCGCTCGGCAATAATTACACCGCTTTCCACCGTCCCTGACGGCAGCCCCGCAAGATATAATACTACCCGGAATGCATAATCTGTGGCCTGATTAAGCTGCACAGCATCACCTCTTTCTAGTTGTCATAATTAATCAATACTGAATTGGTATAGTATTGATTTCATTGTACTGCCATTGCCCAATTTTTGTCAATATATATTCGTAAAAAAAATACATTCCCAAGGGATAATTTTTATCCCCCAGGAATGTCATTGTATCGCCTTTTTTACAATCTAAACTTCTGCACTGCTGTCTGTAAATTTTCCGCCAGTTGGGCGAGCGCCTGGCTGGAAGCGGCAATTTCTTCCATTGAGGCTGAGGTTTCTTCTGTTGCCGCCGAAATTGTTTGTGTTTGCCCGGCGGTATCTTTACTGATTTTATCAATATCCCGTACAGCTGTTACAATTTGTTGACTGGCTGCCGACATTTGCTGGATGGAAGCTGAGATTTCCCCGATTTGCTCTGAAACAGCGCCAATAAGATCAACAATCTCCTTAAATGCTTTGCCGGCAGTATTGACGACTTCACCGCCGATTTTTGCCTCCCGCGAACCTTCATTAATAGCCACAACCGAGTTTTCCGTCTCAGTCTGGATTTCTCCAATCAGGGCGGCAATCTGTTTGGCCGCTTCCTGGGACTGTTCAGCCAGCTTGCGCACCTCTTCGGCCACTACGGCAAAGCCCCGGCCTTGCTCCCCGGCACGGGCCGCCTCAATTGCGGCGTTTAGCGCCAACAGGTTTGTCTGCCCGGCAATCCCTGAGATAGTATTGACAATTTGTCCAATTTCCGTGGAGCGTTCACCTAGCTTTGTCACTACCTGCGCCGAACCGGCCACCGTCTTTTCAATGCTGGCCATTTGGGTGATTGCGGCATCCACAGCCGTATCCCCCTGCCGGGCTGTGGTCGCCGCCCTATCCGCCATCCGGGCCACATCATTGGCATTTACCGCCACCTGCTGAATACCGGCAGACATTTGTTCCACAACCGAAGCCGCCGTAACAACGGCGCTCACTTGTCTTTCCGCCCCTGTGGCCACGTCATTGACGGTTGAGGCTACCTGCTCAGTTGCCTGGGCCGACTGTTCGGCACTGGCAGTCAGTTCCTCGGAAGAGGCCGCCACCTGCTCAGTGGTTGCAGCAATTTGCCGAATTAATTGTTTCAGATTGGCCTTCATGGTAACAAAGGCCCGTGCTACCTGACCAATTTCATCTGCAGAATCAATAATAACATCTTCATGGGTCAGATTACCCTGTGCAATTTCACCGGAGGCAACCGTTATCCGTTTCAGCGGATTGGCAATGCTTCGGCTGAGTAAGATCCCAATAGCAACCGCGATACAGGCTACCAGAATGTTAATAATCAATATCAGCATCTGGCTTTCTTTAGCCGTTTCTGACTGAGTTTGCGCTTCCGCCCGGACAATTACTTCGATTTCTTGTACCAATTCCTCGGCCGCACCCATTGCCGCCTTATAAGGCCCACCTGCTGCCTGCATATGCAGTGCAACTTGTTCGAGGTTGTTTGCCTGTTTAGCCGCTATCGATTTTTGGGCAATTGCCTCATAGGCAGTCTTGTCGGCCTTCATCTGCTGGAGAAGTTCCTTCCCTCTTCCGGTTTGTATCATTTGTTGTAAAACAGTCAGCTTTTCTTCAGAGCTTTTCCGATATTCCTCAAAAACCGGTAAATCTGACACATCACCGGTGAAATTGAACCTTCTCATAGCTACCGCCTCATTGGCTAAATCGGCAGCAAACCCTTGGGTCATACGCATTTTTTCCAAGTTATTGTTCATGGTTTGTTCATAAGATTCCTCGATTTCGCCGATTTTGAAATAACTAAAAATACTCATGATTGCTACCAGACCAACAACAAGCAAGAAGCCTCCCGTAATTTTTTTACCAATCGTGATATTCATTTGATTTCCCTCGCCTTTCTGGACATAATTTCGTTGCATTTGTGAATGATGCAACAATCATGCCAGTCTTAAAGGACAGCAGGGTTACGCTTGCCGCGAACACAGATATTATCTTACTTTTTTCAACAAAACTTTTCTCTTTTCGTCAATTGCATCCTATGCATTTTCGACAATAATTGCATAGTCATACCGGCAATACTATGCAATTATTGTTTGGAACTTGCTTCGTTATCGGCTTGCCTGCCGCGCATCTGCTCTAAACGGTAACAAAAAGCTCTAAGCGACATATCCAGATACTTAGCCGCGGCCGTCTGATTGCCGTGGTGAGCATCCAGAACTGCTTGAACAATAAGATCATTATATGCTTTTATTGACAGTCCTGACTCCGGCAAAGGCAGGATAATGCGCCTTTCGCCAGTGGCGACAGCTGCCCTGCCGCCGGCAGGCACTAAGGTTCCTTTAACAACCTTTTCGAGGTGGCATGGCTGTAGTTCTTCCTCGTTATACATAAAAACGGCCCACTCTATGGCATTGCGCAGCTCCCGCACATTTCCCGGCCAATTATATGTTTGCAGGAGCTGCTGCGCCCCGTTATTAATGCCGCTAAAACGTTTTTTCCTGGCTTGGGAAAACTCCCGTAAAAACATTGCCGCCAGCGGCACGATATCTTCCTGCCGCTCTCTTAATGGCGGAATAACCAGATGGCCTATTTTCAGGCGGTAATACAGGTCACTGCGAAATGACCCCTCTTGCATTTTTTTATCCAAATCAACGTTAGTAGCACAAATAATCCGTACATTTGCCTTTATTTTTTGCAAACCACCCAGCCGGTAGTATTCTTTGGTCTCAACGACCCGGAGCAGTTTAGCCTGGATTTCCGTCGGCATCTCGGCTACCTCGTCCAAAAGCAGCGTACCGCCGGCCGCAGCATCCAGCTTGCCTTTTTTTCCTTGTCCTAAGCTGCCGCTAAAAGCGCCGCCTTCATAACCGAACAACTCGCTTTCAAATAAATTGTGCGGAATGGCTGCACAATTCAATTCAACCAGCGGAGCTGCCGCCGAATCAAGCTCCGAACCATAATGGATGAGACGGGCAATCACTTCTTTGCCTGTACCTGTTTCTCCCTGCAGCAGTACTGGAATTGTTCTGTCTTCATTATACCGTAGCGCCATGGCCTTTATTGCCTGCATTTGGGGAGAAAAAAAGCCGACCTTACCCATTACCGTCTCTGCCACCAGCTTGCGCATCTGGGTTAACTCCTGTACTGTATGCATTGTCGCTGATTTAAGCCGGGCATCAAAATTCTTAGTTAGCTCCCGGTTTTCCCGCAACAAAGCCTGGTGTTCCGCTACCCGCTGAATAACTGTCGCCAGCTCTTCAGCATCCACAGGTTTCAGCAAATAATCATAGGCTCCTGCCCGCAGTGCCGCCACTGCGGTTTTCATATCCCCATAGCCGGTAAATAATACAACATCGGTGCGCCAACTGTCAGGCTGTCCGTTAATGGCGTTTGCCAGCTCCAATCCCGACATGCCAGGCATCTGAATATCTGAGATTATCAGCGGATAATCTCCTACCCTCCATTTAGCCAGTGCCTCCCGGGCATTATCACACTCGGTCACCTTATGTCCTTGTTCCTGCAAAAACCACATTACCGCCTCCCGGCTATGCCGGTCGTCTTCGACTAGCAATATCTCCATAACCTTGCCTCCTACACTGCTTCAGTTCTGCTGCCAGGCAGAGTAATCAAAAAAGCGGCTCCCTCATTTTCCTTGGAAACAACGGTAATGGTTCCCTGGCAGGAGGTAACAATAGCCTGCACAATCGGCAATCCTAAACCAAGATTGTCCCCGCCCTGTTTACTCGAGAAAAAGGGTTCAAACAGCCTGCTTCGGTTAGCGGCAGGGATACCCGGCCCAGTGTCTGAGATTTTTAAATTTACTGTGTTTTGGTCCGCCCAGGTCTGAATAAGCAGCCGTTTGTCCCGGCATTCTGCCGAATCCATGGCCTGCATGGCGTTAGATGCCAGATTGACAATAAGCTCTTCCAGTGCCGTGGGTATCGCATAAACTAACAGCATATGTTCAGCCAATTCTGTTTGAATCTGGATTCCATGTGCTGTTAATTGGCTGCCAATAATTCTAAGCGATTGTTCCACCGCAGCATTAAGATTGCAATAAGCCGCCTGACTGGCATCCTGCCGGATAAAACTGCGCATGTGCATAATAATCCGGTTTATGCGATCAGCCTGATTTGATATTTCTTCGACATTACGCATAAGATCGCTAACCGGCCGTTCTTTGCCCTTATTGTACGCATACACCATACCGCTGGCTATCATTTTTATGGAGTTAAGCGGTTGATTAATTTCATGCGCAAGACCGGCAGCCATGGTGCCAAGCGAAGAGAGTTTCTCAGCTTGCGCTCGTAGCGCATTTGCCCTTTCCATCGCAGCGGCAGCCAGCTTTTGTTCAGTTATATCTTCCTTTATGGCAATGAAATTTACAATTTCCCCCTGATTGTTGCGAACAGGCGTAATTGTCATGACTTCTTCGTATAAACTGCCGTCCTGCCGGGAATGGGCTGACTCACCCCGCCATACCTCTGCCGCCGTCTGTAATTGTTGCCAAAACTGGCGGTAGAAGCTCTCATCCGGATAGCCTGATAAAGGCATGAGGTTCCGGCCGTAAGCCTGGTCCTCAGCATAGCCGGTCAGGACGCTAAAGGCCGAATTAACCCAGACAATATTGCCATCCCTGTCGGTAATGACAATGGCATTGGCAGCAGCCTCCAATCCGGCAATCAGCAGCCTGCGATGCTGGCGGCTGGCAGCCGCACTGACGGCTATTGCCAGTTGACCGGCAAAACGCTGCAGCCGGGCCACAATCCGTTCATTCCAATAATGGGGGATATTGCTTATAAGATACAGCGCACCGGCAGTGCTCCCCTTCAAGTTGAGAGGCAGCGCAATCTCAGACTGAATAGCGTCCTTGTCCGCACCCGACTCGGCAATGAGTGTTTCTTGCCAGGTTGATAACCGCTCTTTGTGCTGAACCACTTGCAGCTCACCGGTTCTGATAGCCAACCGGCTTAACCGGCCTTTTTCGCTGCATCTCAGCCTGCCGGATTCCACCTTTGCCAGTCTGCCGGCAACAGCACTGATTTTGCCTGTGCCATCATCAGTTTTCAGCGATACGCGGGCAAATGATATCGAGAAAACAGCCGCCAATTGCTCACAGGTATAGCTTAATATATCTTCAATGCTTGCTTCTTCCAGCACTTTAGCTGAAATTTGCGTTAACAGCCGCTCACAGGCTTCATCCTGTCGCTGCTCCGTGATATCACGGATAATAACCAGTATTTCATCTTTTTCGCTTACTGCCAAACGGGATTCATACTCTTTCTTAACATTATTTTTCGCAAGTTGATACTTCACGGTCAACGGTTCACCGGTAGTTAACATCTTTTCACCGGCGTCCAGGAATTTTTTCCATACCTCTGCCGGCAGCACATCCACTATGTTTTTGTTTAATATTTCCGCTTTCGGCATGTATAAATCTTCCGGTTTTTTTACTTCGACATCCAGAATCTTACCGGCCCGGCTTACCCGGAACAGCTTGTCCGGGACGGCCGCAAGCAAAGTAGCCATACGCTCTTCACTTTGCCGCAGCGCCTGTTCTGTATTTCGGTGTTCCTGCATTTCCAATTCCAATAGTTTGTTTTTCAGCAAGAGTTCCCGGGTTTTTTGGTCAACGGCCTGTAACAGCCAGGCTTGCCGCCGTATTAAACCATTAATCAAGAGGAGCAGCAGGCTAAGCGTACTGATGCCTAAACCCCAGATAAGTCCGCGTATATAGATACTAGGGCGCGGCACCCGGCTCCAGCCTGTTTTTACCTGCCACTGTACATCGGCAACAGTAAGCGTAAATTCCCGCACAGGCGAGTTGTCCGCCAAATGATTAGCCATGTAAAACGGATCGCTGTCCGGCACACCGACTTCAACATGATACATGCACTCATTGTGCTCAAGCGCCGGATCAACTTTTTTTACAGCCTTATGCAAAACCGTAATTGGCGCAACGGTCACCCAAACCATGCCGCGAAAGTTGTCGCCGACAAAAAGCGGCGCCCTATATTCTAAAACATCGCCGCCTGCCTGTTTTACAATAGGCAGCCTGTTTACCGTTATAATCTGTTCCCGCTCGGCCTTAAGCGTAGCAGTAAGAAAATACGGAGATCGGCTTATATCGGTCAGATCTTCACCAATCCGGCTCAGGCCCGACCCTTCCGGATACAGATAGCGTATGATATAATTTGCGTCAGAATAGGACAATTCAATGATTTCAGGATAAAAAGGTAACAACCGCCTGGCAAAGCGTTCAAACGTCTCCTTATCAGGTATTGCCTCACCGGTCAGCATGAATCTTCTTACAGCCTCTATAGCATGCGTGTGCTGGTTTACTTCAGACTGTAATGTGCGCTCCAGGCGTTCGGTGAAATTATCCAGTATCCAGGCATAGCGCCTGGTTTCCTGGTCACAATAAATCCAGTCAAGGCTATATATACAGAGCAGACCAACCGACAAAACCAGCATCAGCCAATGTTTTCCCACTATCTTGCACCAACCTCATTATCTCACGATTTATCAGGATCTTACTTCTTTATCCTAACAGAAAGTATAACTTTCTTAAGAACAGGATAAGGGCAACATCGGCTGCCGCTGTCACCAAAGGCTCGGCACAAGCCGTGTTTTCTTTATAGCAATTTTAGTCAAACCTGTAAAGAATCCTTTCGTGAAAATATGCTCTATTTGCAACTGACAAGGGCTGCCGCGCATAAGTTTTTTTGTACCTGTGCACGGCAGCCCCCGTATTACTCAGATTTTCTTGATCTAAATTAGTGAGTCAAGACTCCTGCCTATAAACGGCGTTAGTTCTGGCGGGGTAGACTCCCCACACGAATCCCCGATGGTTCAACTGCGCTGCAACGAGTTTACTCTTATGGCTTCAACAACTTGTTATGCTGCAAAAAAATCATGTCCTAACAGTTTTTTTACAAAATATAGAGCTGACATTCCGGCTATATTATTCAACTGTAGCAAAAATCGTGCCAAAATGTAAATCTGCCGCAAAAGCCTGTTTAGCTGGAAATAAGGTACATTCCCAAATACAAATAATCAACAAAAGTTGCATGCCTATGCAATTTTTGTTGATTATTTTTTCACTATTGCCGGTCAATTGTCAAACTGCTCCACTCCCGCAAACAACTGCTGACTTCGGGGGTGAGCATACCGGGCTCCAGCCGCCAGCCCCAATTGCCGTCCGCTGTTCCCGGAGTGTTCATCCGCGCTGCGTGGCCCAGGCCAAGTACATCCTGCAGCGGCAGTATCACTGTCTTAGCCTGGCTGAGATAAGTCAGGCGGATAAGCTGCCTGCATACACCGGCATCACTTAAGTCACTGTCCAGGCCCAGCCGGTTGAGGTGGCGAAGCACCCGGCGCTTAAGCTCCGGCTCAGTGCTGCCAATCCGCCCAAACCAGCCCAGCAGCGTATCATTATCATGTGTGCCGGTATAAGCGATGGTGTCGGCACCGGTATTATAGGGGAAATCAGGCGCTGACAGGCCATCACCAAAACTAAACTGCAATACTTTCATGCCCGGATAGCCAAGCCGGTGTTTAAGCCTGTTAACCTCCGGAGTAATAATACCCAAATCTTCAGCCACCAGCGGCAGCCTGCCCAGATATTTTTCCAATATGGCAAAAAACCCGGCTCCCGGCCCGGCTATCCACTGCCCGTTGACCGCCGTCGGCTCGCCGGCCGGAATTTCCCAATACGCCTCAAGACCCCGGAAATGATCAATACGGATGACATCGACCAGCGTAAGCAGGACTTCCAGACGGCGGCGCCACCAATGGTAGTCATCCAGCGCCATTTGCTCCCAGTTATAAAGTGGATTGCCCCAGAGCTGCCCGGTATCGCTGAAATAGTCAGGCGGTACACCGGCCACCTTGGTCGGATTGCCGGCTGCATCAAGAGAAAACAAGTGGGGATTAGCCCACACATCGGCACTGTCATGGGCAACAAACAGCGGCAAATCACCGAACAGGCGAATGCCCCGGCTGTTGGCATACTGCTTTAACTCCTGCCATTGCTGCCAGAAAACAAATTGCAGGAAGGTTTGATACTCAATTTCTTCGGCAAGCAGTTGACGGTAGTGGCTGACGACCTCAGGCCGGCGCTGGCTGACAGCCGGCGGCCATTGGTTCCAGGGCAGGCCCTGAAAATGCCGCTTAAGTGCCATAAACAGCGTGTAGTCTGGCAGCCAGTCAGCCGCCGCCGCCACAAAATCGGCATAGGCGTCTGTCGGTTCCTGCTGCCGAAAGCGGTCAAAAGCCTGCCGGAAAATCTGCTCCTTCCACAGTTTGACCTGGGGGAAATCGACACAGGCAGGATCTTGCCGGGAAAATTCGTTGTTATGCTGTAGTTCGGCCTCTGTCAGCCAACCGGCATCTCTCAGCCTTTCCGGCGAGATAAGCAGCGGATTGCCGGCAAATGCCGACAGGCACTGATAGGGCGAATCACCAAAGCCTACCGGGTTGAGCGGCAGAAACTGCCATAGCTGCTGGTTGCCGGCAACAAGAAAATCAACAAACCGGCAGGCTTCCGGCCCCAGATCGCCAATACCGAAGGGGGAAGGCAGCGAGGTCGGGTGCAGCAGAATGCCATGGGTACGTTCCGGTCCGGCGGGCGGCGTTTCGTCCCGGGCCAGCAGCAGCCGGCCTGACAGCGGCGGCAGCGTCAGTTCCAGCCGGCCTGTGTCAGGCAGCGCAATCGTATCACCGGTCAAAGCATCCACAACATAGGCCTGACCGGCAAACCAAACCGCCGTATCAATGCTTATCGCAGCCGCCTTATGACAGCTGCGGTTAAACACAATAACCGCCGTATTATCTGCCGCCAGATCCCCGAAGATATCCTGACCGCTGCGGATACTGCGCACATAACCATACACATCGTCTGCGGCACATAAGAGCAGCCATTCACCTGTCCGCAAAACCTGATGGCTGCGGCGCAGGCCAACTAATTTTTTGTACCATGCCAGCAATTCTTTATCTTCCCGGCCCCACGGATAGGGGCGGCGGTTTAACGGGTCACTGTAACCCTCAACCCCAACCTCATCACCATAGTAAATGCAGGGAGTGCCGGGAAAAGTCATTTGCCATAAAACAACCAGCTTCAGCCGTGCCAGCCCCAGCTCCCGCTGCGCCGGCGTCAGACGGTGTTTAAAAGCGTTTAGTTTACTGTGCGCCGCTTCGGGCGGCGCTTCGGCAAGCAAGGTGAGAATACGCGGCACATCATGGCTGCCGATAATATTCATATTGGCATAAAAGTTTTCTTTCGGGTAGTTTTCATATAAATTGAATAACCGGCGGTGTACCGCCTGCGCGTCCCGCCAGCCTAACATAAAGTCAAGGACAAGTTTGCGGAAGGGATAATTCATAACCGAGTCAAGCTCGGTGCCGTCAAAATACTGACGCAAATGGCCGTAAGACACCTTGCGTGAAGCGTCTTCCCATACCTCGCCAATCAGGACGGCCTCCGGGTCCTGCTCTTTGAGCGTCTTATAAAATTTGCGCAAAAAGGATTCCGGCAGTTCATCGGCCACATCCAGCCGCCAGCCTTTTACACCGGCTTCAAGCCAATATTTAAGTACACTGTCCGGGCCATCAATGATGAAGTGTTGATAAGAAGGATCCTCTTCATTGACATTCGGCATTGTGCCGATCCCCCACCAGGATTCGAATGTATCAGGATGGTCGATAAATTTATACCACGAATAGTAGGGAGAAGCTTTAGACTGGTAAGCGCCAAGTGTGTCATAGCTGCCTTCCTGATTGAAGTACAGGCTATCACTGCCGGTATGGCTGAACACACCGTCTAAAATAACGGCAATGCCATGCTCACCAGCCTTGGCACAAACTTTAGCAAACAGGTTGTTGTCGCCAAACATGGGGTCAATGGTCAGGTAGTCGGCGGTATCGTATTTGTGATTGGAAGGAGAAGCAAATACCGGGTTAAAATAAATGGCGGTTACTCCCAGTTCTGCCAGATAAGGCAGCTTGGCCATAACCCCGGCCAGATTGCCGCCGAAAAAGTCGTAGGCTAAGATTGCACCTGTCTCCATATCCCGGGTATACACCGGCGTATCCTGCCAGTCGGCATGCAGCAGGCTGCCTGGCCGCGGATTAAGAATTTTCCCTTCAGGCAACCCATTATAAAACCGGTCAACAAAGATTTGGTATACTACCGCATGTTTAAACCAGGCCGGTGTAACCGCTTCCGGCAGGTAGGTGCTGATCTGGTATGAGGGCGGCGGATAGCTGAGAAGCTGTCCCACACCGCCCAGCTCGGCTGCGTTGTTGCCATAATAGAAAGTTTGTTCTCCCCGCCTGATAATAAAGTAGTACCAAATAACACCCGGATTGCCCGGAGCGGTAAAGCTGGCTTCATACAGACGCCGTCCCTGCTCCTCCCGGACAAGCTGCATGTCAAGGAGAATTTCTCCGGCACCTTCCTGCCATAACCGTAAATCAGCGGTTTCTGCGGGCAGTTCACCCTGCCGCTTGGTATTGACAGTCAGCAAACGTAATGTTATTTCTGTATAACAAGCAGCAGCCCCAAAGGGGCTGCGAAAGTCCTTATTATGGGAATCATGAAAAATCGGGCACTGGTTCATGCCGGTCCACCTCCGGTATTAGAATTCCCTGATTACAACCGGCTTAATCTGCCAAATGCCAATAGCATATTCGGAAATTGTGCGGTCGCTGGCAAATCTGCCCGAAAAGGCAATATTATTTATGGACATCGTCTGCCAACGGCTCTGATCGCGATACAGATTGCCGACCTTTTCCTGGGCTGCCGCATAACCGGCAAAATCCTTTAAGACAAAGTACTCATCATTGGTACGCATGAGAGAATGATGAATACTGTCAAACTCATCGGCACTAACAGGGAAAAAGCCGTTAATTAGCTGGTCAACCGCTTGCTTCAGGCGCGGGTTGCTGTTATATACGTCCAGCACATTGTAGCCGCCATATTTATAATAGTTCAGGACTTCGTCGGCGGTTAACCCGAAAATAACTATATTATCGTCGCCAACTTCATCATGAATCTCAATATTGGCACCATCCAGCGTACCGATAGTAACCGCACCGTTCATCATAAACTTCATATTACCGGTGCCGGAGGCCTCGCGGCTGGCTGTTGATATCTGCTCACTGACATCGGCGGCCGGAATAATAAGTTCAGCCAGCGATACACTGTAGTTTTCCATAAAGACAACCTTAATTCTACCGCCAATATCCGGGTCATTGTTAATGACCTGGGCCAGGGTGTTAATAAACTTGATAATGCGTTTGGCCAGATAATACCCGGCTGCCGACTTACCGGCGAAAATAAAGGTGCGCGGCTCAATATCCAGACTGGGATCCGCCTTGAGGCGGTTATATAAGTCTAAAATATGGAGCGCATTTAATGTCTGGCGTTTATACGCATGAATCCGCTTTACATGCACATCAAAAATAGACTGAGTGTCAACCGTTATATTCATTTTAGCTTTAATATACTGAGCCAGCCGTTCCTTATTGGCTTGTTTAACGGCTTTAACGCTTGCCTGGAAGGCCGCGTCGGTACCATAACGGTGCAGATTTGCCAGTTCAGTGGGATGATCCAGCCAGCCTTGGCCGATGGTTTCGCTAATAAGATCAGCCAGTGCGGGATTGGCTTTAGCCAGCCAGCGGCGGTGGGTAACCCCATTGGTTTTATTATTAAAGCGATGGGGGTAGAATTTATGAAAATTAGCCATAACTTCTTGTTTCAGTATATTGCTGTGCACTTCAGCCACACCGTTGACACTGTGACTGCCGACAACCGCCAAATGCGCCATATGCACATAACCTTCACTGATGATGGCCATATCCCGGATTTTATCCCAATCACCGGGGTATTGCTCCCACAGGGCGGCACAAAACCGCTCATTAATTTCGCGAATAAGCGTATACATGCGCGGCAGCAGGCGTCCTACCAGTTCAACCGGCCATTTCTCCAGCGCTTCAGGCAAAATCGTATGATTGGTGTAGGAAATGGTTTTGCAGGTGGCATTCCAGGCCTCAGCCCAGCCTAACCCCTCTTCATCCAGCAGAATGCGCATTAACTCCGGTACGGCCAGCGCCGGGTGGGTGTCATTGATATGGATGGCAATTTTTTCGTGAATTTTGGCCAGATCGGCCGGCGTTCCGCCATGGGTGCGCTTATACCGCCGGACAATGCTCTGCAAACCGGCAGAAACGAAGAAATATTGCTGTTTGAGCCTGAGCACCTTGCCTTCCGGATAATTGTCGTCAGGGTACAGGATCTGCGAGGTGGCTTCCATGGAATACTTCTGTTCCACCGCTTTTAAAAAGTCGCCTTTGCTGAAAGAGGAAAAATCAAAATGGTTGGTCTCGGCACTCCACAGCCGCAAGGTATTGACGGTATTGCGGTTAGCGCCGACAACCGGTATATCATAAGGCACAGCCAGTACCGGTTCATAATTTTCATGAATGGCAACAAGCCTTCCTGCCCGTTCCTCCATCCGGACAGTACCGCCGAATTTAACAGTTACCGCCCGGCTGGCCTTGCGCATTTCCCAGACATAGCCGTCACGCAGCCAGTTATCCGGCAATTCCATTTGATACCCATCGACAATCTTTTGTTCAAACATGCCATGCCGGTAACGGATGCCGTTGCCGTGGCCAGGCAGCTGCAGTGAAGCCATAGAATCAAGAAAACAGGCGGCAAGGCGCCCCAGGCCACCGTTTCCCAAACCGGCGTCTGCTTCCACAGCCTCCAATTCTGCCAAATCAATGCCTAATTCAGCCAAACCTTCCCGGCATAGGTCGGTCAGCCCCAGATTGAAAAGATTACTGCCAAGCAGCCGCCCCAGCAAAAATTCCATAGAAAAATAGTACACCTGCTTATCTTTACTGACACGATATTGCATATTGGATTTATACCAGCGTTTGTTGATAATCTCCCGTATCAAAGTGCTGAGGGCTGCATATTTATCGGTAAGCGTGGCATCATCCAGATGTTCTCCGAACAGGGTTTCCAGGCGTTCGATAAAAGCTGCTTTAAATTCTTCTTTAGTTCTGAACATATTATTTATCCTCCCCCGTCCGTTTGCTAGCCGGCAATCAAACTCTCATACATCCGGCAATACTCGCCGGCCGAATGACTCCAGCTGTTGTCAGAGCGCATAGCATTCTTAACCAGCTTACTCCACTCGGTCCGGTCCTGGTATAAGAGCACAGCTTCTTTAATAGTACCCAGCATTTCATGAGCATTATAATTAATAAAAGTAAAACCATTGCCTTCACCGGTTTCCGGCTGGAAGCGGATAACAGTATCCTTAAGGCCGCCGATTTCCCGGACAATAGGAATACTGCCATACCGGAGCGCGATCAGCTGCCCGATACCGCAAGGCTCAAACCGGGACGGCATAAGAAACATGTCAGAACCGGCATAAATCTTATGGGCCAAATCGTCAGAAAAAGTAATCTTGGCCGATACTTTATCCGGGCGGCAGCCTGCCGCATAGGCAAACAGGTTTTCAAAGCGCCTTTCACCGGTTCCCAGCACCACCAGCTGTACATCAAGGTCCAGCAATTCTGCCATGACATGAGCAATCAGATCCAGCCCCTTGGAATCCACCAGCCGGGAAACCATGCCAATAAGCGGAATGTGTTTGCCTACAGACAAACCCAGTTCGGCCTGGAGTTTGATTTTGTTGTCAAGACGTTTGGTGGTTCCCCGCCAGGTATAATTGGTATAGATGAAACTATCCCCGGCCGGATTATAAGTTTCATAGTCAATGCCGTTTACAATCCCGCAAATATCAGCCCGGCGTTTGGCCAAGATACCCTCCAGTTTTTCCCCGAAATAAGGATATTGCATCTCCTCGGCATACGATTTGCTGACAGTGGTTATCTGATCGCTAAACGCCAGACCTCCTTTCAAAAAGTTGACCTGCCCGTAGAACTCCAGACCATCGGCGGTAAACGCACTGGTCGGCAAACCTAACAGGTCTACCAAAATATCACTGGGGAAAATCCCCTGATACATTAGATTATGAATGGTGAATACCGTTTTGACACCCGCATATTCATTTCTGTCAATATATTGGAGTTTAAGCATAGCCGCCAGCGGCCCGGTCTGCCAGTCATGGCAGTGAATGATTTCAGGCATAAAGTCCAGTCGCGGCAACGCCTCAAGCACCGCCCGGCAAAAATAGGCAAACCGCTCGGCCTCGTCATAATAGCCATACAGGCCCTCGCGCTTAAAATAATATTCATTGTCGATGAAATACCAGGTAACCCCCTGAAAGTCAAGCTCATACAGTCCCGCATACTGCCTGCGCCAGCCGACAGATACGGTAAAGGTGGCCCGCTTAACCATCCGGGAGACAAATTCGTCCGGAATACAACTATACTTAGGCATAATTACCCGAATATCGCCGCCTTGCGCGGTAAGCGCTTTTGGCAGCGAGCCAATCACATCACCTAAACCGCCGGTTTTGGCAAACGGTGCAGCCTCAGATGCCACAAATAAAACTTTTCGCATATTAAATCACCGTTCCCTTCGTAATGACAATGGGGTGGTTTAATTCCCCCTTAAGCCGTTTGCCTGCTGTAATTTTGACATCTTTGTCACAAATGACATTCTCGATAATTGCTCCCGGTCCGACCTCCCCGTTTTGCATAATAATGCTGTTGGTAATCCGGGCGTCTTTATGAATCTTAGCACCACGGAACAAAATACTGTTTTCCACCTTCCCGGCGATTACCGAACCATTGGCGACAAGCGAACTTCTAACCTGAGCGTCCTGCTGGTATTTGGCGGGGGCCGCATCCTTAACCTTCGTGTAAATGGAGCCGTTGGAAAAAAAGAGTTCCTGCCATACCGCGGGAGTTAACAGCGCCATACTGTGACTAAAATAATCCTGCACCGAATTAATCTGGGCCAAATAACCCTGAAAAGGAAATCCATAAATTCTGAGATTCTCCAGGTTTTTAAGAAAACAATCGCGTGCCAGATTCGTCCCGCCCCGCGCCACACTGGCATCAATTAAATCAACAAACAAGCTGCGCTCCATCAGGTACATGGCCAGCGATAATTTGTTACTACGGGCGCTGACCGGACAAATCTCCATATCCACAATCCGGCCGTCGGACGTGGTTTCCAGCAGGGTGGCGCCGGTCATCTGCCGGACATCGGTGTCACTGTATTCTTTGTATAATATGGTTATATCGGCGTTTTTTTCCTGGTGAAAACGAAACGCGGCCTCATAATTAATATTACAAACTGCCCGGCTGCCTGAAAGCAGAACATAGCGCTGCCGGCTGCTTCTAATATAATCAAGATTATTGAAAAAATCCACCAGGTCTTTGGGAAATGCCCCCTGCACGTTGTCGGTCTGCAACGAAGGCAGGATAAACAGGCCATCCCGCTTCCGGGCCAGATCCCACTCCTTGCCTGAACGGATATGGTCCATAAGCGAACGCGAATTGCCGGCAGATAAAATGCCCACATTGGTTATGCCGGAATTGATAAAATTTGACAGCACAAAATCAATCAAGCGATACCGGCCACCAAACGGAATCGCGGCCAGCGGCCGGTTTTTGGTTATCTCCCGGAGCAGGTCATGACTCTCATGCAAATTGATCAAACCCATTACATTCTTCAATAGACTTCCTCCCTTCATAACCATGCTGCTTTGCGCCGGAAGCTTACGAACGGGCAAGCAGGGCATTGCGCTTAATCTTAGTCTCGCTGGTAATTGTCAGGTTATCGCCAATTAAGGTTATCCCGGAAAACCAGCGGGTTGCCTCCTGCTCAGTTATTTCATCTGTGCCAATCTGAGCGCCGGCTTCAATGACTGATTTGCGGCCGATAATGGCTTTATTAATAACGGCATTGGCACCAATAGTCGTGTAAGGCATAATAATAGAATCCTTTACCCTGGCACCTGCCCCCACATACACGCCGGGAAACAATACGGAATTTTCCACCTGGCCGTGTATTTGGCAGCCTTCCGTGATCATCGAACAAATAATCTGCGCCGTATCTGCCACAAAATGCGGCGGCTGCGCAGGGCTGACAGAATAAATCCGCCAGCTGGGATCATACAAATTGAGCGTCGGTTCATCACTGAGCAAATCCATGTTGGCTTCCCAAAAACTTTCGACTGTGCCAACATCCTTCCAGTAGCCGCTGAAGCGGTAAGCATACAGGCGCTCACCACCGGCCAGCATCCTGGGGATGACATTTTTACCAAAGTCATGGCTGGAGCTGGTATCGGCAGCATCGGCCGCCAGATAGGCTCTGAGTGCCGGCCAGCTAAATACGTATATTCCCATGGAAGCCAGGTTGTTTTTTGGATTCTTGGGTTTTTCCTCAAATTCCACAATACAATCCTCGGCTGCCGTATTCATAATGCCAAACCGGCCGGCTTCCTCCCACGGCACCTCAATAACAGCAATGGTAACATCAGCCTGCTTGGTTTTATGATAATCAAGCATCAGCGAATAATCCATTTTATAAATGTGATCGCCTGACAGGATCAGCACATATTCCGGGTTAAACATTTCGATAAAATTAAAGTTCTGATAAATGGCATCTGCCGTGCCTTTGTACCATTCGCCGCTTTTTTCCCGGACATATGGCGGCAGTACATACACTCCGCCGTTGCGGCGGTCGAGGTCCCAGGCACTTCCAATACCAATATAGGAATGAAGGGCTAATGGCTGGTACTGGGTCAGCACGCCGACAGTATCAATGCCGGAGTTATAACAATTGCTCAGCGGGAAATCAATGATGCGATACTTGCCGCCAAACGGTACAGCCGGCTTGGCCAGCTTTTTGGTCAGCGCCCCCAGTCTGCTTCCCTGACCGCCGGCTAAAATCATGGCAACACATTCCTTGCTTCGCATAGTGCTCCACTCTCCCCTATGTAGTCCTTTTTAATCTGCAACAACACCGGTATCTTCAAGGTCTCCCCCAGTTGCTTCCGGACAACTGGCGCCAACCGGTTTTAAATACACAGCCGCCAAGGGTGGCAGCGTAATAAGAAGAGAGTTAGGCTGACCATGCCAGGCAACGGTCTCCGGAATAAGCTCTCCCGGATTTTCCTGGCCTGACCCGCCATATACCGGCCTGTCGCTGTTGAGTACTTCGACATAATGCCGGGCAGCCGGTACACCCAGCCGGAACTCCTGCCGGACAACCGGCGTAAAATTCAGCACAGCGATAATAAACTCACCGGCTTCTTTCCCTTGCCGTTTAAACACCAGGACACTCTGCTCGCTGTTGTGACAATCAATCCAGGAAAAGCCCTGCCAATCCTGCTCGTTTTGCCACAAAGCCGGATGTTCCAGATAAAAGTGATTCAGCGCTTTAACATAGTCCAGCAGTTTACCGTGCATTTCGTAATCAAGTAAATGCCAGTCCAAACTGTCCTGGTAATTCCATTCAATGAATTGACCAAACTCCCCGCCCATAAACAACAGCTTTTTGCCGGGATGGGCCATCATATAGGCGTAAAAGGCCCGGAGATTGGCAAACTTCTGCCAGTAATCACCCGGCATTTTATCCAGCAGCGATTTCTTGCCATGTACTACCTCATCATGGGATAAAGGCAGGACAAAGTTTTCGGAAAAAGCATACATGAAAGAAAAAGTCACCAGATTATGATGATGCTGACGATGAAGCGGATCCAGCGCCATATAGCGCAGCATATCGTTCATCCAGCCCATATTCCATTTAAAATTAAACCCTAAACCACCCAAATAAGTCGGTTGAGTAACCAGCGGCCAGGCTGTCGAGTCCTCGGCAATCACCAGCGCCGCCGGATAATTGGCAAAAACAGCTTCATTAAGCTGCTGCAAAAAGCTGACGGCTTCCAAATTTTCCGTCCCGCCCTGGCAGTTAGGTTCCCAATCGCCCTGATCACGGCCATAATTGAGGTACAGCATGTTGGCCACCGCGTCAATCCGCAGGCCGTCAATATGGTAGACCTCCAGCCAAAATAGCGCATTTGAAATTAAAAAGCTCACCACTTCCGGCCGGCTAAGGTCAAAATTGGCCGTACCCCAGCCGCGATTCTCGCGCCGCCAGTCACTGTATTCGTAGAGGGTTGTACCGTCAAAGCAGGCCAGTCCATGAGCATCTTTGCAAAAATGTCCGGGAACCCAGTCCAGAATGACCCCGATTCCCTGCCGATGGCAGCAATCAACAAAATACATAAAGTCTTCCGGCTCGCCGTAACGGCTGGTAACAGCATAATAACCGGTGGCCTGATAGCCCCACGAACCGTCAAACGGATGCTCGGCAACAGGCAGCAACTCAATATGGGTATAGCCCATACTGGCGGCATACTGCGGCAGTTCCAGCGCCAGCTCCCGGTAGGACAGCTTTTGGCGGTCACTGCCCCGCTTCCATGAACCCAAATCCACTTCATAGATATTCATCGGCTGGTTATAAGGACTCTTTTTGGCTTTGGCCTCACGCCAAGCGTCATCCTGCCAGCAATAGCCTTCCAGGCTGACCAGTTTTGAGGCTGTATTCGGCCTGACTTCGGCAGCAAAAGCATATGGGTCGGCCTTATGCAGCACTTCCCCGCTACCGGTAACAATCTCGTATTTATACAAATCCCCCGCTGCAGCCCCGGAAACAAACAACGCCCACACACCGCAGTCACGTGCCTTTACCATGGCATGACCGCTGCCGTCCCAGTTGTTAAAACTGCCGATAACCCTGACTGCTCTGGCACGAGGCGCCCATACGGCAAACCAGGCGCCAGCCACCCCGCCGGCTGTGGCTAGATGCGCTCCCAGCATAGTATAACTGCGGGTATTGCGGCCCTCATGGAATAAATACTTATCATAATCGGTAAGCCACGCCATAGTCATCACTACCCACCCCCTGCTGTTGTTAGTAGTCTGTTCTAAATCTACTATATTACTTCTACCTGGGCAGAGAAAATACCTGTTATGTCATGCTAATTTTTCCATAATTTTCATTATTACTAAATCAGCCTGCCCGCTCAATTTTCGCCAAAATTTCCGCTGTTATGAACTGGCGGTTGCCCATAACCGGAATGACGCCGTTCCCGGCATGAGCTGCCATTCCCGGACTCACTACGGCATTGGCCGTAATGATAGCGCCAGCCAGCGTGGTGTCGCGTTCGATCCGGGCATACTGCATAATAATACTGTCCTTAATTTTAGCCCCCGGGCCAATATATACACCGGGAAAAACAATAGAATTCTCCACCTCTCCCAAAACAGTGACTCCCCCGGCAATTGCCGAATTGCTCACTTTAGCTCCCGGCCCGTGATACTGGGGCGGCAAACTTACCTGCGGCGAATATACAGGCCAGTCCGGATCATCCAGCACCAGTTTCGGGGCCAGCCCCAATATATCCATATTGGTCTGCCAATAGCTGCTGATTGTGTCCACATCCTGCCAATATCCGGCAAACTTATAGGCATATATGCGCTTGCCGGCAGCCAACAAAGCAGGGATTATGTCTTTGCCAAAATCATGGGTGGATGTAAAACTGGCAGCATCTCTTTCCAAATACTGTTTTAACACTTTCCAGGAAAAAATATACACTCCCATGGAAACCTGATTACCCCTGGTCTGGCGGAGTTTCTCACCCAAACCTGTTATTTGTCCGTCAACACCTATATCTATGAGGCCAAACCGGCCGGTTTCCTCCCGGGGCACCTCAAGCACCCCCAGAGTCACATCAGCCTGACAGGCTTTGTGCAGGCTGAGCATGTCGGCATAATTCATCTTATAAATATGGTCGCCTGACAGCACCACCACATACTCGGGCCCAAAATGTTCGATAAATTCAACATTCTGATAGACAGCATCTGCCGTTCCTTTATACCATTCACCACCCTGCTCCCGGAAAAAAGGCGGCAGAATATGCACCCCGCCGTCTCTTCTATCAAGATCCCAGGCACTGCCATTGCCGACATAACTATGTAACAGCAGCGGCTGATACTGGGTCAGTATCCCCACAGTATCCAGGCCGGAATTCCGGCAATTGCTTAAAGTAAAATCAATAATGCGATACTGACCGCCAAACGGCACGGCAGGTTTGGCTACTTCTTGCGTTAATGCTCCCAGACAACTGCCTTGTGCCAGTATCATGGCAATCCATTCCTTATTTTCCAAAAAATCTCCCCTCCCTGAAAGTTAGCCATCCGACAGACATGATTACCATATGCAGGGGCAGGGAAATATAGAACCAGCATTTATCCGACTAGAATTGAGACAGAATTAAAATCCCACCTGAATCAAGTCTCCATTTATATCCGGCGATTTTTTCGGACACAATAAGGGCGGAGGGATGTAAATGAATGAAATTGTATGTATGGGCTGTCATAATTATTTGCCGGACAATTTGACCGCCTGCCCGGGCTGCGGGGGTGAGCTTATTTTCACGGGTGACAACAAAAATGTAATCGACCACCTGCAGCCCAACTGTCTAATCCACCGCTACGAAGGTTCCGACCTGTTAGAGCCGGCCGTTATCCTCAAAGAGACCAAAGCCAACTGCAAGGTGGCGACCAAACTCAAAGAATATGCAAAGCCGTTGACCATATCCAAAAATAAGGTGTATTCGTTTGACCAAAAAACCCTGGGCGCTATTCAAGCCCTGCGAAACGAACGTACCGCGACCATGCACCGGTATGATCAACTCATTCATACCCACTGGCAGAACTTGAAACAATACGAGCCGTAGTACCTAATGTTAAGTACCGCAAGGTACTGGCCGGTCTGGCTGCCTCATAATATTGCAGCAGCTCGCTCACCGTCACAAATTGATAATCCTGGCTGCGCAGGTTATCAATAACTATGCCTATGGCCTGCGGCGTAGGCAGCGGATATTGTCCGTCATGCATAAGGATGATACTGCCTGGCCGGACATTGTCCATAATAGTTTTAACCACTTGTTCAACAGGTAATTGGCGCCAGTCGCCACTATCAACAGACCACAATACTGTCGTGTAACCCCGCTCACGGGCCATTGCCACAATGCGGTCATTGTACCCGCCGCCTGGCGGGCGAAAGAGTGTCGGCTTAGGTGCGCCAATACCGGTAAGGATGGCCTCAGACCGTTCAAGCTCTGCCGCCGCCGCCGTTAGCGACATCCGGTTGAGAAATTGATGGCTGTAAGCATGAGAAGCAATTTCGTGCCCGTCAGCCAGGGTCTGGGCTGTAATGCCAGGATGAACCTGGGCATTGGCTCCCAAAACAAAAAAAGTGGCCTTTACTTGTTTGTCCCGCAGAACTTTCAGCACTTCCGGCGTGGCCTGAGGATGCGGACCATCATCAATAGTAAGTGCCACTACTTTGTGGGTAGTGGACACTTTACGGATAACCTGATATTTGTCATCAACTGCCAGCATGGTTTCGTATATCAGGCCGCATACTAAGCCGACAGCCAACACGGCTATACTGAAAAAACTCCGTTTGCGCAAATTACGCAATACAATCCCCCCTATGCAGTACTCCTTTTTGGATACTACGCCGACCGGGGGCCAGATATGACAATAAGATAGCTAACACTAAGGGGGTATCCCATGACCCGCATTGTCTTACGTTGTACCGCCTTACTTACGTTTTTCCTATGGCTGGCTGCCGGCACTGCCGGAGCTGCGCCGCCAACCCTGTCGGCTCAGGCGGCTGTTCTAATGGATGCCAAGACAGGGCAAGTGCTTTATGACCGAAACATGAATAAAAAGCTGGCTCCGGCCAGCACCACCAAAATCATGACAGCCATTATCGCCATTGAGAGCGGCCGTTTGGACGAAACAACCCGGGTAAGTATCCATGCCGCCTCCACCCCCGGTTCTTCGCTCAATCTCTATCCCGGACAAAGCATCACACTCCGTGAACTGCTTACCGGGCTATTGCTCCGGTCCGGCAACGACGCGGCGGTAGCTATTGCCGAACACCTGGCAGGCTCGGTGGATGCCTTTGTGGCAATCATGAACCAGAAAGCCGGCAGCATCGGTGCACTGCACACACATTTCCGCAATCCGCACGGTCTTAGCGCCCCTAACCATGCATCCACAGCTTTTGATTTGGCCTGGATTACCCGCTATGCGTTGAATAACCCCACATTTGCCGAAATTGTCGGCACCAAGGAAACAAATATTGAATGGCTTGACCGCAAAGGCAAAAGCCATGACCGCAATCTCCGCAATACCAACAAACTGCTCTGGATGCTGGAAGATGCTGACGGCGTAAAAACCGGTACCACCAACGCGGCCGGTCCCTGCCTGGTTTCAAGCGCTACCCGCAACAACCAAAAGCTCATTGCCGTTGTCCTGCATGATCACTCGCGCTGGTTTGATTCGATGATGCTGCTAAAGCACGGTTTTGATACCTACGACCTGTATGAATATGCCGAGCAGGGGGCGGTATTTGCCTCACTGCCGGTAGACAACGGCATAACAGGCATGGTAGATGCCCTGGTAGCCGCCCCTGCCGCCCTGGTAGTCAATGCTGCCGATTATTCCGCAGTGACGGTCGAAGTGGATTTGCCGGAAAAAATAAAAGCCCCGGTATACCAGGGCCAAAAAATCGGCGAAATCATTTTCTATGTGCAGGATAAAGCCGTAAAAACAGTTGATCTTGTTGCCGGCAACGCGGTGGAAGAACGCACCGTAAGCAAGGTCCTGCTCAGACACTGGCTGGATACCGTGCGCCGCCTGTCCAACTGGGGATTATTATAGCGGCCGCCCCTGCCGGGCGATTACAACTAAAAAGGCTTGCGGTAAAAGAACGGCAAATAGTGGCTGAACCCGATATCGCGGAAATTGAGTATCGCCTCCGTACCGCCGACAAACAGTACCCCGCCCGGTTTCAAAGCAGCGAAAAAACGGCGGTACAGACTGTCTTTGGCTGCCTCAGTAAAGTAAATAACAACATTGCGGCACAAAATCAGGTCAAAGCCGGTTTCAAACTTATCAACCAGCAAATTATGACGCCCAAACTCCACCTTTGCCCGAATATCGTCATTGATTGTGGCCTTGCCGTCTGCCTGCTTAAAATATTTAGCAAGTCTGGCAGACGGTATATTTTTGAGTTCATTGGCTGTATAGGTTCCCTGTTTAGCCTTGGCCAGCATCTCGATATCGAGATCTGTGGCCAAAATACGGTGTCTCACCTGTGGTGTCAGCTCATTAAGCATAATAGCTAACGAATAAGGCTCGGCGCCAATGGAACAGCCGGCACTCCAAATATTGAGCTTAGCACTCTGTTTCAGGAGGTCTGGAATAACTCTTTTCTCCAGTTCGTCAAATTTCTCCGGCGTCCGGAAAAATTCAGTCACATTAATGGTAAGAAAATCGACGAAATCCTTATACAGCTTTTGGTCGGTCTCCAGCTTACCAAAAAAATCGACATAACTGCCGGCTCCGTGGCGGCTCATCATATTGCCAATACGGCGCTGCATTTGCGCCGGCTTGTAATCATTAAGGTTAATACCTGACTTTGTATGAACCTTCTGCTTAAACAACTCCCAATCCTTGTCACTCATGGCAAAGAAACCCCCTGTTTTATTTTAAGCATACTTTTGATACTAATGGTTGAAAATTCGACACAATACCGGTATTTTCCTACTTACATTCCCTTTATGGATAGTAATTTTCCACCAGTCAACCCTGAAAATGAAGTAAGTCCTGGTACAGGAAACGCTATACCAGGACTTACTTCATTTTCGTTGCATCAGACTAAGGCTGCTTCCGTACATTGCCGCAGCAGCAAAATCCGGCTTACCTGTTGATATATATGCGGGGAACCCGCTCCCCGACCATACAGACAAGCTCGTAAGTAATTGTCCCTAACACCTCTGCCACCTTATCGGTTGTCAGTTCAGGCACCCCAAATAAAATGGCGGTATCGCCGTTCTTGACCTCAGCAATACCGGTAACATCGGCCATGCACTGATCCATGCAGATCCTGCCGACCAAGGGGGCATAACCGCCGTTGATCAAGACCTCCGTCCTGCCGGATAGTTCTCTGCGCCAACCGTCGGCATACCCGATAGGCAAGGTGGCAATTTTGCGTTCTGTCTCAGCAATGTATGTCCGTCCATAACTGATGCCGGCTCCAGCCGCCACCGTTTTTATATGGGCTACCTGGGCTTTGAGGCACATAGCCGGCTTCAGTCTGATATTTTTATTTACTTCAGGAGATGGCCATAGTCCATAAAGAATAATTCCAGGCCTGACCATATCCAGATGTGTTTGGGGCAATTCCAGGGTGGCGGCACTATTGGCCATATGCCGCAGGGGAACATGGATGCCTTTAGCTTTTATCCGCTGCAGTGCTTCTTCAAATCTGGCATATTGAAATTCGGCATAGCTCTTGTCCGCTTCATCAGCGGTAGCAAAATGCGAAAAAACTCCCTCAATTTCTACACCAGCCATGTTGGCTACCGCGGCGGCAAACTCACCTGCCTCTTCCGGCAAAATGCCAATTCGCCCCATGCCTGTATCAATTTTGATATGCAATTTCACCTGTTTGCCGGTTTGCGCTCCGGCAGCCGCCAACGCGCGAACCATATCCAGGGAATATACCGTCTGCGCTATATCATACTTTGCCACCACCAGGGCCTGCTCCGGCGGAGTATAGCCCAATACCTGAACAGGCACCACAATACCGGCTCGCCGCAGCTCAATCGCCTCACTGACAATCGCCACCGCCAGCCGGTCGGCACCGGCTGTCAGCAAAGCCTGCGAAACGGCTACTGCACCGTGACCGTAAGCGTCGGCCTTAACCACAGCGCAAAACTTGACGCCAGGCCTTAGCCCTTTTTTTATTTCTCTAACATTGTGTTTAATGGCAGATAAGTCAATCTCTGCCCAAACCGGACGTTCAAACATGAGTAAGACCCCTATCATTTACTTTATATTGCGAGACCGCCGCCAATAGAGAAAGGCCAATCCCAGCAGCCATAACGGGCCAACCAGGAGAGCCATCGAAGTATCGGCATCCTGGCCCATAATGACAATCACCAGTGCCAGCATCGCCAAGCAAAAGATACCGGAAAAAGGATACCACGGCATCGGGAACCCTAGCCTGGCTGTTTGTGCCGGGGATAAACTCCGCCTAAACTTTATCTGGACGATAATGATAATAGCCCAAACCCATAAGCAGGCGAAGGTGCCGACACTGGTTACATAGGTGAATACTTTAGCCGGAATGAAATAATTGAGAACAACACCCACCAGCAGGCAGGCCGACGAAAGCAGCACCCCGTACACAGGAACGTGGCTGCTGTTTAATCTTCCCAGAAAGGCCGGGGCCTCTTTCTGCATAGCCAGAGTATACAGCATCCGGCCGGTGCTGAAAACACCACTGTTACAGGAAGAAAGCGCCGCCGATAATACGACAAGGTTCATTATCGCAGCAGCGTTGCCAATCCCCAGCTTTTCAAACACCGATACAAACGGACTGCCAACACTGCCAATCTCTGTCCAGGGGTAGATAGACATAATCACATAGAGCGAGCCAACATAGAACAATACAATACGCCAAAACACCTTGTCAATAGCGGCAGGCAGCGTCTTGCTGGGGTCCTTGGCCTCACCGGCCGTGATACCGATGACTTCAATCCCCACATAAGAAAATAGTACCATAGACAGAGCCATGAGTACACCGCTGGCGCCTTGCGGAAAAAAACCGCCATGCTGCCAGAGATGCGATATCCCAATCGGGACTCCGCCATTGCCGATGCCAAAGATAATCATGCCTAAGCCGCCAATAATTAACAGCACAATGGCAACCACCTTAATTAAGGCAAACCAAAACTCAACTTCGCCATATACCTCTACGGCAATGAGATTAACGGCCGTCATAATAAGCACTGCCACTAAGGCCGGTATCCACTGCGGCAGTTCCGGCATCCAGAAATTCACATACATACCCACTGCCGTAATCTCGGCCATACCGGTAACAATCCACATAAACCAATACATCCAGCCGGTTACATAACCGGCCAGCGGCCCGATGAAGATATGAGCATAGGCACTGAACGAACCTGCTACCGGATAGGCAACCGCCACCTCTCCCAATGCCCGCAGCAGGCAAAAAACCACAACCCCGCCGAGCAGATACGAAACCAATAGCGACGGCCCGGCCGCCTGGATGGCGGTGGCTGAGCCTAAAAACAAGCCAACCCCGATGGAACCACCCAGCGCAATAAGCTGAATATGCCGCTCCTTAAGACCGCGCCTCAGTTCACGCGGCTCCTCCCGTTTATGCACCATGGACTCCCTCCGCCACTAGCAATATACTAACAGTAATCATCACCTATTAGTAATTTATAGCTATAGCGTCGGGATTAGACCTCAGATTTTCGTTACTGCCGACAAAAGGCTACTTAGCTCGCTGCTGCAAGGCGCAGCTCAACTCGTATTCGACAATAAGCCGGTCAAGATAAGCACTAAGTTCTCCTACTTCCCGGTCTGCGAAATTACCACATTTTTGTTCTACTAAATGATGCAGCCGGACACGAACCTCTTCAATCTCCCGCTGCTTTTCCGCCAGGTTTTCCACAATACTCCTCCTACTCATAAATCCCCTCTGCGGACTAACCGTACCCGGTCTTTCAGCCATTCTGTCCAAAGCACCAGGCCCTCCCCGGTTTTGCAGGAGGCCTTGATTAAAGCAGCGGCTGCATTTAAGCCGTTAATGTCACTGACCGCACAGTCTATGGCAAAATCAGTGTAGGGCAGCAAATCAATCTTATTAATGATGATGGCCTCAGACTGGCGGAAAACAAGCGGATATTTCAGCGGCTTATCTTCTCCTTCAGTAACGCTGAGTACTACCACCTTAGCATGCTCCCCCACGGCAAATTCAGCCGGGCAAACCAAGTTACCGACATTCTCCACAATTAAGATATCCACTGCCGACAAATCCAATTGTTCAACGGCTTTCTTAACCATACCGGCATCCAGGTGACAACCGCCCCGGGTATTGATTTGAATAACCGGCGCTCCATACGCGGCAATTCGGTCAGCATCTTTGGAGGTATACAAGTCACCTTCGATAACGGCAATTTTATATTCATTGCGGAGCAAGCGTACTGTTTGCTCCACAAGTGAGGTTTTCCCACAGCCGGGAGAACCTAACAAATTAACGACGAAGATTCCCTGCCGGGTCAACAGGGTATTTAGCTCTGCTGCAACTTCATCATTCTTTCCCAGAATATCGCTCATAACAGTAATTTCCAAGGGCTATTCTACCTCCACACTCTCCACTTTTAATTCACGGCCTGACACGATCTCAACAGCGTAAGAATTGCAGCTTCCACATACAAACCGGTACTTGTCCACACGGCTTTCATGTCCACAGTCCCGGCAGCGTCCTGTCAGCGGAACCATGCAAATGGATAACTGAGCGCCGTCGGCCACCGTACCTGCAGCCAGCGCGCTAAACCCAAATTCCAACGCTTCAGGTACAATACCGGTAAGCTCACCGGCCAGCACCTTTACGCCTGTCACTTTGGCAGCACCATGGCTGACTGCCGTTTTTACCGCAATATCCAAAATACCTTCCGCAATTGCCATCTCATGCATGTGTTGTCTCCACCTAACTCAGCCCCTGCATATATTAACAACAGTATTCTCCATACCTTTGTAAATTCCTTCCATGCAAAATCCGACATTTTACTTTAGCCGGCACAAGCCCAGCGCCAGCAGGCGTCAATTGGTTTTTTTTTACTTAATTGACATAATATTTATAGGATAATGAGCATTGTTCGCGCAGATACTAGGACTAGAAAAATTTCAGGAGGTGCTTTATTAATGGCTAGAAGCAGAAAACCTGTTAACCCTGGTGCCGAAAATGCTCTTGATAGGATGAAAATGGAAGTGGCTAACGAACTGGGTATCACCGAACGCGTACGCAGCCAAGGATGGTCTACTATGACTTCCGCTGACTGCGGCCGGGTTGGCGGCCACATGGTTCGCCGCATGATCGAGCAATATGAATCCACTATGGGTGGACAAACAGCAACTGCCTCGACCACCGGTTCAACTACTGCTACCAGCGGCACTATGACTTCCCAATTTGATATTAACAGCAAGTAATACCTCACGAAAAGGCGGCCTAAAAGCCGCCTTTTCACTTTTTTCAGTTTGTGTTAGGTTATCCACCCGGCAGCAATGTATTCCTCTTCTATCGGGGTTCAAAATAGACGATAATCTCAGTTCCTGGCTTAACAGGTGTATTGGCAGTCACACTTTGTTTTATTGCCACGCCGGTACCGACAGGCACAAAAGTAAGCTCCAGACTGTGCAGCAGGTCAGCGGCCTCACGGATAGTTTTGCCGGCAAGCACAGGCATCAGCACCTGCCCCGGCGGCACTACCGGCGGTGGTCCGGGATCAGGAACCGGCGCGGCATAAGGCTGAACGGCAGCCGGTTTTACCGGCGGCAGCACCTGATTGGTATCATTGGGACGTACATTCAAATAACGCATAACCTGGGTCATAATATCATTAAATACCGGCGCTGCAATTTGTCCGCCATAATAAATGCCTGCCGGATCATCAAGCACAATCAGCGCTGCCACCTGAGGGTCCTCCACCGGTCCAAACCCGGCGAAAGAGGCAATATAACGTCCTTCCAGATAGCCTTGCCCGCCTGGTTTTAATTTTTCCGCCGTACCGGTTTTTCCGGCAAAACGATACCCCTGCACCGCAGCCCGCTTAGCGCCGCCCTCGCTCACCACTTTCTCTAACATCATCGTCAGGGTACGGGCGGTTTCCGAACTGACAGCCTGTCTGACCACAACGGGGTCAAAGGACTCTGCCAGGGTGCCGTCTTCATGACGGTATTCTTTTATAATCCGGGGTTGCAGCAGTACCCCGTCATTAGCAATGGCGGCGATGGCGGCAGTAAGCTGCAGCGGGGTAACAGCAATACTCTGTCCAATAGACATGGTGGCGATATCGCTGTCACGCATCTCCTTCGGGTCAAACAAGATGCCTGCCTCTTCACCGGGTAATTCAATGCCGGTAGTGTTGCCAAAGCCAAACGCCCGCACATAGTTTGTCAATTTAGCCGCCCCAACCCGCATACCGACTTCGACAAAACCGGTATTGATCGAGTCTTTAATAATATCCATAAATGTAATTTCACCGTAACTGTCGCCGCTCCAGTTTTTGATCCGCCGCCCCGATATTTCTACATAGCCTTTATCAATAAATTTTTCATCAGGGCGCACCTTGCCTTCTTCCAGCGCCGCGGCTGCAATAACGGCTTTAAAGGTTGAACCAGGCTCATACACAACAGACACTGCCCGGTTTTTCCATTCTTCCGGGCTATATTGTCCAAATTGATTCGGATTATAGTTGGGCCGGTTGGCCATAGCCAGAATTTCTCCGGTTTTCGGGTTCATAATGATGACGGTCGCTGCTTTTGCTTCCGTCTGTTCCATAGCCTTGTCCAAAGCCCGTTCCACTATATACTGAATGGTGCTGTCAATAGTCAGATAGACCGATTGGCCCTGTTTCTTGGGAATAAATGAAAATATTGAAGAAAAGATGGGCGTCCCATAACTGTCAGTATCAATAGCCTGCTTAAGCTCCCGCCCTTTAATTCTCTTATCCAGCGCCATCTCCAGGCCTTCAAGTCCCACATCATCGGTGCCGACAAACCCCAAAACCTGTGCCGCTAAGCCATCGTTGGGATAATAACGTTTACTTTCCTCAATAAACCCAAGACCGGTAAGCTGATGTTCCTTGATAAGCGCAATGACGGCAGCAGCCTGTTCCGGCTCAAGTGTGCGTCTAAGCCAGACAAAGCTGGCACCGGCTATGAGACGATTCTTAATATTATCTGCCTTCATGCCAATAATGGGCGCCAGCAGCTCGGCCAGCATATCCGCGTCTTTTATCTCCCGCGGATTGGCATACAGCGACTTGCTCATACTGCTTACAGCCAATTCCCGCCCGGTACGGTCATAAATAGTACCACGCGGTGACTGGATAATTCTGTTTTCTCTCAGCTGGTCCTGCACCCTGGCACTAAGCCGCTCCCCTTCCCCCAACTGAATCCAGGCAATCCGGGCTGTCAAACCGGTAAGCGCCAGTATTGTCAGCATCAAGAACCAGGCCAGTCTTTTCTGAATAGCTCCCGGCATTACTTTCATCCTATGTCAATCCTTCCTGAAATCCCAAGTTAATAAAAAAATATGGCTAATGAACTGCTTACAACCGCCAACATTACTGAGTCACGATACATAAGCGGAGATTAAGCGCCAGCGGCGCAGCGCTGTATGACGGCGAAATATTATTATTTATTCTCCATACAGGGGGAATTACCTGCAAAAAAAAACACCGCCTGAAAGCGGTGTTGGATTATCTTACATAATTAGTATTCCTGATGACTTACCGGGCTATCTTAGTCGACGGCTTTCTCTTTTTGGTTTTTCTTCTTCCAAAGACCCAAAGCCACAACCCCAATAGTGATAACTGCCGGCACCAGCCAGCCGGGAATCATACCGTGAATGATCGGACCAACCTTATCATCGGCCAGCATCATTTCACCGGCTGTCCAGGCAATAAGAGCAGCACCTGCATAAACGACAATAGGGTATTTATCCATAATTTTAATAATAATCTGACTGCCGAAAATAATCAGCGGGATGCTGAGAGCAAGACCTACTCCGAGCAGCAGGTAATCTCCTTTAGCAATCGCGGCAATGGCCAGAGTATTATCAAGGCTCATAACCAAATCCGCAATAATAATGGTCTTGATCGCGGCCCAGAAGGAAGTCCCTGCTTCCACATTCTCCTCACCGCTGTCTTCCACAAGTAATTTGGCTGCAATCCACACAAGAAGTAAACCGCCGACGAATTGGACATAAGGAATTTGTAAAAGTATAACTGCAACAAGTGTCAAAACAATCCGCAGACCTATCGCCCCGGCGCTACCCCACAGGATGGCCTGTTTTTGCTGCTTTGCAGGCAAATTTCGACTGGCCATGGCAATAACCACCGCATTGTCGCCGCTAAGCACAATGTTAACCATCATGATTCCAGCTAGCGCTACTAAAAACTCCATTTCTCTGCACTCCTTTTCCTCAGGTGATTGTTCTAAACGCCAATCCGTTTTATAATGAACCGGCATTTTCTCCTGATAGCTGATTTTAATACCAGATATCAAGGGCATTAACATTTTCATTATACTTATCCACGACAAAATATACAAGTTATCCGACACAATATTACAATAATTGCTTTTTGCCATGCTTAGGTATCATCAGGCAGCACTATTTTCGGAAAACGCACTGCTGTTAACAAGTGGCCAAACCCCAACCACCGGTAAGCCTGTCCACCTGCTAATATATGTAATAATGCGAAATCACCCGGTAATCGTAGCCGTTAAGGCAAAACTCCGGCTGCAGGCGGCATTAGTTCAGGCAGAGCAGACTCGCCACCGGAACTGACAATGCTGCCGTTCTGCTGAAACGAGTTCACTTCTGCCTGTTATTAACACTAGCTACTAATACTATCCCGCTTTTGCAGGCAGGAGTTATATCCCTACAGGCACAGGCGTGCGACTAAGTCCCTGGATAATCCCGGCTAAGCTTCAGATAGAACCCCTTCTGAAGCAAGTCTCCATTTATCCCAAAGTCTCTTTTATAATCCGCAGCGCATTACCCCAACAGATTTTCTCAACCTCATCCTGCTTAAAACCGCTTTTTGTCAGAGCATTTACCAGTTTATTCACTTCCCCGGCATGAGCAATCTCCAGCTCCGGGCTAATGCCGTCAAAGTCCGAACCTATCGCGATAACCTCAATGCCGCCCACTTTACGTATATGCTCAATATGCAGCACCATGTCATCAACCCGGCTGACAGGGGCTTCGCCCAAAAAGGCTTTTTCGAAATTCAAGCCCATAATCCCACCCTTATCGGCCAGGAGTTTGATCATATCATCGGTTAAGTTACGGGGATGCGCTGCCAGGGTACGGGCATTAGAATGAGAAGCAACAAAGGGTTTGGCCGATAAGGCGGCCACCTCGTAGAAACCCTTGTCAGACAAATGGGAGACATCCACAAGCATGCCCAGCCGGTTCATTTCAGCGACAACGTCTTGCCCAAACGGCGTAAGCCCTTGTTCACGGCACTCCGGCAGGGAATTAGGATAACCGATTTCATTGGGATAATTCCAGGTCAGCGTAATCAGCCGCACACCCAAACGGTAAAACTTCTCAATATTGCCCAGTTCCCCCTTGAGAGCACCGCCTTCCTCGATAGTAAGAAAAGCAGAAATCTTGCCCTCAGAACGGTTTTGCAGCAACTCGGCATAATTCCCAGCCAGCGCAATATCCTGTTGGTTCTGTGCCAGCTCGTAATGAAACCGGTCTGCCATGGCAAGAGCCCGTGCCAGTGGATCACTGGTCTTTGCTTTATTTACAAATAGCGCAAAAAATTGGGCCTGCGCCCGACTTTCCCTGAGTTTTTCAATATCCACACTAAACGGATTGCTATAGAGACCAAAATGGTCGCCTGCTTCCATCAGCCGCAAAATAGTATCACAGTGCAAATCAATACAATTCACCCGGCGCCCTCCTCTATTCCCGGCACACTGCCTGACGTATAGCATTAATGCGTTATTGATATGTATTCATCAACACTCAATTCCATGCTTTGCTGTGTCAAAACCGCCTGCTATCCCCGGCCCTAATAATTGCATTCCCCGCGTGCTTGCTGTACCTGAGCCTCGGCAGCCAATTGCAGATTGAAGCTGTCGAACTCGGCACCGGTCATTATTCCGGCCTCTTCCAGCACCAGCTTAAGTTCTTCCGGGCTGAGAGAGCGCCAAGCCTGATATTGCTGACTATCAATTAAAAAATTGCCGACAAGATAGGCTAACATCTGTCCTGCCAGTACGCTGTCCGTATCACTCACCCCCAAACCGGCGGCAGTATCGGCCTCTGGGATAACCGGACAGCCTGGAACTGTCCGGCGCGGTCGAAGCAGCACAGCGGCGGCGATAGCAATGATTATGACCATGATTGTACCAATCAAATACAACATCCTTGTTCCTCCCTGCTAGGTCTACGATGCACCTAATTCGGCACAAGTGCCTGTAAACCCTTGTGTTCTTACTGCGCTGAACATTACTCATTCTGTAACTAAGAGCAGCAGAAATAATTTTTAATATTCTGTCTCACAGTTTTTTTATCCATACAGGAAAAATCGAAAGATTATGGAAATATATATATATAGTAAATAATTAATATTCTGATTGTATACAGGAAGGGGGAAAAGAGATGTATCCGATGGGAAATGTTACAAGAAACACAATTGCTATGGTTTTAGCGGGAGGTAAAGGAGAACGTCTAAGCCCTGTTACATTAAACAGACCCAAACCCTGCGTTTCTTTTGGCGGAAAATACAAAATCATCGATTTTGTATTAAGCAACCTGTTTAACTCAGGTATTAAGAAAGCCTATATTCTGACACAATATCGAGCCCATGCATTGAATAAGCACATTAAGAATTCGTGGGCCAAATGGGCCGGCCTGGAAGAGTTTTATGACACACTATCGCCTGAGACCAGCAGTGCAGGCGAAGAGTGGTTTAAAGGTACTGCCGACGCCATCTATCAGTTTATGAGATTTATTGAATCCAGCAATGCTGAGTATGTGGCAATATTTGGCGGCGATCATATTTATAAAATGGACATCAGTCAAATGATAGCCTACCATATCGTAAACAAAGCAGATATCACCCTGGCAGCGCTTGAAGTTCCTGCTGAGGAAGCTAAACGGTTCGGGATCTTTTCCGTAGACGAGGATTTTAGAGTGACGGCGTTCACGGAAAAGCCGGATAATCCCGCCACAATTCCGGAAAGAGACACCTGCTTTGCCTCCATGGGCAATTACATTTTTTCAGTAAAAATTCTGCTTGAGATACTGAAAGAAGGCAAGAAAAAACATGCCGATCTGGATTTCGGCAAGCATGTCATTCCAATGATGCTCGAAAGAGGCGACAGGGTCTTTGCTTATAATTTCATCGACAATTTAGTTCCCGGAATGAGACAGGAGGAAAAGGGATACTGGAAAGATGTCGGGACAATTGACTCCTATTATGAGGCGAATATGGATCTCATCAATGTAGTTCCTCAGTTGAATCTCTATAATTATAAATGGCCGATACTTACGAATCAGAGTAATCTTCCTCCGGCGAAAACGGTTTTTGATGAGGAGGGCCGGTGCGGCCAAAATCTTAACTCCTATGTATGCGGCGGCTGCATAACCAGTGGCAGCACAGTGCGAAGATCCATCATCGGGCCGCGCTGCAAAATTAATAGCTATAGCCTGATAGAGGATTCCATTCTATTCGAAAATGTCGAAATCGGCAGACATGTAAAGATAAAAAAAGCAATTATCGATGAAAATATAAAGATTCCCGATGGAACGGAAATTGGTTATGATCACGAAGCAGATAGACGTAGAGGGTATGTTATCTCAGATTCAGGAATTGTTGTAGTAACAAAATAAGTTCTACTATCCGCAAGCCTGTAAATTATTTCAAATTTACAGGCTTGCGGATTTTTACGGTTACTGTGAACGTACAGCCTGGCATAATTTCGTTCTTCCATTGAAACAGCCTAGAAGCTAATCACAATTCACTTTAACAATAATCTGTGCATAGTATACAGTGAGGAGCGGCCCTCAGAAATTGAGCAAAGGAGCGTAAAAATGAGAGCTAAGGATTGGGTTAAATTTGGTGAAGTTACAATTCTGGTTAACATCCCGGGGCTTCCGTTCACAACCAATACCGGCTTCACGCTACTAACACTGACCGGAACAATACTCACAGAGTTTCCGCGCAAGCATGATTGTGCACCGCCTGTCGTCATACCGGATAAGATTGAAGTCACCGGCAAGGTTACAGAAGAAGAAGAATTTCTTATTGTGCGGGTTTCGGACGCAGTACTCCCCAATGGATTCCCTCTCCCAATAAGTGATCTTACCACCGATGTAGCCATCAATACCAATTATATCATAATGATACTGCCGGTAATTGTTGTTTGCTAACCCCCCGCTTGACCACTTATTATAGTTAGCGTTTTTTTTAATAAGCAACGGTTTCCGTTGCTTATACATATATACGGCCATAAGAGCTGCCGACACAACAGGACGGTGAAGCCATTTCAGTAAAGCGACGGTAGTGCCGGCTGACGGGCGTCGGTGCCGGGTCTTGTGTTTGTCACGCAAAACTTATATCTTCTGTTAGACAGACAAAAACGGCTATTAACCAATTGGTTAATAGCCGTCACTTTCATATGGCGGAGTGGGTGGGATTTGAACCCACGCAGGCCTCACGACCTCTAACGATTTAGCAAACCGTCCTCTTCAGCCACTTGAGTACCACTCCGTATCTCGTACTTAACAGTTTGATTATAGCAAAAGCCTAATGCTAAGTCAATTATATAGATGTTCCTCACTACCGCTCGGAACTAAGCGATTCGCACAAGTTTTCGCGTCGCTCACGCTCCTAAAAACCCGGCTCTCTGTTTATGGCGGAGGGGGTGGGATTCGAACCCACGGTCCCTTGCGGGATCACTGGTTTTCAAGACCAGCTCCATAAACCACTCGGACACCCCTCCGCGTCCGGCACAGTTAGTATTATAGCAAACGCCGCAAGGGATTGTCAACAAAACCGCTGCCGGTAATTTTTATCCATTGTGCGTGGGCGCATTTTTTAAAAGCAAGTAATAGAATAGTACATATAACTTCCTATTAAGTATCATTCTATAAGGAGTCTAATAAAGTTTTGCCAGGCGGCTGTAAGCGCCGGCGGCAAGCAAACATTGCCGGCAAAAATTACTGCCAACACGCCTGGCAGAAAAATCTTTATGATTCCATACAAAAAGGTTGACTATTAACGTAAACAGAATTATATTCTTTATAGAGCTATTTAAAGATAATCAATAATAATACAAAGGCAGGTGAAGATAAATGGAGGTAGACCGACCTGGAGGGGCAGTTTTGCACAAATTAATAAAAATTAGGGGAATATTCCATTTTTCTCGCCTGACTTATCTGCATATCGGTTTTATTAAGATTCCGGCTGTTTGATATTTCAGGCTTAAAATTGTATTCCCCTCACTATCTTGGAAGGGGGAGCAATCATGCTTAAAATATTTCGCAGCAACTGTACACACCTATATGAACTAACTCTCCAAACACTGGAAAAAGGCGCCTGGTTTAATCTTATTAACCCCACTCCCGCGGAACTGGAACAAGTAGCTGCCGCCACCGGCAGCCCGCTTGATTTTCTTAAAGCAGCCTTGGACGAAGAAGAACGTTCCCGTATTGAACTTGACGAAAACCATATGCTGGTCATCACCAATATTCCGATTATGCGTGGTCATGACAGTTATGACGCACTGCCGCTCGGAATTGTCCTGACTACCGAATATATTATTACCATCTGCCTGGAGGCCAATGAAGTATTGGCTGATTTCAACCCTGATAATCCCCGGGCCTTCAGCACCTTCAAAAAGACCCGGTTTCTCTTTCAGCTTTTGTACAAATCAGCGACCTTGTATCTAAAATACCTGAAGCAGATTAACCGCCGTACAGACGAAATAGAACGCTATCTGCGCCGTTCTATGAAAAACGAAGAAATCTTTCAGCTGTTAGAACTGCAAAAAGGTTTAACCTACTTCGCCGCCTCACTCCGTTCCAACGGCATTGTCCTGGAACGGCTGCTCCGGCTCCGCTCTACCAGTCAGCATCTTATCAAAATTTATGAAGAAGACGAAGACCTGCTGGAGGATGTTATCATTGAAAATAAGCAGGCCATTGAAATGGTTGAAATGTATAGCCGTATCTTAAGCGGCATGATGGATACCTTCACTTCAATTATCTCCAATAACCTTAACCGCGTTATGAAATTCCTGGCTTCGATGACCATTATTCTGGCCATTCCGACGATGGTTGCCAGCTTTATGGGAATGAACGTCGATGTTCCGTTGGGTGAAATACCTGGCAGCTTTGTAACCACACTGGTATTTGCTTTTGGCGTTACCGCATTCAGCGCCTTTGGCCTATGGCGCAAAGGCATGTTCTAAAAATAATAACATACTACGCAAAAAACCCGGGAATACTTTCCGGGTTTTTGCTTGTTTAGCGCCGGACTACCTCTTCGAAGCAGGAAACCAGTGCCATTGAGCGAAATAGTATACAAAAATGGAAACACCGCCCAATGCATGCAATTATTTGCAATATGAATTTCTCAAGGAGGATACACATGTTCAAGAAATCATTGTTCTATTTTACCATCTGCACACTGCTGCTCACCGCGTTGCCGCTGACGGCAGGCGCGACTACTGCCAGCACTCAAAACGTATTGCCAGCCTCTGTTGACCAGGTAGGTGCCTATGGCTCTATCAATTGGGAGCAAGGTGTGGTCGAGGCGATTGGTGCCGGAATACCGTCCCGTATGGCTAAATCTCCGGCACAAGCCCGTCTTATGGCCAGACGGGCGGCTATTGTTAATGCGCAGCGCAATCTCCTGGAAACCATCGAAGGTATCAAAGTTACTGCCGAAACCACTGTGCAGAACCTCGAAACTACCAGCGACACAGTTAGGACACGAATAACCGGTATTGTCAAAGGCGCTAAAATCGCCGATGAACAACTGCTGGCCGATGGCTCCTACCAAATAACCCTGCGTATTGATCTGTTTGGCCGAGGCGGCTTGACGGAAATTATTACCGATGCCATCAAACCGGCTGCCCCTGCGCCGCTGCCTATGCCCTCAGCGGCCTACACACCGGTAGTACTCCCGGTATATACCGGCCTGGTAGTTGACGTAACCGGCCTGCCAGTAACCCGGGCTCTGTCACCGGTCATTTACGATGACACCGGCCGCATCATTTACAGCTATGACAATCTCATTCCCGAGTATGCCGTGTCCCATGGTATGCTGGACTATTTGTGCACTCCGGAAGACCGCCGGTCGCTTGAGCTTGGACAGTCCCGCGCCGGCACCGCGCCGCTTGTAGTTAAAGCCGCAGGCCTTCGCGACAATAATATCAATATCATCATCAGCCAAGCCGCTGCCGACAAAATCCTGGCTGCAAACGCCCAGGACAACTTCCTGCCAAAAGCCATGGTCTGTGTAAAGCAGTAAGGCCTGGGGCTGATGCAGTGACCAAGTAAAATTAAATCAAAGTATCGCGTTTTTAATTAATGCGCCGCAGAAGAGACAAAGCAAAGAATCAGGCTCCAATTATGCAGCCTGATTCTTATTTTACTGCACCAGTGACACGAAACATGTCCCTGTAAGATATATAGTACAGAAGGATTATCCATTTAGGAGCAAAAAACTCCGAACAATCAGTTTTGTGTAACTAGTAACTATTTAACCTGACTTAACATATTATGTAATATACTTATTATTTTTGGGAGGAATTACAATGGACATCTTCTGTCAGGACGTAAAACCATTTGCTCCCCTCAATATATGTGAAGTTAGGTTTTGGCTCCGCATAATGAAGGAACATTCTCTGTTCATTAAACTTGGCCTGCCCTGCGACCAAACAGATTTAATCAGCGAAGCACAGGAATTCTATGATATCTTTGAAAAACTTGAAAATATGGCAGAGCGAATTAATTGTGACAGTAGCTTTGAACGGTTTATTAATCGAGTTATAATTGCCGTAAAAAACATCTTTTGTTTCAAAAGACATCTTCTGCATCTGCTGATAGAATGCAAAATCCGCGGCGGTGGCAACTATCCCTTACTCATTGACCATGTATCACGCGAAGCTATGTACTTTCTAAAGATACTGGAGAAAATCCACTGTGAGGAAATGGAATATCCTGTCGATGCTATCGTCAGTGAAAACGTCTTCTGGTTAAGGATTATGGCTGACCATCTCAAATTCATCCGCGGCTTGCTTGACCCATCCGAACGTGAGGTTTGGAGTACATCAAACATGCTTAGTGACAAATTCGACCAGCTCCAGTTGCACGCCCGGGATTTTGACAGCATGTTGTGGCATTTTTGTCCCACCAATGATTTTGTGCGTTTTGAAAAAGCAGTAACCAATTCCACTACAGAATTGAGAAACTTCAAAGCAACCGCTGAGGAATTAATCCAGCAATGTGCGGTTTTATCACTAATCCCACCTTTGCTGGCAGACCATGTCCGCCGTGAAGCTGAGCACTTCCTTGAAATTCTTGCAATGATTCAAAGTGATATAACTGATTGCCGGCCTCCTGAAATAGTTGGCTGTGATTACGAGTATCGCAAAAAGTAACAGGACATGGGACAAGGGGACAGGTCCCTTGTCCCTAAAAAATTCCCAAAACCCTTTGCCTTTGCAGCTTAAGCAATTTTCTTTTGAAATTTTACAATACTGATAGACAATGCAACCAGGATGTAGACAATAAGGGCAAACACCTGCGACCATAAGAAATTGATACCGATTCCTTTGAGCACAATGCCGCGCAGAATTTCCAGGTAAAAGGTCAGCGGCAGCAGATGGCCCAACTGGTAGAAGAGCTGAGGCATGGCTTCCCGGGGAAACATGAAGCCTGACAGAAGTACACTGGGAAGAAATACGAAAAAGGACATCTGCATGGCCTGCATTTGGGTCTTCGTTACAGTCGAAATGAGGACCCCCAGTGATAGAGAGGCAATGATAAAGAGCGTAGTAAGACCGTATAACAGACCAATACTGCCCCTCATCGGCACATCAAATACTAGTGCGCCAACCACCAGCGCCAGTGTTGCCTGGACATACCCGACAAATATATAGGGGATAATTTTGCCAAGCATTAATTCGTGCGACTTCATGGGCGTTACAATAAGCTGCTCCAACGTGCCCCGTTCACGCTCGCGGACAATAGCCATGGAAGTAATCATGACCATTGTCATGGTCAACACAATCCCCAGTATCCCAGGCACCATGTAAAACGGTGAAATAAAATCAGGATTGTACCAGGGGCGGATACGGATATCGACAGGCGGGGCGACTGGCTTGCCGCTGGCCCCCTGCATTCGCTCAATAAGCAGTTCCTGCGAGCGAAGCTGGCCAATTAACTGGGCAGACGAAATGGCCGATGAGGCTGCCATCGAATCTGAAGCATCAACAATGACCTGTACTGATGCACTGCGCCCATGCTTGATATTTTCGGTGTAATCGGGAGGGATGATGATGCCGACTTTCGCTTTGCCGCTTTCAACCGCCGCTGTTACTTCCTGATAATCTTTGGCAACATATTTTATAGTAAAATACTCACTGGCCTGAAATGACGCCAATAAGTCACGCCCCTCCTGCTGCAGCGACTGGTCAAATACGATTGTCGACAGATGCTTTACGTCGGTATTAATGGCAAACCCGAATACAAGCAGTTGCACAATAGGCAGTCCTACCATCATGGCGAAAGTCAGCCGGTCACGCCGCATCTGAATAAACTCTTTTATGAGCAAGGCTCTAAGCCGAATCATACTATCAGCTCCTTGCGTTTGGATTTTACATAATAAACAAAAACGTCTTCCAGCGACGGGGTAATCACGTTATATTCATAATCTTTATAGTCAGACAGCCGCTCTTCACGAATAAGAGCATGTACGCTGGTCCCATAAGGATATAAGTCCAGAACATCTCTTTGGCGCTCCGCCAGCTCGGCGAATAGCCCCATGGGGTCTGGCGTCGGAATTTCCAGCAGTATGCCTGGCAGATTCTGCTTTAGTCTGGCCGGAGTATCATCGGCGATCAGGCTCCCTTCGTAAATAAAGCCGATGGCATCACAGTGTTCAGCCTCATCCATAAAGTGAGTAGTCACCATAACAGTTGTCCCCTGCTGTGACAGGTAATAAATAATATCCCAAAACATACGGCGGGATTTAGGATCAACACCACCGGTAGGTTCATCCAGGAATAGAATAGACGGCTTATGAAGAATAGAACAGCCCAGCGCCAAGCGCTGTTTCCAGCCGCCGGAAAGGTTTGCCGTCATCTCCTGCCGCCGGTCTTTTAGCCCAGCCATGGTGAGCATGTTCTCGATTCGTTCTTTCCGCTCAGCCGCTGACAAATTGTAAAGTCCGGCATAGAATTCCAGGTTTTCAAGAACGGTTAAATCATCATACAGACTGAATTTTTGCGACATATAGCCGATTTGTTCTTTTATTGACTCTCCCTGTGTTGCCAAATCAAGACCCAGGATGTGGCCGTTGCCGCTTGTCGGCGTCAGGATGCCGCATAGCATGCGGATGGTTGTTGATTTTCCCGAGCCGTTAGGCCCCAAAAATCCATAAATGCTGCCTTGCGGAATTTTTAAACTGACTTGATTTACGGCGGTAAAATTGCCGAACATCCGGGTGAGATTTTCCGTTGCTACGGCATACATCATGACGCTCCTCCCTCGGCAAGGTGAACAAAAATATCTTCCAAAGATGGCGAAATTTCCTGTAATGAAAAACGGGTAATGCCGGCAGCCTGCAAAGCAGCTTCTACTTTTGGCCTGACCTCCGGACTTTCGGCAACCAAATGATACCTGTCGCCAAAAGCATTAACATCTATGAGCGGACAATCGGCCAGGATATGTTTTAGCTGTTTACCTTCGGCTTTAAGTTCAAATAACCGGAAAGGATAATCGGCCTTCAGGCGCGCGGGAGTACCTAAAGCCACAATCCGGCCCTGACTCATGAAGGCCACCTCAGAGCACAATTCGGCTTCATCCATATAGGGAGTGGAAACAAAGATGGTCATGCCTTCTTTATTAAGCCGGTATAGCATTTGCCAAAACTCCCGCCGGGAAACAGGATCAACACCGGTGGTAGGTTCATCCAGAAAAAAAACCTTAGGCCGGTGCATTAGCCCGGCAGCCAGCGCCAGTTTTTGTTTCATGCCGCCTGAAAGGTTATCTGCCAGGCGATCCTTAAACGGCAGCAGGTTGGTAAAGGCCAAAATATTTGTACCTAACTCTTCTACCCGTTCTTTATCCGCCCCATATAACGCACCCATTACCTGAATATTTTCCATAACAGTAAGATCGCCATAGAGACTAAACTTTTGCGGTACATAGCCAATTTGCTCTTTGACCTTCTCGGCGTCCAGACTTCCCAGCAGTTTTATTTCTCCTGACGTTTGAGCCATAATCCCGGTAATCATACGAATAGTAGTCGTCTTGCCGGCACCGTCCGGCCCTACTAATCCGAAAATGGTCCCCGCCTTGACCCCCAGACTGAGATTATCCACTGCCGTCAGTGTACCAAATTGCTTTGTCACATTTGTAAGACTAATCATTTTAACACCACATCGGCCGGCATGCCTGGCTTTAAGACTCCCTCAGAATTATCCACTTTTACTTTTACGGCAAATACCAAATTAGCCCGTTCACTCTGAGTAATGCTCTGGCGTGGCGTAAACTCGGCATTTTGACTGATTTCTTTAATTTCACCCCGGAATATCTGTCCGGGGAAAGAATCCACCTTGACGCCAGCTTCCTGGCCAACAGCAATTTGCCCTAATTGTGTGGACGATATATATACCTTTACCCAGCAGTCATTCATATCCCCTACTGTAAAAATCGCAGCCCCGGGGTTGACATATTCACCATCCTCAAAATTTTTCGTCAGAATAAGTCCGCTGATCGGGCTGACTACGGCTATATCTGCCAAAAGCACCTTGCTTGCTGCCAGTACTGCCTTACTGCGTTCCACCTCCAGCCGCTGGGCTTCAATCGCCTCTGGCCGGCTGCCCTCATCTCCCAGACTTAACCGCTGATTTGCTGCCGTCATGGCACTATATGCTACCTCCATATTGGAGCGGGCGGCCTCCAGTTGCTGTGTCGAAATAGCACCAGTGGCATGTAGGCTTTGATAGCGTGCATAATCATTTTTGGTTTTGTCATAGACTGAGCGGGCTGAATCCGCCATTGCACTCAATTCCTGCCGTTCCTGACTACGCAGCCCGTTCTCCAGATCTTTAAGCTGTGCCGTCGCTTTGGCCAATGCGGCTTCATCTCTGACAACCTGCGCTGCCAAATCAGCGCGCGTAATTGTGGCAATCTTTTGCCCGGCGATTACCGTATCGCCTGCTTTTAGCTGAAGCTCTGCCAGATAACCGTTCACCTTAGGCATAATATCGGCTCTGGTAACTTCAATTGTGCCTGTTGCGGTAATACCTTTTTCTACCGGTCTTAGATACTTATAACCTGCCGCCCCTGCTGCGATAACAGCAACCAGAATACCTGCCAGCAGCTTTTTATTGACCATCGTAATTTTTCACCCCATTCAAAAAGATGTCTACCGCTTGCATTACATACTGTTCATCCTGTGCAGAGCTATCTGAAACAAAATGCCGGAAAATAGGCCGGGAAATAAAGTAAAAGTTTATAATGCCTGCTAAGGACAAGGCTGCCGTCTTTACGTCCATATCTTTGCGGAATTCACCACAGGCAATCCCTTCATTAAGTGTATCGGTCAAAAACCGGTAGGCACGTTCAATATATTTGCGGATAACCGGTTCAAAAAACCGGGATGGATTTAGGATTTCTCCCATCATAAACTTAGTGAGAAAAGGCACTCTTCCATGTACAACAGCCACATTGCGGGCATAGCTGATAATCTTTTCGGTGGGAGAGGCATCTTCCCTCGCTGCCGAGTCCAATAACGCACCGATCGGCGAAAACTGATTTTCCAAAACGGCTGCATACAATCCTTCTTTGCTGCCAAAATGGTAGGAAATTAGGGCACTGTTGGCTCCGGCCTCTTGCGAAAGCTCCCGAATAGATACGCCTGCCAAACCCTTCAGGGCAAACAATTTTTCACCGGCCTCAATTAACTTTTCTTTAGTGTTCTTTTCCACAAATGTACTCCTCTCTCGCTTAGCTCTAATAAAGCCATATCAGTTTTAATTAATCGATTGATTAAATTGTAATTTATTAGAATCTCCTTGTCAAGCTAATCCTGCTGCTTCGGTATTAAATAATGTGGGACAAGTGACCTGTCCCCTCGTCCCATTATCCCATAAAAAACAAAAATCAGGCTGCTAGTTATGCAGCCTGATTTTTGTTTTTTATGAACCGGTTCTCTTACCCCAAAGACTCTACCTTGATTGCACGCCCCAGGGCAAAAGCATACAGGTATTGCTCCTTTACCGGCTTTCCGAGAATGCGCTCAACCGCGTGGGCGTACATACTCAGTTGAACAGCATATTTTGCGGCAAGTTCGTCCGCCGAGGCTGCCTTGTCGGTCTTATAGTCCAGCAGCACCAACCCGTCTTCTTCAGCAAACAGACAATCAATAACCCCCTGCACAAAAATTTGTTCTCCGCAGCCTGTAAGCTCAGCATAAAACTTTTCGGCCGGCAGCATCAGGCTAAACGGCATTTCCCGCCATACCTGACAAGCCTTGCTGAGCCGCTGCCCCAAACCGGAGGCAAAGAAATCGGCAATCAGTTGAGAGTCCACCGCCGCAGCCTGTCCTGGCAGCAAGATTTGCCGCAGCTCCAGCGAGCTAGCCTGGCCGGCAATGGCTTCAGGGGAAAATTCCCCTGTAAGGTCAATATGCTGCATGACCGTATGGATCATAATACCATACTCTACCGGTGTCATGCCGGTGGCAGCCTGGAGAAAACGGGGACGGGCGTGTATGGCAGGCAATTCAAAGAGAGGTTTAGCCTCTTCGGTTGCCACAAGTTCCAGCCGGCGTTTAATCTCCGACACAGCCAGCTTGGCCGGCCTCTCAACCGCCGCCGCACAGCTATATTCCCAATGCAAAATATCGTCCACCCACTTAGTATCTGTGCCAGCGGCCACCGGCTCCAAACGGCGGACCGCTTCCAGCAATGCATCGTCAGCCTGTTCGGACTGATTAAGCGGCGTGATGGCGTCCGCAGAATAGATGTTAACCTTCCATGCCGAAGAATGTGCCGCCAATTCCGGTGCCGGCAGACTTTCGCACCCGCCATACTCTCTGATAACTGTGCCGTCGGCATGGCGCGCCACTGCCATACCAACCCAGTCCAGATAGCTTTTAGCCTTAATTACCTGACTGGCTGGCAGCTTTTCTGCCGGTTGTCCCACTGAGCGGCACCAACCGGCGCATTTTTGCGCCAGTTTTTTCGCCGAACCCACAAGGATAAGCTTTTCCCGGGCTCGGGTCAGCGCCACATACAAAATGCGTAATTCTTCGGCTTTGGTTTCAAGCTCCAGCTTATGCTGAATTCCCCAACGCGCCGGGGTCGGATAGCGAAAACGCAGCTCCGGCAGAGTGACATAGGGACCTACCCCCAGTTCTTTATGACATAACACCAGCCCGGCAGCATCCTGCATATTGAAACTCTTGCCGATATCTGCCGTTATTACCACCGGAAACTCAAGCCCCTTACTCTTATGGATGCTCATGACTCTGACAACATCCTCGCTCTCGCCCAGCGCCCGCGCTACCGACAGGTCGGAATCCTTAGCCTTAAGCCGCTCAATAAACCGTAAAAAGCGGAAAAGACCGCGGAAATTGGTGGTCTCATACTGGCGGGCCCGGTCGAACAGCGCCCGCAGGTTTGCCTGCCGCAATACGCCGCCCGGCATGCCGCCAACATAATCATAATAGCCGGTATCATGGTAAATCCGCCAGATAAGTTCGGCCACGCCCTTGCGCCGCGCCAGACTGCGCCAGGCATGAAGCTGTTCTAAAAAAAGCACCGTCCGGCGGGAGGCCACCGGTGTCCGGCCATAAGCCTGCACCGCTTCCCAAAGGCTGCCTTGCTCCCGGCATAACCGCAACTGGGCCAGTTCGTCGCCGGTAAGCCCCACCAGCGGCGACCGGAGTACCGCCGCCAGCGGGATATCCTGGTGCGGGTTATCAATCACCGCCAACAGTGCCAGCATGACGGTAATTTCAGTTTCGGCAAAATAGCCGGAGGCCAGTTCGGCATAACAAGGAATGCCGTTTTGCCGCAGCATATCCTGCAAAGCCTGGGCCTTGCCCTGGACCGAACGGAGTAAAATCACAATATCGCGATACCGTAAGGGCCGATAGCCGCCCTCCTGTTTATCATATACCTGATACCCGCCGTTCATAAGCTCATAAATGCGCCGGGCAATAATGACGGCTTCCTGCTCAAAGGCACTCAGTTCTTCTTCCATCTCGGTACCGGTTAGAGAATTATCCCGGCTTTCCTGCTCCGCACCTTGTGCTTCCGTAGCCTCACTGCCCTCTGTTTCATCCTCGATGGCATCGGCTTTATCCCGGTCAATTATCAGGAGCTCTACCGGGCCGTCCAGACTTCCCAGCGCCACCGCCGGGTAATCAGGCCCCGGATTGAGCTGTTCATCCCGGCCATAATCCAGTTCTGCGGTGCGCTTGGTCATCAGCTGGCCAAACAAAAAATTAGCCGCATAGAGCACCCCCGCCCGGCTGCGAAAATTCTGGCTCAAATCAATACGCTTACAACCGGCCAGCGCACCTGAGCGGTAGTTATGGTACTTATCCATAAACAAGGCCGGCTCGGCCAGCCGGAAACGGTAAATACTTTGCTTAACATCGCCCACCATAAACAGGTTGGGCTGCGCCTCATTGGCAGCAAGTCTGATGATTTCTTCCTGCACCCGGTTGGTATCCTGATACTCATCCACCATAATTTCGCTGAATTTCGCTTTCAAACCGACCGCCACCGCCGACGGCCTGGAGTCGGCCGGGGTAGCTGCTGCATCCCGCAGCACCGCCAGACAGAAATGCTCCAAATCGTTAAAATCAACTACCCCTTTAGCCTGCTTGGCCTGTAGATAGCCTGCGGCAAACGCCTTGACAAGTTTGACTAAGGCCATAACCAGCGGCTGCGCCTGACGCAAATCCTGGACAAGTTCCTGACCGCTGCGTTCAAAATAGGCCGCCCGAGCATCAGTAATACGTTTTTTGGCTTTATTACGCTGTCCCTGGAAATAGTCTTTGACTGCTTTAGGCACTTCCTTGCCTACTGCTGCAATCCGGGGAAAACTTGCCTCCGCCAGCGCCGCAGACAAGGCTGCCCAGGAGGTGCGGGCAGCTGCCAGCAGCTGATCAATAATCCGGATATCCTCGGCGAAGGTCTCCCCATAGGGTGCCGGATTCCCCGGTCTCTGGGCCTCCTCCAGCAGCGCGGTCAGCCCCTGCCTGGCATCTTCCCAGTCTAAAATAATTTTGTCCCGTACCAAATCAGACCAGGGGGTACTATCAAAATCAGCCTCCGGCGCTATCGCAAAAACGCCGGGCAAGCTGTCCAGCCAGTCTTCAGGCCAGGGATGGCTCCGGGAGAATTCATACAGTTTAAGCACCAGTCCGGCCAGCGAATCATCGCCGGCCTCGTCACCATAATGCTCAATCAGGGTCAGAAAATCCGGGTCGGCCTGCGTATAGCCCTCTTCAAACACCGCTTCCAGTACATCACTCTTAATAAGTGTTATTTCCGTATCATTGGCAATCCGGAAATTGGGCTCAATTGGTAATAGGTAAAAATACTGCCGTACCAGGCTTTGGCAAAAAGCATGCAAGGTGGAAATATTGGCAGCATTCAGCAGCACTAGTTGCCGCTGTACATGCCGCCTAAGGTCAGGGTCTGTCAATTCCGGCTTATTCAGCACCGCATTCAGCGCCTCACCAATACGGCTGCGCATTTCATTGGCAGCAGCATTGGTAAAGGTCACCACCAGCAGGCTGTCAACACTTAGCCGCTCAGCCGGATCAACAATCCGGCTGATGATGCGCTCCACCAGCACCCATGTCTTGCCTGACCCGGCAGCGGCGGCAACTAGCAGATTATGATTGCGGGTCTCGATGGCCGCCTGTTGTTCTGGTGAACATTGCATTACTCTGTGCCTCCTTTGCGCCGGCGCAGCTCATTAAGTATTTCCTGATCCACCAGCCTGGGTAACACCAAATAGTCGTTTTCCGGCAAGTTGCGGTCAAACTGGCATACCGGGCGAAAATCGCAATAGCCGCACGGGGTGGCTTTATCCAGGCGATACGGCCTGATAGCGGTTTCCCCTGCTAAAATAGCGGCAGCTACTGCCAGTAACTCCTGCTCCACATGGATCAATAACAGTTCGAACTCTTCACCGGTTTTAAGCTTGTCCATACAGCTTTCATAAAAACCTTTTTTGCCAAGCGCGATCTTGAAAAACTCCGACCAGCCGTCCAGCGTTTGCTCCAGCATACCGGCAATAGTGGTGTCAGCCAGCAGCCAGCCCGGCATTTTGAGTCTGGCATTGATATCTTTCTCAATTTGTTCCGGTGTCCTTAGGGTCGCGGCCGACACAACGGGATTTTTCAAAAAGTAATACAGCACACCGGCCGGCAGACAGGCATCCTCACCCTGCCGGGCGTTCATTGCCACCAGCAAATAGGTAAGCAGCTGCAACTTAAGGCCATAGTATACTTCAGTCAGACTGAGCCAGGCTCCGCCTGATTTGTAATCAATCACCAGTACATATTGCCGCCCGTCGTACTCGCCGATATCCAGGCGGTCAATCTGTCCGGCCACTTCCACCTTGGCTTCAGGCAATGCCAGCGTTAACGGCGGCAAGGCATTCTGCCCCCGCCCGAACGCCTGCTCAAAAGCCATTGGCCTGAACTGACTGACCTTCGCCCAGGCGGCCAGGCGGCTTACCGCCTTCACAGCCCGCCGTGTCAGCCGTGTTACCAGATGCTCATGCTGTTTGCTGCTTAACAGGATTTCATTCTGCAGCTTGGGCGCCAGTTCGGTTACAATACCGGTACACAAATCACCAATCTGATTCTGTGTTATGTCACCCCAGCTTTGGCCGGTTTCAGCCAGCCGGTCACCAAACTGTTTGAGCACAGCATGTAAAAACTGCCCCAGATCCGGGGACTGCAACTGATACAAGGCCCGCTCCTTAAGCGCCAGGCCATATTGGGCAAAATGCTTGAACGGACAGGCACGAAAAGCTTCAAACCGGGTTACGCTGCCGCGCAGCACACCATTTTTCGCATACAGCCTGCCAGGCAAACCGGGCTCAAGCCGTCCAAGCTGATTATGATGAAACAGTCCGGCAAGCTTTATTGTTAATTGGTCACGCCAATTGTCTGCAGTCAGCGCCCAATTATAAACATCCCACCATGCCGGGCTCATCTGTCCGGTCTCCCGGTACAGCCGGAGGGCTCCTGCCAGCGCCGCCAAAGCACGCTCCGGCCTGGCCAGGTATCCGGCTTCCCGCCCGGGCGGCGGCTCAACCGGCAGGGCCAGCGGCGTGCTGCCGGTAATTTCCTTGAGGCGTCTGACAATCGGGGAGGGTGTCAACGCTTTGCCCTCAGCATCTGCGAGGGGATAACTCACCCAGAGGAACCGGCTGGCCCGGGTCAGGGCCGTATATACCAAAAACTGTTCGGCAAAGACATCGTCCACCGCGCCGCCGCTAAGTTCAAGCCCCAGCTTTTTTAGCAGCGCCCGGTCACTGTCGCTTAATAAACCCTCTTCCCGGCGGCGGCGCGGTAATACACCGTCACTGGCGCCAGGCACAAAGGCCGCTTTTATCTTCAGCCGCCGGGTGCGTTCCAAGGCGGCAATTGTCACATAATCAAGCCCTGGCGGAATCAGACTGAGTTTGGTGCCTTCCAACCCCTCACTGACAATGGCGGCAAACTCCTCCAGCGTCAGCGGCTGGTCGGCAAAGGTATCGACAATCTGGTCCAGCAGCTCTATGAGCTTAGGCCACATTTGTTGATGTTCCCGGGCTTGCTCCAGATCCCCGGCTTCCTCGGCGGCAGTCGCCCAGGCCGTAAGCCTGTCTGCCACTTGCAGGCCGGTTAAAAAATCATAGACAGCCTGCACCAGCTTGAGCGGCGGCAGACCCTCCCGCAGCGCCGGCGTTAATCTGCCGGACAGATTCACCAGCTGCTCCGTACCCTGGCGGCGGATGGAATCAATCTTGGCCAAATACGCCTGGTCACCCGGACCGGGTTCATCGCCGGCCCATTCGTCCTCGGCCAGCGAGTAGCGGCGGCGGAAAGGCCAGGGCTCCGGATTTGTCCAGCGCGAACCGCGAATACCAAATTCCAGACAATAGTTTTCCAAAAGATCCACTTCATCCCGCGTTACCGGCACCAAATCGGTTTTGAGGCAGCGAAATACCGGCTCATAGCTCCACTTTTCCAGCACAATATCCAGCGCGGAGCGCACCAGCTCTGCCAGCGGGTGATGAACTGCCGGACGGGTGTTGTCTCGGAAAAACGGGATGGCGTAGTCGGCCAGTACGGTGGCCATCAGTTCGGCATAGCTATCCATGTCCCGGATAAGAACGGCCATATCCCGCCAGCGCAGGCCCTCCTCCCGGCTCAGCCTGATCATTTCGCAGGCAATGGCCTCGGCTTCGGTCCGGCGGTTGGCTGCTTCTGCCAGGATAAAACTATTGTCAACAGCCGGCGCATCCTGGCTTTTCCCGCCAAAAAACTGTTGTTCAAGCACCGCCAGCACCGGCCGCCGGAAACGGTGGGGTACAGGCAGCTCCCGGCAGACAATCTCAGCCTTTAGCCCTGTCGCCAACTGCTTGATTTTACGGTAGGTTTCCCACTGGCGGTAAAACAGCGCTTCTTCCCGGGCGTGAAGCGAAGTATCAGGCTGTTCCAGGCAAAGGGTAACTGTCGTAGCTGCTGCAGTTTGCAAGATGGCGGTAAGTACCGCATATTCCTGCGGCGTAAACCAGGCAAAGCCATCCACCCATACCTCGGCTTGCTGCAACAGACTCGATTCCGGTATCTTTTCGGCCAGCAAGCCAAGATAATCTTCCGGGTCCGTATACCGTCCGGCCAGGAAATCCTCAAAGCCCTGGTACAAGAGCGCCAAATCGTGAACTTTTCCTGCCAGCGCCTGACTGCCCTGGCAGGCTTCGTCACCGGCCAGTTCATGCAGCTTGTCCGGGCCAATGCCATAGGTTTTAAACTCTTTGACAAGACCTTCAACAGTGGCAGCAAAACTCTTTTCCGCAGCTGCCCGGGCCAGCAGTTTAAAGTTCGCCTTATTTTCCATAAGCAGACGGCTAAAAACCATCCGCTTGCCCAATTCGGAAATATGCGGCCTGGCAGCCCCCCCGGTCTCATGCAGCACCCGGTGAGCCAAGCGGCGGAAACCCACGACATGGGCTCTGACAAAGCCGTCAGACGGACAAGCCGTGGCCAGGGCCCGTTCGACCTCATAGGTGGCCTGTTCCGGCACAATAAAAATAAGCGGCCGGCCGTCAGGCAATTCGGCCAGCCGTGCACTTATTTCATTAATACATTGCCAGGTCTTGCCGTAGCCGGCCCGGCCTAAAATAAAAGTGAGTTTCACACGCCTGCTCCTCCTCATATTGCTATATAATTCACTGCCATAAGCCGCTTTTTGGTTGAATTACACTGCCAAAATTGTAAATTTACATACCCCTGTGCATATGTTTAAGAATTTCCGCCATTTGCCCGGCGGTTACCGGCACCGGGTTTGCTCTGGTAGAGCCTTTAAGGCAATTTTCCACAAGCCCGGCAAAGTCCTCCTCCAAAGCAGCGCAGGTAATACCGGCCTCTGCCAGACTGGCAGGAATAGCAAGCTGCCGGTTAAGCTCCTTGACTGCTGCGATAAAAGCGCTGCCGCCCTGGCGCCCGATACTTTGTGCCAGTTCAGCCAACCGTCCGTCCACTACAGGGTCTTGCGCGTTATATGCCAGCACATAAGGCAGCGCAATGGCATTGAGCAAGCCGTGCCCAAGATTGAATTTGCCGCCCAGAGCATGGGAAATACCGTGAGCCATACCCAAGCCGGTATTATCAAAGGCCAGTCCGGCCATGCACTGATAATGGTGTACTTTTTCCCGGCTCTCAATGGTTCTTTCCTGATAAGATACCGGCAGCCAGGCAAACAAACCGGCTGTCGCTCCGTTGGCCAATACTGCGCTGACATCGTCTGCATTCCGGTTAATGTAGCATTCTACTGCATGAGTAAGTGCATCCATACCCGTCTCGGCCACGACATTGTCCGGCATTGTCATGGTAATATCGGCATCAAGAATCGCCAGATCAGGAATAAAGGCCGGCGTTTTCAAGCCAATTTTCAGCTCTAACTCCCGGAAAGTAATGACGGCAGCTCGCGTTACCTCCGTCCCGGTGCCGGAAGTCGAAGGAATGGCAACAAACTGCAGCTGCTTGCGCGCCTGCGGCAATTCAGCCGTCTGAGCACAAGCAAAGTCCAGTTCCGGATAATCATAAAATAACGCCATAACCTTGGCAGCATCAATCGGCGAGCCGCCGCCTACAGCCACCAGCACATCGGGCCGGAAATTCCGCATACTGGCAAGTCCGTCCAGAACAGCCTGGGTATCCGGATTTTTGCCGATCCCGCCGTATACACAGGTGACGCAGCCGGCTGCCTGTAAGATGGCCTCCAGTTTTGCAATGATACCGCTTGTCTGCATAGCGCTGCCGCCGGTAACGATGAAGGCCCGGCCGGCCTGTATATTACCGAGCTCCGCGATGGAGCCTCGGCCGGTAATAATGGCCCGGCCGCCTAGTATAAGTTTTTTCATCCGCAATCATCTCCTTACTTATAGGTATTGGACAAAAACAGGATTTTTACCTGCCGGCCAGATAAAGAAAAAGCCGCACCAGCAAGGCAGCTGATACGGCTTTCATAAGCTCACTATTGCGGCTGTTTACCAAACCATTTTTCATAGATTTTGGCATACTCGCCATTTTGTTTTAACTCATCCAGAGCTTTGTTGATTTTTCCGGCCAGTTCTGTATTCTTTTTAGTCACAGCAATACCATATTCTTCGGCGTCCAGTATTTCCCCAACCAGCTTGGCATCTTTATCGCCGCCTTTAGTCAGAAAATATTGGTTTACCGGCAGGTCATTCACAACAGCGTCAGCGCCGCCGGCCTTAAGTTCAAGGTACGCTTCGGAGGCACTATTGAACTCACGCACTTTGGCATCTTTAATTTTCCTGGCTTGTGCGGCACCGGTGGTACCAATTTGTACGGCAATCCGTTTGCCCTCCAGGTCTTTGAAGGTCTTAACAGTATCATTGTCGGCTTTCACAACCATGGACAAGCCGGCTTGGTAGTAAGGCTTAGAAAAATTGACTTTCTTAGCACGTTCATCGGTAATCGTCATAGCTGACGCAATCACGTCAATCTGACCGCCTTCCAGTGCGGGAATCAGGCCGTCAAATGCGGTGTTTACAATTTGCACCTCTACCCCCATCTGCTTACCAATGGCTTTCATCATGTCAACGTCAAAGCCAACATACTCTTTACTCTTTTCATCCTGGAATTCAAATGGCGGGAAAGTAGCCTCGGCACCTACTTTAAGAACTTTGGCACCGGCAGGCTGAGCTGGCTGGTTGCTGCCGCAGCCGGCCAAACCGATAGCTAGCACAAACATAACCAGACTAGCAAAGACAATCCACTTTTTAGACATACTATGTACCCCTCTCGTATGCATAATCCTTTATCATTATACCTAGTTTTTTCTTGGACGCCAACTTTCACTACTGCTCGATTTGAAGAGAAAATCAAGCGCTTGCTTGAGCAAGCGCTTGTCTTATCCCTTTTTCTAACATTTTACCTGATGACTAACCTGCTCTAAGACTCCCATCTTCTACAAGTGGGAGTTATACCCCTACGGGCACAGGCGAGCGGCTAAGTCTACTTTATCAATCCCAGCAATTCCTGATAATACACCAATTGGTCCTGAAATAATATGCGGGTCAGCCCGCTTGGCGACGGAACCACAAAGTCAGCAACACCCTCCACCGAGCATACGGGCTGCAGCCCGCAGCCAATGCCCGGCTGCCTGATAAACTCCCGGTATACTCCTATGCCGGCAAAACAGGCAACCTGCGGCTTGTATTGCCGGAGCTTGTCTTTGAGGATTTCCCGCCCGGCCTGATATTCCGCTTTAGTGATCTCAGCCGCTGCCCGGCTGGGGCGAGCTACAATATTGGTAATCCCATAACCCCAGGTAAGCAGCCTGTGGTCTTCTTCCGGTTTGAGCAGCTGCGGCGTCAACCCTGATGCCGCCAGCAGCTTCCAAAACCTATTGGAATGTCCGGCAAAATGATGACCCGTTGCCGCCGACCTGAGTCCGGGATTGAAGCCGATGAACAAAATTTTGAGATTATGCGCAATAATATCCGGTACTTCCTTCATGTATGTCCTCCGTTTTGTAACCAAACAGCCTTATGGCTCTCCGGTAAAGCCTTGCCGGCTACACTCTGGCGGTTTCCCGCTGCAATGTAAAAACACTGATTTCGGCCGGGCAGCCAATCCTCAGCGGCAGCCAGTGTCCAGTGCCGGTACTGACATAGCCATAGGATTCTCCCTGCCGGAACATGCCGCGCATATATTTATATTGGATGGGCAGCAACGACTTGCCAAAAAGATTCACCTGACCGCCATGGGTATGCCCGGCCAGTGACAACGGTATGCCGGCGGCAAAAGCCTCATCCAGAAAAGCGGAATGATGGGTAAGCAATACAGTAAAGGCCTCTGCCGGAATGCCGCGAACGGCCTGGGTAAAAAACTGCTGCCGCACCATTTCCTGTTCCCCTCTGTCCTTGCTCCAGGGGTAGTCAACCCCTGCCAGATACAAGCCGCTGCCAACAGCCGTATTGCTATTTTCCAGAACAACAATAGGGCTCTTGTACAGCGCCTGGCGAATACGGTTGATATCACGGAAGTATTCATGGTTGCCCCAGCAATAGAAAATCCCCTGCGGCAGTTGTGACTGGAAAGCTGTCAGACGTTCCATCGTTGGCGGCAGTAAGGCTAAGTCATCAATCAGGTCGCCGGTAATCACCAAAACTTCCGGCCGCTCCTGCATAACCAGGGAGAGTACCCTGTCCAGCTTATCCATGCCAAAAAACGAACCAATATGGGTATCACTGATTTGGGCAATCCTAAAACCTGCCAGTGATGGCGGCAACTGGGGAAAGATAAGCGTATGCCTGTTTACAACAAGCTGCGTATCGCCGCCGATAACCCCGTAAGCGCTGACCGCCAGCGGCACTGCCGGTATAGCGGCCGACATTCCCTCAAGAAACTGGCGCCGCGTTATCCCCCGCTGTCCGGCTGCTGCCTCTGCCGTATCAGACCCGGGTTGTTCACAGGCAGCGGTTACCCGGCGAGCCGCCAACCGCCGCAACAGGCGTTTGACCACATAGCCTGCCAGCAGTACCACCAGCATAAACACCAGGCCGACAATCCAGATATAGGCAAAGTAAATAAAGTACCGGAACCACTCACCGGGAAAACCGCCGGCCGGCCGCAGCCAGCGGCTAAAAATCAAAATCGCCACAGCGAACAGTGTGGCCCCCCAATATGCATACCTAACCCTTGGGCCGGCATATACTTCATGCCATTTGGGTAAAACCCGGCCTCCCAGCCAGGCTATCCCCGCTAAGAACGAAAAAATAATCAACATCGGAATTATAGACGGACCGTGCTGCATTCGCGCCTCCATTGAGTTTTTTGACAAATAGATTTATCCACAACCCGCAGATGCAGGCAGCAGACGTAGACAATGACTTCCTTCGAGTACCATAGTTATTTCCCCAAAATGCCACTTATATATATTCCACATTAAAGAATATGATAGGCGCCGGCGGATGGTGTATTAACAATGCTCCACCGCAGGCAAAAACGAAATTAGCGGCATAATTGGTCATTCGGCTACATACGGCATATATTATAAGTAGTTTCAACAAGGGGAGGGGTAATTTATGAGCACCAACACGCTAACTATTATTAATGCTATTTTAGGCGATATCAGTGCTGTTATTCCCAACTTTTCCTCATTGGTCAGTTCTTACCGGCTGCTGGTCGGAGCAGCGGAAGAAATCCAGCGCACCCCTGGCGTGCCTTTTGAAATCTACGAGCGGTCAGTCATCCGTTATGACCGGGCAGGAACGCTAATTGACATCCTGCTTGAACTCTTATGCTGCAAGATAGCCTTCAGCAGCCAGTTCTTAGCCGTCACCTGCGCCCCTATCGATATTGTCAGACTCTTGTCCGACTGCGGCAGCGTCGATGACCCTTGCCGCACCGCCGAACAGATCATTATTCTGGAAGCATTGCGGCAGGCATTAAACCGCCCTTGCGGCTCCTGCTTCGGACCGCCGCCGGAGGGTATATTCCCGGCCCCCCCTGCGCCACCGCCACCCGTTACGACAGACGAAAGTACTATTTCCAGCGAGCTTGAATCTTTCGATGAACTGGAAACCGAAGTGACTGCTTTTCCGCCACCGAATTCCTACTTCAAAAAAAGTCCGCTAAGCCGCAGGCATATATAAAACAGCCTGCCCGGACTGCTTGCAGCCAGTGCCCCTGACAGCCGTCCCTGGAATGCCCGGCAATAGCTATAAGCTTACTTAAACATTCCTGCCTTGTTATATAAGGTATAGAAATGATGGGTAGGGCCAACACCCTTCCCAATAGCGAAAGAGTGTTCAATAGCAATGGTTATATATTCTTTGGCTGCAGCCACCGCCTCTGCGACAGACAATCCCTGGCCCAAATTGGCGGCAATGGCCGAAGACAGCGTGCAGCCTGTACCATGCGTATTTTTAGTAACAATCCGGGGAGATTTAAAATAGACAAACCGTTCGCCATCAAACAAAATATCGGTTGAATCACCGGGCAGGTGACCGCCCTTCATGAGTACATGCCTGGGTCCTAAGGCAAAAATTTGCCGGGCCGCGGCTTCCATATCCTCCAGGGTGGCAATCGTGCGTCCGGTAATAACCTCCGCCTCAGGAATATTGGGGGTTACAATATCGGCCAGCGGCAGCAGTTCCCGCATCAAAGTAGCTTCTGCATCCGGGTTTAAAAGGTGGAATCCGCTTTTGGACACCATAACCGGATCGGCAACAATATTCCGGGCCCCATGCTGTTTTAACCTGTCCGCAATGGTAGTGATGGTATCGATTTGCGACACCATCCCGATTTTGACGGCAGCCACATCAATATCTTCATACACGGCGTCTATCTGTTTTGCAATGATTTCCGGCGTAATATCCTGCACGGCAAATACGCCCTGCGTATTTTGGGCGGTAACCGCTGTAATCACACTCATACCGAACACGCCATGGGCGGAAAAGGTCTTGATATCTGCCTGAATGCCTGCCCCGCCACTGGAATCAGAGCCCGCAATTGTTAATACATTTTTCATATTATCACCCCTCATAATAAGTAGCCCAGCTATGACCTGCTTCCTGCCGGCCGCCAAGCAGCCCGCCATGCTGCTGCAGCCAAACAATAAAAGCTTCCGGCGGCAGCGGACGGCTAATAATATAGCCCTGAATAATATCACATTTCTTCTCTCTAAGGTATCTTAACTGGTCCCCGTTCTCGACACCCTCGGCTACAACCTGCAGCCCCATCTGATGCGCCAGTTCAATAATGCTGCCGGTAATGGCAGCATCAACACCGCCAACTGCGATATCGTCAACAAAAGCCTTGTCCATTTTCAAAGCAGCAATCGGCAATTTTTTCAGATAGGTCAGGGACGAATAACCACTGCCAAAATCGTCAAGCGCAATCCTCACTCCCAGTTCTCTCAGCGCCTCCAGCTTGCGAATATTTTCCTCAAACCGTTCCATCAACACGCTTTCGGTAATCTCCAATTCCAGATACTGTGGCGGCACCCCTGTTTCAGCCAGTACGGAGATCACCTTTTCAACAAAATCCTCCTGCATAAGCTGTACAACCGAAATATTTACCGCCGTATACAACCAGCCGCTGCCGCCGGCATGCAGTTGCCGGCTAAATCTACAGGCCTGTTCCAATACCCAGTTGCCCATCTCCACAATGAGGCCGGTTTCTTCTGCCAGTGAAATAAACTTCGGCGGCGCTACCAGGCCGTAATCAGGACTTTCCCAGCGAAGCAGTGCTTCAAAACCCTCTACCCGGCCTGAATTGGCATTAATTTGCGGTTGATAAAGCAGTCTAAGCTCCTGCTGCTCCAGCGTCCGGCGCAGCCTGGCCTCCATCAGCGTTTTTTCCACAACAGCCTCATGCATGGTTTTATTAAACATCATGTAGGTACGTTTGCCGGAGTTTTTCGCCAGATACATGGCAGTGTCGGCATTGCGCAACAGTTCGTCAATATTATCGCCATGCATCGGATAGAGAGCAACACCGACACTGGCCGTAATATAAAAAACATGCTCATTTACCAGAATGGGTTTTTCAAGCAGTCTCATGATCTTATCGGCATAAGCGGCAAACTCCTCAGTCTTATTGATCTTGGGCAGAAAGATAATAATTTCGTCGCCACCCCATCTGGCCACCATGCCTGCCTCATATACCAAGGCTGTCAGTTTGCCGCTAATATTGACAAGCAGTTTATCTCCCCAGGAATGTCCGTAGGTATCGTTAATCTGTTTGAAATTGTCAATATCGATAAACAGGACCGCCCCCTGCGACCCGTCTTGCCTGGCTGCGGCCAAAGCTTGATTGACCGTTTCTGTCAGCAGTTCCCTGTTGGCAAGACCGGTAAGCGCATCATAATAGGCCATATGCTTAATCTTTTCTTCTTTATACTTACGCTCAGTAATATCGGTATAGGAGCCGGCCATTCGCACCGGCTGCCCCTGACTGTCAAACATTACCTTGCCTCTGGATAAAACCCAGCGGTAACCCCCCTCAGGTGATGCAATCCGGTACTCAGCCCCATAAAAGGAGTTACATCCGCTCAAATGTTCTTCCAATTTATCCAGCATATGCGGCAAATCTTCCGGGTGGATAAGCTGCTTCCATTTTTCCTTCGTATTGACTACGTGTTCCGGCAGTCCCAACAGTTCCCGTCCCCGCTCCGACACGACCAGAGCATCGGTAACCATATCCCAGACCCACAGGGCATCATTAGCCCCTTCAGCCACCAGGCGGGACAATTCTTCGTGCTGCCGGATTTTTTCTTCATTCAAATATAATTCATGAAAGCCCTGCCTGAGTTCTTCCTCTTGTGCGGCCAATTCTGACTGAGCCGACTTAAGCTCTTCACTTTGCTGCCACAGCAGCGCTTCTGTCCGCTTGTGCTTATTAATCCGCACCACAAGATACACATCAATCAGAATAAGCAGCACAATGATTACGCTTATACCAAAATCAAACCCGTTAGCCAATTATTTGCACCATCTTCCCCGTAAATATCCTGCAGCAAAATTTAGTTCGTATTTTTTTCTCCCCTCCATTATACACTAATACCATAAAATGCAGGTTGTTATAAGCATTTTTTTTATTTTTAAAACCATCTAAGGTCAAATAAAGTCAAAAAGTCAGTAAAAGTTAGACAGCCTGCGTCCGGCTGGATTTTTTCCTGGAAATTGGCTGTTAAACGGCAAAAATCGGCTGTTATTGCCGTTTATTCAACTCCAACTGAGAACCTTTTTCTGGTAATATTAAATTATAAACAGCCTAGTAGCATGCCAACCTTAAAACGGTAGGATTAGGGTTGGCACGCTACTAACCACCGGCTTAAAAACTTACATTATTTGTGAAGGGGGTTACACATTATGAACAATGAAAAATATACCCAGAAAGCGGCTGCCGCCTTGCAGGAGTCGCAACAACTGGCAGCCTTACATTACCATCAGGAACTAACCACCAGACATTTGGCGCTGGCGCTGATTAAAGATGCCGTAGGGATTACGGCCTATCTCCTGGCCCAATTGCAAATTGATGTCCGCATGCTCACCGCCAAACTGGAGCAACTGCTCAAAACCCTGCCATCGGTACGCGGCCAGGACGGCGGGCTGAGAATGAATACCGCCATGATCCGGGTACTGGCCTTAGCCGAAAAACAGGCTAACGCCATGAAGGATGAATATATTAGTGTCGAGCACTTACTGATAGCCATTGCCGAGGATGGCGACAGTGATGTGGTGGCTGCCTGCCGTGATTTCGGCCTGACCAAAGGTAAGATTCTGGAGACAGTAAACCAGTTCCGGCGCGGCCAATCCATCACCAGCGACAATCCTGACGAAAATTTGCAAGCCCTGAACAAATATGGCCGGGACTTAACCGAACTGGCTAAAGCGGGCAAATTAGACCCGGTTATCGGCCGGGACGAAGAAATTCGCCGCGTTGTGGAAATTCTGTCACGCCGTACCAAAAACAACCCGGTACTGATTGGCGAGCCGGGTGTCGGCAAAACCGCCATTGTCGAGGGGTTGGCCCGGCGGATTATCGCCGGTGATGTACCGGAAAGCCTGAAAAACAAAACCGTATACTCCCTTGACCTGGGAGCTATGGTAGCCGGCGCCAAATTCCGCGGCGAATTTGAAGAACGCCTCAAAACCGTCTTAAGCGAAATTACCAAAGCAGAAGGTAAAATTATATTATTTATCGACGAACTGCACACGGTCGTCGGTGCCGGTGCCGCCGAAGGCGCCATGGATGCCGGCAATATCCTGAAGCCCATGCTGGCCCGGGGTGAACTAAAATGTATTGGGGCCACAACGCTGAACGAGTATCGCAAGCATATTGAAAAAGATGCCGCTCTGGAACGTCGTTTCCAGCCGATTATGGTAGATCAGCCCGGTACCGAGGATACCATCTCCATTTTGCGGGGGTTGCGGGAACGCTATGAAGTGCACCATGGCGTAAAAATCAAGGATGCCGCCCTGGTAGCCGCCGCCGTATTGTCTGACCGCTATATTGCCGACCGGTTCCTGCCGGACAAGGCCATCGACCTGGTCGATGAAGCGGCAGCCAAGCTGCGCACCGAAATTGACTCCATGCCCAGCGAACTGGATGAAGCCCTCCGCCGCATCATGCAGCTGGAAATTGAGGAGCAGGCATTAAAAAAAGAAACCGACACGGCTTCTAAGGACAGATTGGAGCGCATCCATCACGAATTAGCCAGCCTTAAAGAGCAGGCAGATTCTCTCAAGGCCCAATGGCAGTTAGAAAAACAGGCTATCGTCCGCCTGCGGGAGGTAAAGGAAGAGATCGAAACCGTCCGTACCCAAATGGAAGCCGCCGAACGAAGCTATGACTTAAACCGCCTGGCTGAGCTTAAGTATGGGCGCCTGCCTGAACTGGAGAAAAAGCTTAAAACCGAAGAAGAACGGCTGACTCAGAACCGGTCTCACAAAGCCATGCTTAAAGAAGAAGTGGATGAAGACGATATTGCCAAAGTAGTCAGCCGCTGGACCGGTGTGCCTGTCACGAAACTCATGACCGGTGAACGGGAAAAGCTGGTTAATCTGGAATCGGTTCTGCACCACCGGGTAATCGGACAGGATACTGCCGTCACCGCCATCAGCGAGGCCATCATCCGTGCGCGGGCCGGGATCAAAGACCCCGGCCGCCCGATCGGCTCCTTCATCTTCTTAGGACCAACCGGTGTCGGCAAAACCGAACTGGCCAAAACACTGGCCGAGGTGCTGTTTGATGACGAACGCAGCATGATCCGCCTGGATATGAGTGAGTACATGGAAAAGCATGCGGTTGCCCGCCTCATCGGCGCGCCTCCCGGTTATGTCGGCTATGATGAAGGCGGTCAGTTGACCGAAGCCGTCCGCCGCCGTCCTTACAGCGTCCTGCTCCTGGATGAGGTGGAAAAGGCCCATAATGATGTATTCAATGTCCTGCTGCAAATTTTGGACGACGGGCGCCTGACTGACAGCAAAGGCCGTACCGTTGACTTTAAAAACACCGTTATCATCATGACCTCCAATCTCGGCTCCCACGAAATCCTCAACAACGAATTTGCGGCTGCCAAAGAACGGGTGCTGGAGCTTTTGAAACACCATTTCCGGCCTGAATTCTTAAACCGGATAGACGATATAATCGTCTTTAACGCCCTCACTGCGGCTCAAGTGGCTGAAATTGCCGCCATCATGCTGGAAAACCTGAATAAGCGCCTGCATAAACAGCTTAACATCAGCCTGGCCTGGGATGACAACGCCCTTGAACTGCTGGCCAACGAAGGCTATGACCCGCAATTCGGGGCCCGGCCTTTAAAACGTCTTATCAGCCAGTTGGTAGAAACTGAACTTAGTAAAATGATCATTCGCAGCGAAATACAGGAAAATAGCAAAGTTACTTTACACGCTCCTGCCGGGAAACTGGTCTTTACCGTTGAACCAAAGGTAACTACCGCCTCCCAGGACTAACCTGCCCAAATCCCGGCCTATGCCGGGATTTTTCCTTAGTCTGACAAAAAGTACTGTGTTTTCCCTTGCAGGACTTAAGTACTAATAGCATTATGACTTTTGACTGATTGAATTCCAATAAAATACAACTTATACTTAAACTGCCGAGATATTTTTCAGTGAACGGCAAACCAGGCTGAAACCTCCAGCTGCAACAAGCAGAAGTCAAAAGTGGAATCCACTGGAGGTTGAATGAATAATCTCCCGGTGGACTTAACACTTCGCCTAAAGCTAAGTCTGCTTTGCAAAATCTACATAGTCAGCAAAAGGAGTTGGTCTTATGGCAACTGCGATGACTGCAGTAAAAGATTTGATGCCAGGTATGATAATCGGCGAACCGGTTTTATCACCCACCGGCAAAGTGCTGTTGGGAAAAGACATAGTAATTGCACCCCGCACGATTTCACTATTAATGATGTGGAATGTCAGCCATGTCTTTGTCGTTAGTGATTCACCTGACGGCCCACCGGCAGAACAGGCATCACCGGAGCAGGCCCCTGCCACCCCGGGCCGTGTGACTGAAGAGTTCACAACCTTCTTTAAAGAATACGACGGGTTGATAACAACTACCGCCCAGTCTTTTAATTTTATCCGGAATAGCCGTCAAATTCCGATTCAGGAACTAAAGGATACTTCGTTTAGCATCTACTCTACCGTATTGTCCACCGGCCCGGCGATCATGGATTACCTGCTGGTAAGCGACTACAATCTCGCCGACAAGGTTACCCGCCATTCGGTTATGGTAGCCTTCATCAGCAGCATTATCGGCCGCAAGCTTAAATTTAGCGATGACCAGATAAAAGTACTCATTCTGGCAGGTCTTTTACATGATGTTGGCAAACTGGTTATCGCCAAGGATGGCGAGCCTGAGCCCAAAGCCCATGTAATCCACGGCGGCAAACTGCTCCAGCATGTGCCGTCATTACCGCAGGAAGTATTATTCAGCGCTTTGCAGCATCATGAATGGATGGATGGCAGTGGTGTTCCCTTAGGCTCGGCCGGTGAAAAAATCCATCCCTATGCCCGGATTATTGCCGTTGCCGACTTTTTTCACCAGCACGCTTACGCTGCTGAGAATGCCAATCCCTTCCCGGTTTTGACCTATATGGCGAAAGAACTGTTCGATAAATTAGACCAAGGGATCTGTCAGCCGTTTATCCGCCATGTACGTGACTGTCTCACCAACTCGCCGGTACTCTTAAACGACGGACGCACAGGCCAGGTTATTTTCTTTAACCCCAACCATCTGGACAAACCGATCATTAAAACCCATACCGGCACAATCATTGATCTTACCACAACCAAAAATATTTTTATCCAACGCCTTGTCGCGCAGGATTGTTTGGCCAACGCCAATTAAAACAGGCTTATTCCTCAGAGGATAACCACCCTTATAGTTAAAAAAAGTAGGTTGCCAGAAAACCGCGGCAGCCTACTTTTTTTATCCTGTTATTTATCCGATGACTAACTCGCTCTAAGACTCCCACCTCTCCAGGTAGGAGTATACCCCTACGGGCACAGGCGAGCGACTAAGTCCCTGGATAAGGGCGACTAACTTCAGATGGGGTCAAACCCCCTCCTGAAGCTAAGTCTACTTTATATCAGCTTTCTGTGGTCCACTACCCGCTTGGCCTTGCCTTCACTGCGGGCAATGGTATGCGGCGGCACCATCTGCACAGCGGCCTTGACATTCAGCACGGCTTTCAGCTGTTTCTGGATGGCTTTTTCCATCCCGAGCATTCCGGCTTCACCAAGCTCTATATAGCCTGCTTCTGTCGGTTCTACCAGCACTGTCAGTTCATCCAAATTATTGCGTCGATCAATGATTAACTGGTAGTGCGGCGCAGTAGAGCCCATTTCTAACAGCACACTCTCAATCTGAGAGGGAAATATATTGGCGCCACGGATAATCAGCATATCGTCACTGCGGCCTGTGACCCGTTTCATGGTAATGCCGGTACGTCCACATGCGCAGGATTTTCGTTCAAGCGCCGTAAGATCGCGGGTGCGGTAGCGCAGCATCGGCATTCCTTCTTTGGTCAGGGTGGTAATCACCAGTTCACCGCTTGCTCCTTCCGGCAACACCTCGCCGGTTACCGGATCAATGATCTCCGGATAAAACAAATCCTCATGGAAATGAAGGCCTTCCTGACAGCGGCAGTCGGTAGCCACACCTGGTCCGATAATTTCGCTTAAACCATATACATCATAAGCCCGGGTGTCAAATAATCTCTCAATCTCCAGCCTCATCCCCTCTGTCCAGGCTTCCGCACCGCAAAACACAGCCTTCAGCCCCAGAGATTTTGGATCAATACCCTGCTCCTGCATGGCCTCAGCCACATGCAGAGCATATGAAGGCGTTATGATGATATCGGTTACGCCAAAATCCTTCATCAGGATGGCCTGACGAACCGGGTTGCCGGAAGAAGCCGGTACAATGGCGGCTCCCACATGTTCGGCCGCATAATGCATTCCTAAACCGCCGGTAAACATACCATAATTGACGGCAACCTGGAAGACCGAGTCTGCCCCCAAACCACCGGCAGCCAGTGTCCTGCCCAGCGATTCAGCCCACATAGCCAAATCGTTTTTGGTATAAGCAACAGCGGTTGACCTGCCGGTGGTACCGCTGGATGAATGAAACCGGGAAATTTCGCGAAGCGGCACCGCGAGTAACCCATAGGGATAATTATCACGCATATCCTGTTTGGTTGTCATCGGCAGTTTTGCGATATCGGCCAGCGACTTGATATCTTCCGGTACTACCCCATGTGACTTTAGCCGCTCCCGGTAAAAAGGAACATTGCGATATATTCTGGCCACCAGTTCTCGCAGGCGTCCAAGCTGCAGCTCTTGCATCGCCTCGATAGGCATTGTTTCTATGGCTTGATTCCAAATAGTCATTTACGAATCTCCTCCTCCTTGTGTTTAGCGGCAAAACCGTTCAGCAATGCCGCAACCGGATAATACATTGCCTGGGCAATCACCGTATTGGCGACAGTCACTGTCAGTACTACCGGCAGCATGCCATAAAGATAAACATTAAGCGGCAAACCCAGAATAAGTTTTGCCAGGGTGGTAAAGGTCAGTCCGCTCGCCAACGTGCCGCACAAGGCCCCTACCGCCGGCCGGAAATCCATCAGCCCTATTTTCATGCTGACCGGCAGACTGACTACAATAGCGCAAACTAGCGCTCCTATGGGTTCGCTGATGAGATTGCCATAGGGAAAAACCGATTTGGAAGTAGCCAAACACAACGCTCCGGCCACCAACCCAATACCCATGGATCGTCCCAGTGACGGACGAAACAGCACAATCGCCAAACAATACATCGCAATAATCCAGTTAGGTGAAATACCGCCAATACTTGGACTAACCAGCCTGAGAATGGCACCAATGGCCAGCAGCATCGCCGATACCGCCGCCCAGCGAAACCGCCCCTCCTGCCCGGTGGCAACGGTAACCAGTTCCTGTTGTTTGTTTTCCATTTTTACGTCCCTCCCTATCTACAAATAATTGTCTGCCGGAATTGCAGAGAAGTCTTCAGCTGCTAAGCGTACCGCCCGGAAGGGCAACAACGCAGCTGGCGGCTTATCCGCAATGCTAAAGTATCAGGCACAAAATATAAAAACCCCGTCTCCTGAACTACGCTATTGCGTAGCTCAAGGGACGGGGAATAACCCGCGGTGCCACCCTCATTGGTCATGACAAACATCTGACCCGGCTTATCAAAGTACGGGATACTATCCGATACCTGCTTCCTGCTAACGGCGGAAGAATCCGACAGCGCCTACCCCGTCCCTGAGACGGCTCGGACTGTATCTCCCAGGCCCATTCGCCATACCGGTTTAGCGCCAAACTCTCACTATCATTGGCTCGCTGCAGCTTCCTGCGTATGTTTACTCTTCCTGGTCATTGATATTCAGCAATATTGATTTTGTGTATATAGAATACCAAGGGACACGTACATTTGTCAATACTCAATCACCTATATATTTAAACTTGCCAATCTTTTGCCAGAATGCTATACATGTTATATATAACGTGCTAACTATTTTTCCAAGCGGGTGGTGTATTGGCAAACGCGGAAGTCAAACGCCCGTGGTGGAGCGTTGTCAATGCATCGCCCGCCTCCACCTGTCAGATTCTTTAACACGGAATTAATCCTAACATTACACTCCCGAACGACTGTTTAAAGTGAGGTGTGCTTATGTCTATGCCTATACCTGCTTTCACCTGGGTGCTTGCTGCCATCCTGTTGCTTTTCCCCCTGCCGGCGCTTGCCGACACCGGCTTACAAACCCCACCGCATTTACCGCCGGCGGTCGTAGAAGTCAAACTGTTTCAGCTTGAGCACAAAGACGTTATCGCGATAGCGGTGGAAACACAGGTGACCGGTGCGGGCCACTTGCTGTTACATAAATTAGAACCACAGTATCATATAAATAAACGAGCGAACACGGTGGAAGTCACCCTGGAGGCCCGGCCGTCCCTGCCGGAACTTGCGGGAAGAACGGCTGTTATCACCCCCCTGCCCTCTCATCGGGTAAAGACTTTGACAGTGACTGCCGGCGAAAACCAGCTGACAATAGCAGCAAGGTTTAATAACAGCACCACCCAGCCCCGCCTGACCACAGTCAAGCGCAAACCGGTAAAACAAGCGGACAATACTGTTACTTTCCGTACCTACCTTGTACTGACGTTTGCTGATACTGCCGCAGGCCAACCGCCGAAAACCCTGGTTATTGATCCCGGACACGGCGGCAGTGCTCTGGGAGCAACCACCAACTTTCTCCTGGAAAAAGACCTTAATCTGGACATTGCCTTGCTAAGCCGCGATATATTCCGCCGGCATGGGTATGACGTGTACATGACCAGGACAGATGACAGCAATCCCCGCCTAATTGACCGGGCTGATGCCGCCAATATTTTGCAGGCTGACGCGCTAATCTCAATCCATAATAACTCCCTGCCAGAGAGCGCACCCACTGCGGAGCTAAAGCGGGGCGCAACCGCACTGTATAACTCGGCGGCTGCCCGGCCGGGCAAGGAATTGGCTGCGCTTATCGCCGGCCAGTTGGCAGACACCCTCCGGATTCCCCAGTACCCACTGCAGGACCGGCCGGATTTAGTCCTGCTTAATTCCACCTCAATCCCGGCAGTCATCGCCGAAGTATCCATGCTGCCGCATCCACAGGATGCAAAAATGATCTCCCAGCGGGTGTACCGGCTGGCAGCCGCCCAGGCTATTTTTACGGCAACGGACAGCTACTTTGCCGGTCCCCCGCAGGTTACCGCTCCGGTCACTGCCTTGGCCGCCCCGATCCCCATTGCCGCCAACACAGCCAATAGTGGCCTGGCAGCTGCTGCCGCTGACGGTACACTCTATTACCTTGCTCTTGCCGGCGACATACCGGCCGGCGGCCGGGAAAAAATATTCCGGCTAAAACCAGGCGAAACCACACCGGTTTCCCTTACGGATGACGAAGCCTGGAATTTGGTTATTTCCGGGAAATATTTGTATTACAGCAATTGGTCGGACGATCATCGCCTTTACCGGATAAAACCTGACGGCACAGACAAAACCAAACTGGGAAACCATCCGGTCAGCCAATTGGCGATTGCCGGTAACTGGCTGGTATATGTGAAATGGACTAACAGCCGCTCAGCCCAAGATAACAACATTTATAGAATGCCGCTTGCCGGAGGTTTCCCGCAAAAAATCGGCAGCGACCAGGCTGAATCGGTACAGGTTCTGGATAACTGGATTTACTATCTCAATGGCACCGACGGCTACAAAATATACCGCATTAAACCGAACGGGACAGGGCGCAGCAAGCTTACCGAAGATCAGGCTGTTTGCCTGGCAGTGGCTGATAACACGATTTATTACAGCAACTACAGTGACGGGCAAAAACTGTATGCCCTCAGCACCGATGGCCGCCACCGCGTCAAATTATCTAACGATCCAGCCGGCTTCATAGCTGCTGGCAACGGCTATGTCTATTATACTAATGCCTCGGCCAACCATGCGTTATACCGTATGACCGCTGCCGGCCATAATAAGCAATTGGTCTGCGATTTAGGCGTTGGACCACTGCCAATCGATATTGTAAATAACGCCATTTATTATAACCGGCAGTTTATCAGCACTGAAAACCGGTAGTGCCGGGATACCTATTCGCAATGCATAAGGAGGCTTATCCATGTTCCCAATCCGCTTTTTACAACTTGTTCCGGTGGCTCTGGCCGGCATCACCTTGGTTTTGAGCCTGTTAGCCCAGCCGGCTCTGGCCAGTCAGCCGGAACCGCCGCCCGGCTATTTTGCCTTGCAGCCCTATAAACAACCGGCCAAGCCAACAGCACTGGATAAAAGGCTGCTGGCAGCCATGGAAGCACATAAAGTTGTCGGCCTTTCGGCTGCGGTGTTCAAAGATAATAAACTGATCTGGAGTGGCGGCTACGGTTGGGCTGACCTTAATACCGGCCGTGAGGTAACGGCAGATACGCTATTCCGGGCAGCTTCCATTTCCAAGATGATCACCGCCACCGCGCTAATGCAACTCTACGACCAGGGAAAATTCGACCTTGATGACGATATTGGCAGCTATCTTGGCTACCCGGTCCGCAATCCGTATTATCCTGCCGCCAATATCACCTTCAGGCAGCTGCTTACTCATACTTCCAGCATCACCGATAGCGGCATGTATAACAGTATTGTCGAAAACAACCCTGAACTGCTGCAAACCATCGATATCAAAGATCTGCTGGTTCCCGGCGGCCGGTATTATACCCGGGCAACCTTTGCCGGTTATGCCCCAGGCTCACAATTTAGTTATTCCAACTTTGGCACAGGCATTGTCGGTTCGCTTGTTGAAAAAATCTCGGGCCTGCCTTTTGATACCTACTGTGCCAGATATATTTTCAAGCCCCTTACTATGGATGCCGGTTTTGAGCCTGCCAATATCAAAAACTGGCAGAACATTGCCGTATTGTACCGCCCGTCGGCAAACTTGACCAGCTTCCGCCCAACCAGGGATAATTATAACGGTACTAAGCCTGCACCAACAGCAATTACAGCACCCCTGGGCAGTGCGCTTGGCCGCTCCCCGGCCGGCGGTCTGCGCTCCAGTTCCACCGATTTGGCCAAGTTTATGCAGGCCCATATGAATGGCGGTGTGTATAAGCGCACCCGTATCCTTACAGCAGATACTGCCGACCTGATGCATAGCATGCAGTGGTTTGGCAATAGCATGGACGGTTTTTATAAACAAAAAGGGCTCAACTTCCATATAACTGACGACTTAGTACCAGGCAGACGCCTGCTCGGTCACTCCGGTGAAGCTTACGGCCTGTCAGGTGATGCCTATTATGACCCGGAAAGCAACCTTGGCATAGTGTTTATGGTCAATGGCGCCAACCTGACCAATGCCAACCCCTTCTACAGTGTAGAAAACACCATCGCCAAAACATTGTTTGAGGCTTTTGCCCCCAAAGGCAAAAGCAGTGCCAAGCAAATCAAGACAAAGGACAATGCTGTTTTTGTTACCGTAAATAATCGCAAAATAGCGCTTGGAGTTCCTGCCGCAGTAATGAAAGCCGGCAAAACGCAGCTGCTTTTCCTGCCGGCCATCGCAGCCGCCGATGCGCTTGCCACCGGTATTGAACAGACAGGCGATACCGTTACCTTTACCGCCGGACAAAACAAAGCCACCCTGACTGCCGGCCAGCCTGCGATGGCAGTCAATGGCAAAACCACACTCCTCCCGCAGGCCCCCTATAAGCAAAATGGGCAGTTATTAGTTCCCGTCCGGGAACTGGCGGCTGCGCTAAGCATTAATGTCAAGATAAAAGTATAATCACAGCCTATGTAAAAACAGAGAACCCGCTTGCTACAGGGTTCTCTGTTTCATTGTCTCGAAGAATCATCTGTTGCCTGTCCCGGGCTGCTCAGCTGTTTTTCGAGCTCAGTAAAAATATAGCTGACACCACCGGCTGTATCTGCCAGTTTTTTGAGAAAACCCTCATCTGCATCAAGACCAATACATAAAAAAGCACAATTAGCCTGTTTCAGCTCAACGGCAGCCGCCAGCGCATCTGTCAGCGGATTTACTGCCTCCTCGTATTTCCGGCTGGGTATCCCGTCGGTAACAAGTACCAGCAGCGGCTTGCGGGCCTGTTGCTCCGCAATATAGGCCAGCGAACGGCGAATGCCCAAAGCCAGCGGCGTAGCCCCAAAGGTCGTAATGGTATCAAAAGCGCTAAGAACAGTTTGCCTACCGGCAGTAAACGGTACAATCAGATCTGCCCGGTTATCCTGAAAAGTCACCAAACTAAGCCGGCTGCAGCCATAACGGCTAAGTTCCCCGGCCACATACCGGGCTGCCTGAAGCCTGAAACCTGCCATGCTGCCACTACTATCAACCAACAGGCAGATATCACTCCCCCGTCCGGGCCGCCGACCAACAAACCGGAGATCTGCCGGACTAATCTGCAGCCGTCCGGTCATGCCGTCGGCAAGCAGGCGGGCGGCTGCCGCACTTACCGTAGCAGCCACATCAACCCCGGCGGAAAACGGCAGGGAAGCGCTTGTGTTCCTGCCTGCCGCCTGATTATAGAAAAGGGTACGCGTACCCGGTATCGGCCCGGCCTTGCTCCGTACGTTATGTACTGCCTGCCTCAAACTGTCATGCAGACCGGGAGCGCAAAAACCAGGAAAAGCGCCCTTAGCAAGCGGCGGTGCAGCCTGCCGGTCTCTTGCCGGTATCCCGGCTTCCTTTACAACAACAAGCGTCTGGCCTTTGCCGCCTGCGGATAATTGTTGCTTGTGCGGCGGTACTGCCGGTGAACCAGTGCTGTCCGGTGGTGGTCGGCTTGGAACAGCCTCGCTGGTACACGCAGCCTCCTGCCCGGTTTGTCCTGCCGGTGGTTTACCGACAAGCAGGGAATCGGTCTGATCAGTATAAGGGCTAATATCTGCCAGGCTATCTGTCGAATCGACATGCGAAATACCTTCATTGCACCGGAGTTCCAGACCTGATTCGGCAACCGCCGCCTCAGCGGCTGCTACAATATAAAACAAACATGGCAGTTCATCAGGAGGTATGCTTAGCGCCACGTGAACGTGATTCTCATGTGCACGGCGCACAGATCGTTTTTTCCCGCCCTGCAGGCTGCCGGTAATTCTGCCGCCGCCGGTTGCCGTCTGAATATCCAGCAACGCCGGATTAACTGCCCCCCGGCAAGCCAGCTCTGTCTGATTGGCGGCGCAGGCGTTATACACAGCAATAGCCTGACAAAGATGCCGGGCCGCCTGTCGATGATCCACCCTGCCACACTGATGGAAAATATCAAGATGCCAGACAGCCCCTTCGTCCTGGCGTTGATAAAAGACCTGACCGGCATCGCTGTTTATTAATATCTGGACATGTTCAGGGCAGCGGGGCTGAAAAGCATGGACCTTCGTACTCAGCACCGCGCTTTGCCCCAGCCGTACCCCCTGGCCTGCCGCAATTGCCTGACTGACAACAGCTGCCGCCTGGTCCAAACGCCCCAAGGGCAACTGTTCCAAAGAAGCCCTCAATCGATCACCCATGTTGCTTGGGTTCCCTGGTCACAAGCTGCTCATCCGGCAATTGAGAAATAGGCAAAGCCGGTTTGGGCGGTGCAATAATCGTGGTTTTCAGCGGATCGACAATCCGGGCGTTCCCTTCTCCACCCTGGGCATCGCCACTGATACCGGCTGCTGGTAAATGAGGCAGGCTCTGAAGCCAGGCCGTCAGCCGCCGTTTACAAGCCACCCACCAAGCCACCCACGGGGATATTTCCCGGAAGGCTCCCTGTTCAGCGCCTTCTGCCACAGGGGCCTGCCCGCTTTCCTGCCCGCCGGTCAGGCTGTTAAGATAACCCATAATGGCATCAATGGTGCCGGCGTTGACCCGGTGTGCCAACGCCAGCGGTGCTACCTGCGTTAGCTCAGCAATACCGGCGGTGGAACGTCCTGCCAGCAAAGCTGCCAGACAGCTTGCGGTCTCCATAGCCGCCACACTGCGGAGGCTCTCCAGGCCAAAATCCAGATATATTTTCCCCAATATCAGCCTTACCTCCGGGCTCACTTCGACAGCATCCAAACTGCCTGACAGCTGACCGATATTCCCGGCCACCGGCTGCTCCCGGCTTTTGCCTGCCAATATGTCAACAACAGCCTGGCAATTGTCCGGCCGCCCCATAACGACCGTTACGTCAAACCGGTCTGCCAGCTGTTTTCTGATCCGGCTCAGCGGGCCGGGATCTTCATCCGGATTGGAAGCCGCCCAAATACTGACCGTTACCGGCAGCTCAACGACCGGCAAGCCCGGTTCTTCAATCTGTACCCGCCCCGGCCGCGTCCCCATAACATCTAACAAAACATCGGCCAGTTCCGGGGCCGTATCGGCCAAACGGTTGATTTCATCAATAAAAATAATGCCCCGGTGGGCCTGGGGAATGGTGCCAGGCAAAAGTGCCGCCAGGGGATTGGCCGGATTGGTCAAATTCGCAAGGTCGATACTGCCAACAACAGTTCCTAACTTGGCTGCCTGCGATATCTCCAGAAACGGCCGGGGAATTTCCTCTGTCCCCAACAGCGCAATCTCTTCCTGTGACAACCGGCGATGAAAGGGGCAATGCGGCATTGCAGGGTGGCAATTGTACAGGCAGCCCTTTATCCGGGTAATGGGCGGCAGCAGTTCCCGTGCTGCCCGCATAATGGTGGTCTTGCCTGTGCCGCGCAAGCCTTCTGCCTGAATATGAAAAGGCCGTTCATGCAAGAGGGCCGCCACCGACATTTCGACAACCCGGAACAGATCCTGATTACCGTTGTGACGGATAAGCCGGTAATATAGATTCATCATAACCTTTCACCCCCTGAAATGGTTAGTGCCCCAACAGAAAGTATAACTTTCTTAAGAGCAGGATCAACATCGACTTCCACCGTTGCCAAAGGCTCGTTGCAAGCCGTGTTTTCGTTATTATGTAGTGTTTCCCAAGGGGATGCCGGCATACGGAAAAAATTAAAACTCTTTTCTTCCCAGTAAAAATAACGGCAATAAGCTAACAGCTATTCTCCGCAACTTGTTGCCGCAATCGAGTAGGAGGCTACCCATTAGTTGAGTAGCCGACCTCTCACACCACCGTACGTACCGTTCGGTATACGGCGGTTCAATAGTTTGAGTGCATTACCTCGTATCTTTTGGCTATATCGTCATAGCCAATGGATGCGAGGTATTCGTTTGTTAATGACCTGTGCAGAATCCAACTATCGGCAATACGCCAGTATCCAAGACGGGAGTAAGCCCATTCTCTGGCCTTCCGCTTTGGTATACCAAGCCGTTTAAGATTATCGAATCTCGCAGACGGTTTCTTCCATTGTTTCCAGAAGATTTGTCTTATTCTTCTGCGTATCCATTCGTTCAGTGATTTTATCTTTGAACTCATTTCGGCTATGGAATAGTACCCAAGCCATCCTATCGTATATTTCCTCATTTTATTTAAAATCAGGGATATTGGCTTGGCTTGTTTTCTGCTTGTCAGTTGCCTAATCTTGTTCTTGAATTTCTCTATTGGCTTGGCATGTGGGCGTATTCCTACTCTTTTCCCTGTTTTATATAGGGAGAAGCCTAGAAATTTCAACCTTAACGGACTTCCTGCTTTGCTTTTTTCCTGGTTCACCTTGAGTTTTAATTTCTTCTCAAGATAGTTAGTACAACTAGTCATTACTCGTTCGGCAGCTCTTTGGCTCTTGACGTATATGTTACAGTCATCTGCATACCTTACGAACCTATGTCCTCTGCTTTCTAGCATTCGGTCAAATGCAGTAAGGTATATGTTACTTAAGAGGGGCGAGAGGTTGCCTCCCTGTGGCGTCCCTTCTCTTGTCGGACTGACTAAGCCGTTTACCATTACGCCGCTCTTTAGGAACTTGCGTATCAGCTTTATTACTTGTTCGTCCTTTACCTCTTCTCTTATTCTATCTATCAAAATGTCATGGTTCACCGTATCGAAATAGCTTGCTAGGTCTATGTCTACTACTTTAATATAGCCTTCCTTGTAGTATTCTTTGGTTTTCTTTATTGCTTGGTGAGCATTGCGGCCTGGTCGAAAACCATAGCTGCTTTTAGAAAAGAGTGGCTCAAATATTGGCTCCAATACTTGCGCTATTGCTTGTTGTATCATGCGGTCTATTACCGTTGGTACTCCTAGTTTTCTCTTTCCTCCATCTGGTTTTGGTATTTCCACCCTTCTTACGGGTTTTGGTTTATACCAACCACCTCGGATGCTTGCCAGCAATTCTTCTTTGTGTTCTTTTAGATAGGGTAACATTTCTTCTACTGCCATTCCGTCTATGCCTGGGGCTCCGCCGTTTCGTTTTACGCGCAGATAGGCTGCGTTGAGATTGTCCCTATGCAGTATTTCTTCGAGCAAACTGTATGCACCGTCTTTATCTGCGGGTTCAAGTGATACAATGCTCCGCGCTCCGTTATTACTCTCTGTTTCCAACATACCCTCATAGCGGTAGCCAGCTTTCGCCGTTTTCTGCTTTCTTAACATTGTTTCACCATCCTCGTTCAAAAGACTACTATTGTTCGGTCCTTCCCGAAAAAAAAAACCGGTACTATGACCTCTGCTGACTTCTTGCAATTGAGCCATACATCACTGCATGGGTTCTTCGGGTGTCATGGGGTTGCCGATGTCTTTCGAAGCCTTGCAAGACCTCCCCGGTTAAGAACAGTAACCTTCATCCCATGTCACCGCCGCATTTACACTATGGAGTTCGGGTAGTGTTGGACTTCGTTTTGGCTAGCAAACTCGTCCGCTCCAAATATGCCTTATATGCGGTTTCTGTTCGTCGGTGCAGGATTTTGCCTACAGCTTCCTTCAGATTCCACCTCACGATGGACACCCTTGCTGTTCAGCTAATGGTTCCCACTACCATGCCCATAGCGGACTTTCACCGCCAAGTTACTGCCCATGCCGGGCGAACCAGCAAATCAGGTGGGGAATTATCCCCACCTGATTCAACGCTGCCTGCAGCAGCAAATGCTTCTATTTTGTCTTGTCACCAGCAGGCTTATCAATTCTTCCCGGATAAAGCTCCCCAGCCTATGTATATCATCAGACTAAAGCTCATTGGGATTGAAACTGCCTTCAGCTAACTAGCGGAAAAGCTTTTGGATCAGTTTGTCGGTAACGGCTTCCCTTACTTCCTCTTTCGTGACCGGCAGTTTGCGTTCCTGAAGCCTTTCCATCACACTCTGACTCAATTGTTCAGGATAGAAGGTTCCTATATCTGTCTTGATCACCAGATTGCCGATTTCGGTTGCCGCCGAACCCTGTTTGATAAAGCTGCCGGTCAGAGTCCTGAACGATATGCCGTACGCCTTGCCGTTGTCAATGGAAAAATTGCCCTGCACCACAGCAGCCGCCGCATCGCCGCTGGCCGTTCCGGTAAAGGCCAAGGGACCTTTAACATCTTTATCAGTCAGTTTTGAGCTGTCAAGACCGCTGCCGGAAACAGACAGGGAATATTGCTCGGTATCGGGGTTAATGTCACCGCTGGCCGATACGGAACCACCCAGCGAGGTACCATGCGCTGTCAGTAATTTCATGGTCTCCTGCGCATAGGAAAAAGCGCCGGTGATACCGTTGACAACAATATCATCAAACTGGATACTGCCAAGAGTAAAGTTGCCGGCCAACACCGGCGACAGAACCGGGCCGGTAATCGTCCCCTGTGCCGCCAGCATACCGCCGGTTTTCAGACTGGGCACCAGCGCTGCCGGGTCTGCGGCCGGCATTTGGACGGCAAAATCCAGTGTTTGCGTACCGTCCACACTTGTCAGCACCCGTCCGGCTCCGGTAACAGACTGCCCCCGGTACAAAGCCTGTCCATCCAGAAACTGAATAGCCTTATCCTGTTTTTCAAACCGGGCACTGCCTTGGGTCAATGCCAGCGCGCCGGTTGTGGCAATCCCGGAAAAGCGTCCTGCCAGTGTTTGCAGCAGTACCGCGCCTGAAGCATCCTTACCAAGTTTAACCGTCAGTTCATCCAGCCTGCCGCCGGTCAACTGAATGGGATCATCTGCCGACGTCAGGCCCAATTTAGCCAAATCCATGCCTTCTGCGGACAAATTAATTTCCGAAGTGCCTTGACTGCCCCATTGTCCGCCCAGCTTCAGGGCCGTCTCATCCACTTTGCCGCTGGCGGCAAAACCGAGCTGGTCTGCCTGCCGGAAATCAATATTGCCGGTTAACTGGTCTACCGTTTTGGCAAAAAACGCTGTTTCCACATGCAGCTTGCCACCCTCGACCTCTACCAGACCGGCAAAGCTGGCTTCTTCTTGTTCTTGTTTCGTCTTAAGCAAACCATCCCAATTCAACTTGTCCTGGTTATAGACAACCCAAACTTCCGGTTTTTCCACAACCACACCGGTCACCAACTGCGGCCCCAGCTGTCCTTTCAATAAGTCACTCCAGCTATAACTGATTTGTATCCGGCTGATCTTGGCCAGCAGTTTACCGGCCGCATCCAGCACCTGGACTTCCTTGGCCTCTACAGAACCTAAAATTGACAAATCAATGCCACCCACTATGACTTGGCCATTGACCGCTTCATTAGCCTGTACCAGCAGCGTTTGCTCCGCCACTTGCCGTACCTTGCCGGCGGCAAATTGAAAGAGACTTGCTCCTACCAGTACAATCACTGCAAAAATAAGCAAACCGATTTTTTTCCGGCTCCATGCCGGACGGGGTTCTATTACTGTTTGTTGTTCGTCACTCATCATTCACGCCTCCGGTATCTCTAAAATGGTTGCCGGCTGCCGCCGCCAGGCTGCATCCGGACCTGTTTTGAAACACAGTATGTATATATCATTCTCCCCTGCACCGCCTTTTTCCTGTTAAGCAAGCGCAGACAACTGCTTCCTAGTTCTGTCAACAGGTAACATCACTGAGGCGCAGGCGGCCGTCATGCATAAGCGGAGGTTAAGCGCCGGCGTCGCAGTATTCTGTGACGGCCGCCTGCGCCGGGCCTTGTACCGCCGTGATGCTATAATCTCCGGCAAACCTAAAAACAGAGATTGCAAGCACTATTGCCGCAATCTCTGTTACAGGTAAAGTTGATTATAAACTTAATTTGGTCTTAATCCGGTCAATGGCTTCCTGTGTGCTTTCCTGGCTGCCAAACGCCGTAAGGCGGAAATAGCCTTCGCCGGCCGGGCCGAAACCGGCGCCCGGTGTGCCGACAATGTTGACTTCGGTTAAGAGTTTGTCGAAAAACGACCAGGAATCATAGCCTTTAGGGGTCTTAAGCCAAATATAAGGCGCGTTTACCCCGCCGAACACATCCAGGCCAATGCTTTGCAAGCCTTCACGGATAGTCTTGGCATTCACCATATAGTAGTCAATCAGTTCTTTGATCTGCCGCTGGCCTTCCGGCGTATATACCGCTTCGGCACCGCGCTGGATAATATACGGCACACCATTAAACTTAGTGGTTTGGCGGCGGTTCCACAGCTTGTTCAAAGGGTATTGGCCGCCGTCTTTCGTTGCCGCCATAACCGTTTTGGGTACTACGGTAAAGGCGCAGCGGGTACCGGTAAAACCGGCATTTTTGGAGAAAGTCCGAAATTCAATGGCTACTTCTTTCGCCCCTTCAATCTCGTAGATGCTGTGGGGAATGCCCGGTTCCTGAATGTAGGCTTCATAGGCGGCATCATAGAGAATGACAGAACCATTGGCTTTGGCATAGTCTACCCATTTTTTCAGTTCTTCCTTCGGCAAGGTAGTGCCTGTCGGATTATTAGGAAAGCACAGGTAAATGATGTCCGCCCGCTCCTCAGGCAGTTCCGGGGTAAAGTTGTTTTCGGCATTGCAAGTCAAATAGGTAACACCGGCAAATTTACCGCCGGCCAGTTCGCCGGTACGCCCGGCCATAACATTGGTATCCAGATACACCGGATACACCGGGTCGGTAATAGCCACCACGTTATCCACACCGAAAATTTCCTGAATATTGCCGACATCACTTTTGGAGCCATCGCTGACAAATATTTCGTCAACATCCAGCGTCACACCCAGCGGTGCATAATCGGTAGCAATAATTTTCTCAATAAGAAAAGCGTAACCTTGCTCAGGGCCATAGCCGCGGAAGGTCCGGGCGTCAGCCATTTCGTCAACAGCAGTATGCAGCCCCTTGATGACTGCCTCAGGCAAAGGTCTGGTTACATCACCGATACCCAGTCTGATAATGTCGGCAGCAGGATGATCTTCCTTGAATTTGGATACACGCCTTGCTATTTCAGCAAACAAATAACTCCCAGGCAATTTAAGATAATTGTCGTTTATGAAGGCCATGCTGTGAAACTCCTCTCTGGTTTGAATAATTTGGCATTTAAGAATTGTTCCCCAAAATAGTAAGAGCCATGCAAGCAGTAACAGTTGTTGCTGCTACAGATAGTATATTCTGCCATAAAAATACTTTTCCTGCATTTTTCTGTAAAAAAAATAATTGCCGCCACCGGGCTTTTCCCCACTGGCAGCAACAAAGGCTCCCCGCTAACTATCGCACAATCGCCAACCCGATGGTCAGCGCCAGCATCAGCAGCAAAGCAGTATAATCAAGACTGCCCAGCGCTACGTCAGCGGTAAATTGACGCCGCCCCTGACGGCCAAATCCTCTGAGCTCAAGACTCATCGCCATAGTTTCCGAACGCGATACTGCCCGGAGCACCAAGGGTTCAACAATGGCAACATAGTCTTTCAGGCGTTTTAGCGGACTGCCGCGAAAAACATAGCCCCGGCAGGCCTGCGCTTCCCGGACAATCTGACTTTCCTCAAGAAAATCCGGAACAAACCGGAGCGCCGAAGTAAACATAAAAGCATATTCATACGGTATCCGGCATTGGCTGACCAGCGCCGCTGTCAGGTCCTGCAACCTGGTTGTAGCCAATAAGAACACAAAAATACTGGACATAGCAAACATTTTAAGACCAGTCATCAGCGAAAATTCCAGTGTACTGCCAAACACGTATTGCAAAGCTGCCAGCATTACGGCAAATACCGTTAAACCGGCAACTGCCTTACAATGCTTGGCTGACGGACGGTACAGCGCCAGCAGCAAGAGTTCGCCGCCAACCAAAATGGCTTGCCCGGTCAAGGTGGGAAGCAGCAAAGCCCATATCGAAACCGCAGCAGTCAAAATAAGTTTAGTGAGCGGTGCAAGTCTAGGCATGGTTTTCCCTCCTCTGGTTTATCGCACGACTGACCAACCCGGTCAGTTCTGCGGCATCTGTGCTGTTAATCCCGTTAAGCTGCTGGCTGAGAGCCACGGCAGCCGGGGGTATAAGGCCCCACCTGGCGATATCCTGACTGCCGTCAAACAACGCCGCCGGCGTACCGTCAAACACTTTGCAGCCTTTGTCAAGCACGACCGCCCTGGTAGTATACTCCGCAATAAGCTCCATGTCATGGGTAACTAAAATAATGGTAATGCCTTGTTTATTCAGGCCCACCAACAGTTCCATCAGATTTTGCGCTTCCCAGGGGTCCTGTCCGCTGGTCGGCTCATCCAGAATCAACATCTTGGGCTGCATAGCAATGGCCGAAGCAATGGCTACCTTCTGCTTTTGTCCCCGGCTAAGTGTTCTGGGAAAACTGTCTGCCGCCTCCGTCAGTCCGGTCATGCTAAGCGCCTTGGACACAGCCTCATTAACAGCTTCCGGGGTAAACTTCAACTGCTCAGGCCCGTAAGCCACCTCTTTGGCAACCGTATCCCGGAAAATCTGCCTGTCAGGGTTCTGGAACACATAACCAATGCTGTGAGCCATGTCGGCCGGTGTCATCGCTGAGGTATTCTTCCCCTGAAGCGTAATACTGCCGCTGGTGGGTTTCAATAACGCCATAGCTAAACGGGTCAGCGTAGTTTTACCACTGCCGTTGCGGCCGGCTAACGCCACAAATTCACCGCTTGCCACGGCAAAGTCCACGCCATCCAGCGCCCGCCCGCCCTTGTTGTAGTCAAAAACAATATTATTAATATCTAAAAGAATTTCAGGCACTTTTGGCCACTCCCTCTTTACAGGTCAATCGATTTAGTTCTTCTGCTGCCTGACTTTCACTTTTCCAGGTACCAAGCCGGATGCCTGTCGCTTCCTCTATTGCCAGCTTAATGCTCCATAATGTCGGCACACCTTGCTTAAGCTCAGGCTGCTGCCACATAAAGGTAAGTGTTTCGGCTACATCGCCGGCAAATTTCATCTGGCCGTCCTGTAAAACAATAATCTGACTGGCATAAGGCAAAACCCGCGCCAGCTGGTGTTCAACGACAATCACGGTTTTCCCCTGGACATTAAGCTCATGCAGCAGTTCGTAAATACCGGCAGCGCCTTCAGGATCAAGCGCCGAAGCCGGTTCATCAAGCACCAGAATATCGGGTGACAAAACAAGCACGGCAGCAATCGCCAGCCGTTGTTTCTGCCCGCCGGATAAACCGGCTACTTCCCGCTCCTCCAGCCCGGCCAGCCCCACCATGGCCAGCGCCTGACTAACCCGCTCGGTAATTTGGCTGCGGCTGCAGCCCGAAGTTTCCAGACCAAACGCCACTTCCTCCGCAACCGTCAGGGCCACAAGCTGACTCTCATAGTCTGCCAGCACGGTCCCCACCTGTTCTGCCAGCTCGCCCATACTGCTGTGGGAGGCGTTAATACCACCTACCTGCACATGCCCACCCCGGCGACCGCCAAAATAATGGGGCACAACACCGGCAACAGCCAGCGCCAAACTGGTTTTGCCGGCGCCGCTGGGGCCGGTAATCACACTAAACGATCCCCGGGGGATGGTTACATGTATATCATTAAGTACCAGATCACTGCCAGGATACGCATAAGAAAAATGTTGAAATTCGACAGCTGTCATTGGCTAATCCTCCTTACCGCCAAACAATCTTTTCGCCGGGAAATACAGCAGTTGGGTTATGACCATATTAATGCCGGCAGCCATCAGCACTACAGGCATCATGCCATAAAGATAAACAGCCATCGGCAAGGCCAGCACTACTTTCAGTATGCTGATAAAGGTAAAACCGCTGGCCACGGTGCTGATACCTGCCGTTATCGCCGGCCGCAGGTTGACACCGCCCAGCTTCAGACTAAATGATGTATGGACCAGCAATGCGCACACCACAGCACCCACCGGCTCACTGGCAAAATTAGCGTAGGGCAGGGCAGCCTTGGAGATAGGTATCGAAATGGCCCCTGTCACCAAACCAATGCCTGCAGCCTGTTTCACATTTACCCGGGTCAGATTGATGGCAATACAATACATCGCAATCAGCCAATTGGGCGTAATGCCGCCAACAGCCGGAGTAACTATTTTCAAAATAGCACCTATCGCCAGAAGCAGCGCCGTGACTGCCACCCAGCGGAAACGGCCCTCTTGCCCGGTTTTAATGGTAACTAATTCTTGTTGTTGCTGTTTGGTGTTCACGTAAACTCCTCCTTTTATTATCTGCCCTAAAAAACACAAAACCCCGTCCCTTGAAACATGCAGAACTGCATGCTCCAAGGGACGGGGTACTATAACCCGCGGTGCCACCCCAGTTGACCAGATTTCTCCGGCCCGGCTCAATCTAAGTACAGGACAATAAGCCCGATACCCGCTTCCTGGTAACGGCGGAAGAATCCCGACAGCGCCTACCCCGGTAACCGGCTCGGACTGTATCTCCCAGGTCCATTCGACATGCTGAGCGGCGCCAAACTCCCACTGCCGTTGGCTCGCTGTGGCTCTCTAGCCATGTGTACTCTTCCTGGTCATCGATGTAAAACCATATGTCATTGAGCAAAGTATAGCAAAAGGTAAGGTAGCTGTCAATGGCTTTTTGCGATTGACAACAATTGCCGGTGTAGTCTATATACATACTCGTACCCCTCATTATGGCCTGCAAGCAGGATGAAGGGGAATCTACTTTAGCATTGCCAGCATAGTACCGGCAGCAACAGCCGTACCTATTACACCGGCTACATTAGGCCCCATAGCATGCATTAGTAAATAATTGGATGGGTTTGCCTTTTGTCCGACAATCTGACTTACACGAGCCGCCATGGGTACGGCTGAAACGCCGGCTGACCCAATCAGCGGATTGACTTTACCGCCGGTTGCATAGCACATGATTTTACCGAAAAGAACTCCGCCGGCTGTACCACCGGCAAAGGCAACCAGCCCTAAACAGATAATAAGAATAGTCTGGTATGTGAGAAAGTTTTCCGCTTTCATAGTGAGGCCTGTACCGGTAGCCAAAAAGATAGTGACTGTATTGATGAGTGCATTTTGCGCAGTATCGGAAAGACGATCAGTAACACCAGATTCACGGAGTAAATTCCCCAGCATCAGCATGCCCATAAGGGAAGCAATAGGCGGCAACAGCAGGCTGATAACAATAGTAACCGCTACCGGGAAAGCCAGTTTTTCAAACTTAGTGACAGGGCGCATTTGATCCATCACTATTTCACGCTCTTTTTGAGTTGTTAATGCCTTCATGATTGGCGGCTGAATCAATGGCACCAGCGACATATAAGAATACGCCGCAACTGCAATGGCACCCAGCAAATGCGGCGCCAGCTTAATGGTGAGATAAATTGCCGTCGGGCCGTCGGCACCGCCAATTATTCCGATGGCGGCAGCTTCCTGGACACTAAAGCCGAGAGTCATAGCACCCATAAGCGATACAAATACACCGATCTGAGCGGCCGCACCTAAAAGCAGTGTGGACGGGTTGGCAATCAAGGGGCCAAAGTCAGTCATAGCACCAACCCCAAGGAAAATCAACGGCGGGAATATCTCGTAATGAATACCATATAAGATGGCCTGCATCAAGCCGGGTTCTTCTTCAAACCCAGTTTTGGGGAAATTGGCAAGAATACAGCCAAAAGCAATCGGAGCCAGCAAAAGCGGTTCAAAACCTTTGGCAAAAGCCAGATATAACAGGATTATTCCAACGATTATCATAATGCCATTACCAACAGTAAAAGCTGCGAATCCACTATCTGACCAAACAGCTTGAAGCGCAACAGCAAGTGCATCCATTATCTTTTTCCTCCTTTTTTGAATACTTCAATAGAGTTTTTGCAGCCTAAAACGATTGATTTTTGGCAGATACACCTTCCAGGCGGGCGGCTTGAAACCAGGCTTTGCCTCCTGCCGGGCGAATTGATACAATTTGCTCAGGGCTATAACCATAGGCAGCTATGGCAGCACTAATAACAGCCACTATTTCAAACTTATCTTGACTAGCATCAGCATATTCCGGTTCCGGAACAGTTGCAGGAACACTTACAAGAAATTTTTTAGTTTCAGCTACATTTTTTTCACGTGTCGGGTCAATAATTCGGATAAATTTAATGACCCAGATTAAAGCATACAAAACAGCAAAAACTACTAACAAGTTTATGAGTGAAATCATTAACGGATTAGTTGTAACCGGTTGTTCCATTTTTTCACCCCATTTCTACGGCGTATCACAATATTATTCCCCGTAATTTACAGTATCGGATTTTACCTCCTTTTCTAAGATAAAGAAAATACGGCTTGCGCCGAGCCTGTGGCGACAGCGGAAGCCGATGTTGCCCTTATCCAGGCAAAAGTTATACTTTCTATCAAGATAAAATAACGGGAGAAACCGTGATGACAGGCTTCTCCCAAATTAGACATATTTTCCTATAAATTCATAATAAACAAAGAACCATTTATTGTCAAGCCTTTTGACGTTAATTGTGGCCAATTTGCTGTGGGGACGGTTGCCTATTGTCAAAGACAATGTGCTGACGGCAACAACTCCCGGTGAAACGGTCGACGTGCTCGTTACCGAGCGTGGCGTGACAATATATCCTTCGCGCCGCGACCTGTGGGAGAAAGTAACGGCGGCGGGACTGCCGGTGAAAGATATTCACGAGCTTAAGCAGGAGGCGGAAAAAATTGCCGGGACGCCGCAGGCTGTTAAAACAGGCGACCGCATTGTGGCTGTTGTGGAATACCGTGACGGTACTGTGATTGATGTAGTCAGTCAGGTGGCCGAATAAGACTATAAGAAAAGCGAACGCAACAGAAAAATGGCTCCTGCAGCAGGATGCCATTTTTCTGTTGCGTTCGCTAGAGTTTGTCTTTTGTTTGGCGTGGTCCCTTTATACTGTCCGGATGCTAATATAATCAACCGCTTCCTGGTCTTCGGAAAAAACAACGCTGCCGGTAACTTTTTTTCCCTTGAGCACCGCCGGCAGCCAGTAGCTGTCATCGGCCCACATTTCCTTATACGGAATATCAGGCACATCAAACCATACCGGTTTCATTTCCGTGGTTTCCTCCGGTTCCCCCTGCCAGTTGCGGACAATATACACATACACATCATGCTCAAGCTCAGGCTTATCAGGAAAAGAAAACATCAGCTTCCCGACGTCTTCCAAATCGCTTTCCTGTACCTTAAGGCCGCATTCTTCAGCCAGCTCGCGCACAGCGGCAGCCGCCGGCGTTTCACCGTCCTCGATCTTGCCGCCAAAACCATTGTATTTGCCACAGCCAAAACCTGTCTTCTTCATTCCGAGCAAAATACGCTCAGCCGGCTTTCCCTGAACAGGCAGGCATAATGTTGTCGAATACATCCTCGTGTCCCCCTTTTAAAACCGAAAAACTTTTAACTTATTGGTAACTGTTGATATAGCCAGCGGCAATAGCGGTCCCCGCTCGCCATCCAGGTCGCTTTCTACCGGTTCATCACATTCAATGACAATGTCTGTCGCCTGTACATACCGGATATGGCTGCTGGAGGTATGCCTGCCGGAAAAAATACTGATAAACAGGCCCATCAGGTCCGGAATACTGCATTTATTAACAATCAACAAATCCAGCTTGCCATCATCGACTTTTGCTGCCGGTGCCAGCGTGGGAAAGCTTCCCACCATGCCGCTATTCATAATCAGAAACAACAAAATATCGTCCTCAAATACCTGACCGTCAGCCGTTATCCTGACATGAAGCGAACGAAAACTGGGCAACTCCCCCAGACCTTTAAAGTAGTATGCCATCCGGCCAAGCGTGTTTTTAAGAGAAGCATCGACACTATGGGCAACCGAAGTCAACAGCCCGGCACTGGCCACATTCAGAAAGTATTCCCCATTGACGCTGCCAACATCCACCGCACGCCATAAACCGCCGGTAACAGCGCGCAGGCATCCTGGCAAATCTTTGCCGAAATTCAGATGGGTGGCAAAATCATTGCAAGTCCCGCTGGGAATTATGCCAAGCGGCACATCAATGTCTTCGGCCAGCATTGCATTAATCACTTCATGCATCGTGCCATCGCCACCGGCTACAATAAAGCCGTCGGTGGCAAACCCCTTGATCTCGTTGATAAATGGCCGGATATCGCCTTTGTATCTGGTGCGAAAGGGCAATACCAGACTGCCTGCTGCCTGCAGATATTCGACTACCTCATCCAGCCTGGATTTAAATCTGGCATCCCCGGACACGGGATTATAAATCAACGCATACTTTTTCATTGTTACCTCTCCTGCCGGCCTAAAAATCCAGCCATTGACCGTCGGCCGGGACTCGCACCCTGCCGCCCAAACGCTCCTGTTGGATAAATTCATTCAGTTCCGCCCGGGTCAAGAGACAATGGTTAATTGCCTCCATGTGCAATACCACCACTTTGGCTGCCGGCGCGTGCTGACAAACCCGGAATATATCCTCTTTCCCCATGGTTATCGGCTCACCCTGGTTAAACCTGGCTGCACCACCGTAGAGGACAATGACTTCAGGTTTATGGATTGACAGCGTCTCGGCCACTTCCGGACACCAGACAGTATCACCGGCAATATAGAGTGTTGGTTCAGTGGCCGCCTTAAGCACATAGCCCGACACAGGCGCCATCTTACGGCCAATTTCGCCGGTGCCATGCTGACCACCGGTTCGTATCAACTCTATATTTCTCCAGGTTATAACCGGATCTACCGGCTGTACTGCGGTAAACCCCAGCAAATGTAGTTTATCCCGATCTTCGGGCTGGCAAAACACCGGCAAAGCCTTCGGCAATTGTTCACCGGCAGCCGTATCAAAATGATCACGGTGTGTATGGGTAAGCAAACAGCCATCTGCCGTCATGACCTCTTCGACGCTGACAGGCAATTCCACCAGCGGATTACGCCGTTGATTAGGTGAGTTATCAATAGGTGTCATTGCTGCTGCCGGACTTAACACAGGGTCGACCAACAAAGTTACACCTTGGATATGTAAGTGAAAAGTAGCATGCCTCAGGTGCCTAATTTTCATTACCATCCCCCTCTGGTTAAACGATTGGCATTTACTATCCAGATTATACCACACTTTTTTATATCCTTGCAGCCCCTGAATATCTCAAACATAGTAAAGAAAAAAATAGCAATGCAACGGACTAAATCGGCCAGATTTTTTGTCATGCCATTAAAAGCCGTCGTTACTTGCCCGATTTCGTCTATGCGACACAAAAAGAGGAACACTCCCGCCTACGGCCAAAACGCCGGGCTGTGAGTGTTCTGTTTATGGACATACGTTTAACTGGATATACTTTCTAAGGATTTTCCTTTGGTTTCCTCACCCAGGATAATTACCGCCGCCGCCGCGACAGCATAGCATACGGCCCCCAGCGCGAAAACCCCTTCAATCCCGGCATGCGGCAAAATGGCCCCTACCAGATAAGAACCCACAATGGCCCCCAGCCGCCCCACCGCCGAGGCAAAGCCAGCTCCGGTAGCACGGGCGCGGGTAGGATACAGCTCCGGCGTATAAGCATACATGCAGGACCACATACCCAGCATGAAAAATTGCATAATTAAACCAAAAATAATTAGGCTGTTCATGGTTGTCGCCATACCATAGAAATAGGCTCCTGCCGCTGCTCCCAGCAGAAAAATTACATTGGTCGGCTTACGGCCGAGGCTCTCAACCAGATAAGATGAAGTCAGAAAGCCCGGAATACCGCCAAGGGAAATAGTTACCGTATAGAAAACCGATTTTGTTACTTCAAAGCCCTTCTGCTGCAGCAAGGTGCCAAGCCAGGTGGTTAAGCCATAATAACCCAGCAGAGCAAAGAACCATAAGCTCCAGATCATAACCGTTCGTTTGGCATAACCCGGCGCCCATAAATCCGCAAAGGAAGACTTGTCCGCCTGTTTAGCCGGATCATAAGGCCTGGGCTCAACAACCGGCAATTCCTGACCGCCCAAGGATTTTTTGACTCCTTCCTCAAATTCGGCAACCACTTGGTCGGCTTCCTCCAGGCGGCCTTTATCCTCCAGCCAGCGCGGCGATTCAGCGATATAATATTTAACCACAAAGTAATATAAAACCGGCACGGCTTCCGCAAAAAACACCAACCGCCAACCGCCAATAGGAATCAGGAAGTAGGCAAGAATGCCCGCACAGATAAAACCGATAGGCCAGAAGCCTTCCAGTATAGCGATATAGCGTCCCCGGTTCTGGCTGGGAATAAATTCGGATACCAGAGACATGGCCGGCGGAAAACCCGTGCCTAAGCCAAAGCCCAGCAGAAGACGGAACACACCCAGCATCTCCGCCGTTTGAGCCAAAGCGCACAGAATACTGGCGCCGCTATACACCAAAATGCTATTTTGCAAAATCACCTTTCGCCCGAACTTATCACTTAACATGCCGGAGGCCGACGCGCCGACAGCCATGCCGATAAAGCTCATTGTAGCAAGCAATCCGGCCTGCTGCGGCGAAAGGCCAAAATCCGTCTTGATCGAACCTAACACAAAAGTCAACATGGCCAGATCCATGGAATCAAACAGCCAGGCGGCGGCAATCAGCACAAAAATCCGTTTTTGATAGCCGGTGAGCGGCAACCGCTCAAGCCGGTCAGGTACACTTGCACGCAGGATCACATTGTTATCCATACCGGAAATACCCCCTCAGTGTAGTATTTCTGTGTCAACCAAAGCGATCTGCCAATTGTTATTGTATTTATTTACTTTTCTCAAATTGCCGTTTGAGCAGGGAAGCCTCCCAGGCTTCCCGCCACAAACGGCAGTGCTTCCCCTACTATGATCAGTATTTGCAATTGGCCTGGAACGTTTCCCACATAGCAATGAAATTTTCAATAGGCACATCGTCCTGAATATTGTGCACCGGCGAGAAGACAAAGCCGCCGCCTGGAGCGAACAAGTCGATATTCCGCTTGGTCTCTTCCCGGACTTGTTCAGGGGTTCCGTTCGGCAGGGTTGCCTGCGTATTGATGCCACCGCCCCAAAAGGTAATTACCTTCCCGAATTCTTTCTTCAGGCGCTCAGGCTCCATATTGGTGGCGGCAATCTGCACCGGGTTCAGGCAATCATAGCCGGCTTCGATAATGTCCCCGATTACCTCATATACCGAACCGCAGGTGTGCAGTGTGGTTTTAATACCAGGCTGTGATTTTTTTATAAATTCATTGAGCTTTTTGTGATAGGGGAAAATCAGTTCCCGCAGTACTTTCGGTGAACAGAAGGTTCCGCGCTGGGTGCCGAAGTCGTCGGCTTCCGCGGTTACGTCAAGCAGTCCGTCATATTCGTCAAACAGATAACCGTACCATTCGATTTTCTTTTGGTAGAGCTTGTCAATAAAGGCCTCGCAACGCTCCGGTTCGGCCACCAGCATAGCAAGCCAATTTTCATAACCGTAGACCAACGGCCCGGTTTGCAAAAAACCATTGCCAAACACCTGGCAGGTTGTTGTCAGAAAGCCCGCCGTGCGGTAATCCTCAAGCTCTTTTCTCGTACCAGGCACCAGGCGGTTGGGACAAGGCCAGATATACTTGGCGTCGTCTTCCTCATCTTCCGCTTTGCCCAGGGCAGTGTCGTACAGGTCGTAGTAGAGGCTTTGCTTGTGAGGCATACGGTAGGTGGTACCAAAATCATTGGTGAAATACGTGTACTTTTCATCTTCCCATTCCCGCACATACGGGCTTACATGCTCTTTCACATATTTTACCCTGGCATTACGGACATCGCAGCCAAGCAAATCCATTACCTTATCTGACGCATAAACCAGTTGGTAAGGTTTTTGAGCAATTTCCAAATTGTCTTCTTTCAGACCAAAGTAATCCAACAGCTTCTTATAAAAATATTTTGTAAACTTACACGCATGGCCTGAGCCTAAATCGAGTGGTATACGGTCCGGTTCCTGATGATTCAGAGCCATTTGCAGTCTCTCACGAGAATTCATACTATAACCCCTCCCTTATATATTTGGCTGGTGCTGCTTTATCCGGTTACGCGATAAGCTCTTTGGAAAGGCTTGCGGCCGAAGCTGCATTTTCCGCATAACCGTCGGCACCGATTTTATCGGCAAATGCCTGAGTTATCGGCGCGCCGCCGATAATAATCTTAACCTGGCTTTTAAGTCCGGCTGCTGCAATAGCACTGACAGAGGCTTGCAGAGCCGGCATTGTGGTGGTAAGCAGGGCGGTCAGGCCGACAATCCGGCAATCCGGGTTCGCTTTTATGGTATCAACAAATTTTGCCGCCGGAACATCAACGCCTAAGTCAATCACTTCAAAGCCAGAACCCTCCAGCATCATGCCCACAAGATTTTTGCCGATATCATGCAAATCGCCTTCGACCGTACCGATGATGAATTTCCCCAGAGTAGCCGCAGCTCCGCCAGCAAGATGGGGTTTGAGCGTATCCACACCCTTTTTCATTGCTCTGGCAGCCACCAGCATTTCCGGAACATAGATGTCTCCGGCCTTAAACTGATCGCCTACAATTCCCATCGCGGCAATCAGGCCGTCGTTCAAAATATCAGTGGCGGCAATACCTTCCGCCAACGCTTCCTCGACAAGGCCGCCAACCAGTTTCATTTTGCCGCTTGCAACCGCGGTTACGATTTCCTGAATTTTTGACATGTTGCATTCCTCCTGGTTTAATAAAATCTATTTGTTATTTTTGCTGCCCGAATTTGTTTTCCCGGTAGGCTCCTATGTATTCCATACAGTATTCATCCATGCCCAGCAGTGCTTCGGTAGCATAAATCATCCCCATCAGATCCCGATTCAGCGGATCAATGATCGCACTGTCCATGCCCGCGTTCATTGCCAGGACGAGAAAAGCCTGATTGACCAGTTTTCTGGCAGGCAGATTAAAGGAAATATTGCTGCCGCCACCGGTAACATGAATATCCGGATATTGCGCTTTGATGGCTTTAATTACTTCTGTAACGGTGTTGATCCCGTCTTCCGAGGTGCAGAGCATTTGTACCAGAGGATCAATATGCAGGCGGTTTGGAGCAATACGGTAGGCTTGCGCTTTTTCCATGATGGCGGCAAATACAGCCAGCCGCTTTTCCGCATTCTGGGGCAGCCCGGTGTCGTCGCATAAGAGTGCGGCACATTCCCATTTTGTATCGGCAATTAACGGAAAGATGACCTCAATCTTGTCACCTTCCATGGATACCGAATTAATAAGGCCAGGCTTGTTGCAGAACTTCATCGCCGCGGCACAAATACGGACATCAGGACTGTCAATGGCAATGGGTGTATCGGTAACTTCCTGCACCAGCCCGATAAGCCATTGCATAGTTTCAAGCTCGATCTGGTTATCGACCGACGCGCACACGTCGATAAACGCGGCCCCGGCATTGGCCTGTATTGTTGCAAGGTTCCGGATAAAATCCGCATCCTTCCCTTCGATGGCCTTGGCTACGGCGGGAATAGAACCATTTATTTTTTCACCAATAATAATCATCGCTTACTATCATCTCCTCCTAATGTTGTTACGGAGCATTCGTGCATCAGCAGAAAATATACCTTTTTTTTGCTGCTTTCACCCGCTGGGACAAGCCGGCACCAGACTACTGTTTTGTGGATCTTCATTCCGGATTTTAATGCTTTCTGGATTGGATGATGGATTCGGTTTATGCCTATGCAACATTTATGCCAATCTTCAAAAAATAATAGTTTATCTACTTGAATAGAATGGCATGGTCGTTGCTTATGTATATAGTTGGGAAATACTGAAAACCACTTAGCCGGATGGCAAGCATGCCATAATTTGAAGCTGCAGCCGGAAATCCTCCTGACTGCGTTCCCCGTATTCCTAAAAAATATTAAAATTCAAAATTTTTTAACAATATTGTCATTGTTCTGCCCGACAGTACGGCGATTATGAGTTGTTTTCGAATCAATGTCAGCCGAAAATACTGGCAGTTCGCGCGGTATTAGTACTACCAAAATGCTTTTATCTACACTTTAAAGCAGCGGAAAACAATATAGAGTCATTTACGATTCGCATTACCGTGATATCAATTGGCGCTGACTTGAAAAACCTGTATACTTTAAAAGGAATTAAGCACTATCGATTGAGTCGATAACGAATCGCAAAGTTTAAATATTTCAATAATTTTGCCAAATGGAGGGGCTTGTGTGGAGATATTACATCAGGTGAAACGTGTTACAGATAATAAAGAAACTATCATTGTGACAATCTCTGAAGAAAAACAAATTCTCTATTGGAATAAAAAAGCCGAATTGATTTTCGGGGATACGGCTGGCATGATTGCTTTTTTAGAAAGCCTGCATATCTCAGAAATCTTTGACACCGTTATAACCGACGGCACGGAACAGTCCCTGCGCTGCACCCTTCCCAACAACCACTGTTATGAAATGTTCATTTTTCCGTTCCGTCCGGCGAAAAACAAAGTAAATATCACTATTTTGTGGCATTTGTCCGAAGCCTGGGAGAGTTGGTCCAACTGGGACGAGAATATTTTCGCCCTGACCCAGGAAATCATTGACGCCGTGGCCGATGGAATCATTATCGTTGACGCCAAGGGTATTGTCCGCCAGACCAATAAATCCTATGAGGCAATGGCCAATATCCGCAAACAGGACTATATAAATGTGCATATTGACACGCTGGTGGAAAACGGGTTAATTCACCAGGGCCTGTCGCCTATGGTTGTTGACAGGAAAGAAACCATGTCCATTGTCGACTTCCGGAACGGTAAAGATATGCTGCTCACAGGAACCCCAGTGTTTGGGCGCACCGGAGAAGTCATTTGCGTTCTGTGCAATGTACGCGACGTAACCGAACTGAGAAATTTGAAAGAGCAGCTTTCAGAAAGCAAACGGCTGCAACAGGATTATTTAAAAAAGCTCAACGAAGTTATGTCCCCCAACATATTGAATTTCCACACCGAAAACGCCAAAATGCGGCATATTGTCGAGCTGGCAATGCGGGTGGCGCCGTCCAATTCCACCATTTTGCTGCTGGGTGAATCCGGTGTAGGCAAAGGTGTCTTTGCCAATTTAATTCATCAGTCAAGCAAACGCAATGCCAAGCCTATGATGGAAATTAATTGCGGCTCCATTCCTCCCAACCTCTTTGAATCGGAGCTTTTCGGCTATGAGGCCGGCGCATTTACCGGCGCCAGCAAAGGGGGAAAGCCGGGAATATTTGAGCTTGCCGACAAGAGCACCTTATTCCTGGATGAAATCGGCGATTTGCCCGGCGATATGCAGGTCAAGGTTCTCAAAGCCATCCAGGATAAAAAAATCATGCGTATCGGCGGCAACAAACCGATTCATGTTGATGTACGCATTATTGCCGCCACTAACCGGATTTTAGAGGACATGGTAAAGAAAAAAACCTTTCGGGAGGACCTCTATTACCGGCTGAACGTTATTCCTATCCTGATTCCGCCTTTGCGTGAAAGGCCGGAAGACATCTTGGCGCTGACACTGCATTTTATCAAAAAGCTCAACAGGGAATACAGCATGAACAAATTCTTCCAGCCCCTGGTACTCAACGCCTTTCTGGACTACCACTGGCCCGGCAATATCCGGGAACTGGAGAATACCGTGGAACGCTTGCTCATTACCAGCACATCTTCTGAGATTCCGTTGGCAAGCTTTTATGAAATCAAAGGAAATTCCGGCAATAACGATGGTACTATTGCCATACCCTTACAGGAAATTTTAGACCAAAAAGAAAAAGAACTCCTTCTCGCAACCTACAAAAGTACCAACAGCACTCGAAAGAGCGCTTCTCTGCTGGGCCTAAGTCAGTCGGCCTTTATGCGAAAAGCAAAAAAGCACGGTATCTCCCTGCGGTAATTCCCGTTTTGTTTACCGACAGAACAAATGTGTTGGCACGAAAATTGCTTTAGTGAAAAGTAGGATTTTAATGGATGGTGGTCGTCTGGATTGGAACCAAAACTGCTTTCACCGTTACGCACTGGGTACAGCCAACTGATTCGAAACAACTTGAATACTGCGAGGAGGAGTAAACCATGGGGGAACGGTTCGAAAACAACATAGCCGGACGTCTAGACAGACTGCCGCTATGTTCGGTTCAGTGGAAACTGTGGCTTCTGCATGAAATATGCTGGATATTAGGTTCTGTTGGATTGGGAACGGCGACTTTTGTATTAGCTTCCATCGGAAATGAATTTACCTTTACATCTACAAGCAAAGGTCTTGTCGCTTCATCCACCTACCTGGGCATGTTCTTCGGTGCCAGTTTGTCCGGCTACCTGGGCGATAAATTCGGCCGCAAAAAAATGCTGGTGATATCCATCTTTATTTGGAGCTTAGCCAGTCTGGGACTGGCCTGGAGCCCAAACATCACTTTCTTTTGGATTTTCCGGTTTTTCCTGGGCCTGGGAATGGGCGCTCAGTTCCCGATGACACAGTCCATGCTGTCGGAGCTTTTCCCCGCCAATAGCCGGGGACGCGCCATCTGTCTTATGGAGGGCGGCTTCCCGCTGGCCTGTATCTTAGCCGGCCTCATTTCCTGGGTAGCGTTGATGTATGTCGACTGGCGATACGTTTTCTTGATCCAAGCGCTGGGCGGACTTTGTGTGTTCATGGTAATATACAAGATTCCGGAATCAGCCCGCTGGCATGAATCGGTAGGGCAGTTGGACAAGGCAAAGGCCATTGTCGAAACTATGGAAGCCCAGGTCATTAAAGTAACCGGCAAACCCTTGCCGGCCATCCCGGAACCGATTGTCGACGAAAGGGATTACTCCGGTAAATCCAAACTGGCCCAATTGTTTGAGCCTGACCAGATTAAGAAGACACTGACCCTTTGGACGCTCTGGTTCTGTGTATTGTTTGGCTTTTACGGTTTAAATACCTGGATTTCGGCCCTGCTGGTAAATGCCGGGTTCAGTGTGGTTAAATCCAGTGGTTTCGTCCTGCTGATGTATTTACCCGCCATACCAGGCTACCTGTGCGCGACTTATTTCGTGGAAATATTCGGCCGCAAAAAAATGATCTTTTCGTATTTAATCCTCGCGGCGGTATTTTGCTATTTTTACGGACAGTCACAAACGCTTACCGAGCTGTTTGTCTTCGGCTGCTGCATGCAGTTCTTCATGTTCGGTATGTGGTCGCTCATTTACACCTATGCCTCAGAAGTATTCCCGACAAGAATCCGTTCCACCGGCTGCGGTACAACTTCCTCGGCTGGCAGAATGGGTTCGCTGATTGCACCGACACTTTTCGGCCTGCTGTTGCCGTACATAGGAAACAGCGGTTTGTTTAATCTCGGTGCGGCGATTTTTATAATCGGCGGCACGGTGACGCTTATCTTCGGCGTAGAGACAAAAGGCAAACGCCTGGAAGAAATCCGCAATCTGTAAGAAGTATTGAGAGCCGTGCCGAATCCGAGTTTCGACACGGCTCTCTTTGATACCGGGAATTCCAAACCAGCCTCGGCCGGCCTGCAAGTGTAAAGTAAACAGGCGCGCCTTAGCGACAGCCAGTTGCGTCACGCGCCGCTCATAAGACGCTGCGTCCGGGTTAGTCTGGATCAGCAAACAGCTCGCTGGTAATAACAGCGCCATTTTCTACAATAACAAAGTCATCCTCCCAGGGACCGTAGATCAGTTTTCGCAGGTAAGTGTCGCTCCCGGCAATTTCCTCATACCGCAGCCGGAAAAAGTCGGCAAACTGCCGGACATAAGCAGCCGCGAACCGGTCCCGGTCGTCACCGGTTTGTATAAACAAGGCCCGGGTATAGTGCTTTAGGGTTTCCTCGGCAATCCAGCGAGAGTCTTCTTCGCCATATTGCTCAATATTTTTCCAATACTCCTTCAACGGATCCGGTGCGCCATCCACCCAGCCGGCAGTAAAATAATAGGTGCCGCTGTTCTTGCGGAATTCATCAAGATATCTTTGCCGTGAGCCCAACACCAGACCGATACAATCATCCGAGCGGGGAATAATCAGGCGCTGGCCGGAAGCCCCCCGCAGGCCAATAATCGCGTTGCTGCATAACCCATATGCAAACAGCAGGGTCTGATATCGTCCGGATCGGTCAATCAGCTGCTGCAATTCCTGCCGCAGCTTATCCGGCGTCCGGTGGAGCAGCTGTTCCAGATAAACCGCATCGGCAGGTATCTTTCCCTGTCTTTCAATTTGCGTTTTCAAAACTTCACAGCCAATTAATAGAACCTTGTTCATGAGTACCTTCTCTCCTTTACGTGCGTTCTTCTTAGTAAACGGTACAATTTTTTCCATGATTGTCATGGTAAATCTATCCTTCAGCTAATGTGTATAGAAAAATATATTGCAAAAAATATGCCAACCGCCAAACCGACAGCAAAGTCCGACAGGTGCGATAAATACAACTGGCTCCTGGCCGTACCTTAAACAGTACAGCCAGGAGCCAATTTCTGGATTGGTTAATTATAAAGATAATATTGTTTAGACAGTGCTTTAAACCGCGCGGCAGCCTCATCCCAGTCATGTAATATTTCAGCCTCAGGCACTTCGTTCCGCACACGGCTGTCACCCGTATAAAGGTCGATGGTCGCCGTAGCGGCAGTGGACGGCAAAGTAAACGCAAACTTGCCGCCGCTCATATCCTTGATTACATACAGCAGAGTCAGACCTGTCCGCACCGGGAGAAAGGCCTGCCTGTCAGTCACATGCAGCTGCACCCCGCCGCACAGTCTGCCAGTGTATTTGACCTCGGCCTGTCTTGGTGTAAAATACACCGGCCGGAAGGCTACCCCCGGCAAACCTGCGGCATTCATGCGTTCCGCCAATGCGGCGGCATTAAGCCAGGGTGCGCCGACAAGCTCAAAGGGCCGGGTAGTGCCAATACCTTCCGATATATTGGTACCGCCAAAAATTCCCGTACCGCTGTACACCAGGGCAGTATCCGGTGTCGGAACATTGGGGGATGTCATAACCCAGGGCAGCCCGGTATCGTCAAAGTGCATACTGCGCTGCCAGCCTGTCATCGGAATCACCACCAAATCGCAATGAATATTGTACTCACTGTTCATCAGGCGGGCCATTTCGCCGATTGTCAGGCCATGGCGGGCCGGAATGGGATATAGGCCGATAAAGGATTCATACCCCGGCTGAATAATATTGCCTTCCACCGCTTCACCGCCGGTTGGATTAGGACGGTCAAACACAACAAAGGTCTTGCCCTGTTCTTTGGCGCTTTGCATGGCATAGGCCATGGTAAACATATAGGTGTAGAACCTGGCGCCAATATCCTGCATATCAAAGGCCAGGACATCGATATTGTCCAGCATGGCAGCGGTTGGTTTCTTGGTTTGGCCATACAGGCTGTAGACCGGCACACCGGTAGCTTCATCCAGATAGCTGCCAACAGCGGCCCCGGCAGGTATAGCCCCTCGAATCCCATGTTCAGGTGAAAATAGGGCAACAAGGTTGGTCTTGGCTTTAAGCACATCAATACTGCTCTGAAAATCGCTGGTCATCCCTGTCTGATTGGTGATAAGCCCCACCCGCTTTCCCTGAAAAACAGTGAGGTGTCTGTCAATATTATCAATGCCCAGCCGCACCGGAGCTAGGGCCGGAGCAGGGGCCGGCTTTTCTGCCGCCTGCCCGGACAAATCCGGGGCGGCGCTGCAGCCTGTTGCTGCTATCAGAAAATACACCAGAAAAAACATCATAAGTAAGCGTTTACTGTGCACAACTAACCTCCATCCAATTCACGATAATTAATTCGCCGACCAACCTGTGCCAAGCCTGCTTTATGCCTCTTCCAGCTGAACCCGGCTGCCGCGTCCGGCCGGTTCTGCCGGTTCAACCAGCAAACGGCGGGGCATACGCTGTTTTAGCTCGGCCACATGGCTGATAACGCCAATGGTCAGGCGCTCCATATGCAATTTTTCCAGTGTCGACATGGCAACATCCAGCGCATATTGATCAAGCGAACCAAAGCCTTCATCCAGAAAGAAAAACTCCAGCGGATATTTGCCCTTGAGCTGAATCTGCACCGATAACGCCAAGGCCAGTGCCAGCGAGGCCTGAAAGGTTTCACCACCCGACAGTGTGCTAACCGGACGTCTTACACCGCCATTGGCGTCGTCTCTGATCAGAAAGCCGCCGTCAGAACTCATTTCCAACGCATACCGGTGCTGGGTAATCTGCTTAAGACGGTCTGAGGCTTGCCTGGCCACCAGCTCCATCTGTTCCTGGGCTAAAAATTCAATAAACACATTGCCGCGCAGCAAGGTCTTCAGCGCCTGCAAACAATCCCTGCGGTCTTTAAGTTCAAGTCTGGCGGTTTCCAGCTCCGACCACCGCTGGTGTTTTGCCGACAGGTCACGATACTCTTTGTCGGCTTCGACCCGCTGTTCGGTAGCAGCATTTTTGTCTGCTTCGGCTGCGGCAGCCTGCCGGTTCACCAGCTCCCATTCGGTCTCAGTTATACTTCGTCCCTTAAGCCTGCCGGCCAGTTGCTCACTCTGGGCGGTCAGCCATTGCCCGGCTTCCGCATAGGTTTTGAGCAAACTCCGGTACTTTTCCTGGTCAGCCTCCGGCATAAGAGCGGCAGTCATAGCCGCCGCATCAGCAAAGCCCTCTTCAGCCAGCTTGGCATTAAACTGCATTTGCAGCCTGTCCCGCCGTCCGGCGGCCTCCTGCCAGCTGGTATCGGCGCGGATACAGGCCTGTCCGGCTTCGGCCAAAGCCGCCGCGGCGTTATCATAGCTTTCCTCTGCCAGCCGCTCTTCCCGCCGAACCGTCTCTAATTCCTGCCCGGCCCGGGCTAACAGCTGGCTGGCCGGTATTCCCCCGGTAACCGCATAGAGCTCCTGTCTTTTGGCGGCCAGCAGCTCGTTAAGGCTGGTCAGGCGTGCCGTCAGGGCTGCCAATTCTGCTTCCTCGCTTTGGGCTGCGCGCTGCCAGCGGGTGATCTCCGCCTGACAAGCTTCATAATCCTGCCGGTGGCTGATTAGCTGTTTCGCCAGGGTTTCGGCCAGCCGGTCCTGCTCGGTAATGTATTCGTTTAGTTCGGATACCTGTGCAATTACCGTGCTAATGGCTGCGTCACCGGCTATCGGTTTGCCTGCAGCCTGCAGGGCTTTGACCAGTTGTCCCCGGGCGGCGGCAACCTGCTCCCGCACCTCCCGGTATTCATCTCTCACCGTATCCAATTCGGCCAACGCGCTCACAACCTGCTGACTCAACGTAGCTGCTGCTGTCCGGGCCTGATTCAGGCTCTGACGCTCAGCCGCCACGGCTTTACCGGCTTCGGCCAGACTTTGCGTCAGCTTGGCGATATGTTCTTTCGCGGCTGCTATTTCCTGTTCAAAGTTAACCTGGCTTGTAGCAGCGGCAACACTGACCAGCTGCGGATGGGCTGTCGAGCCGCATACCGGGCAGGGAGTGCCTTCCTTCAGTTCACCAGCCAGCCGGGCGGCTGCGGCCTGCTTTTCACCTGTTACCAGCAGATCAAGCTGAGCGGCTGCCGCCTGCAGCTGTTCTTCAGCAGCTTTCGCCTCGGCAGCTTCCAGCTCATTGAGCTTACGCTCCGCCTGGCACAGTTGTTCTGCCGCTTGTTTCGCGGCCGTCTGCGCGTCATCGCAGTGCTGTTTCCGCAACACCCCGGCTTGCTTAATCTTGTCGGCTGACACCAGTTGCTGCTGCAATACATACGCTGCCTCCTGGCAGGCTTGCGCCTGCAGCCGCAGTTCGGCACCGATACTGGCCGTTGCCTGTTGTTGTTCAAGTTTTTTGATACCGGCTGTCAGTTCTTCATTGCGCTTAGTTTGTTGTTTTACCGCCAGACCGGCTGCCTGGCAGGCAGCCTGCCGCGCCAGCAGTTGCTGCTCTAAGTCCGCTGCAGCCTGAGCCAGCTTGGCTGCCTCTGCCTCCAAACTGATAGCCGCCTCTAATTTCGACTTCCGCTCAATCAGCCTGGGTTCCTGCTGCAGGCGCTTCTCCCGGGCCGCCGCATACGCAGCCTGCAGCTTCTCAGTGTCTGCCGTCAGCCGGGTGACTTGCCCGGTTATCTGTTGTTTACTTTTGGCCGCAGCCTGCTCACAGGCTTCACCGGCTGCCAACTCTTTCCATATAAGCGCTGCCCGCCCGGCCTTTTCCGCCATTTCGAGGGCAGTTGCCGCCGCTTTGATTTCCTGATCCCGCTGCCGGTGTGCAGCAAGCTCTGCCTGTTTTTGGATCAGCTCCTGCTGCAGCGCAGTTACCTCTTTGGCCTCTGTATATTGCTGCTGCGCCGCCTGATGCCGCCTTACTGCCGCTTCCTCCGCCTGCCTGGCTGCTGCCAGCATGGCCAACACCTGCGCCACTGCCGCCGGCGAGGCATCCCCCAGCCCTTTCTGTTCACTTTCCACTTCAATATAGCCTGTTTCGGCAGTGGCAAACCGGTCATTTACTTTTTTTATCAATATATTGCCGTATTGTTCCAGCGAGAACAGCCGTTGCAGCATCTCGCGCCGCTCTTTGCCGCCCAAGTTGAGAAATTCGGCAAACTTTCCCTGCGGCAATACTACCGCTTTGGTAAAGTCTTCTTCCCGCAGGCCAAGCAGCTGTGTTACCTGTTCGGTAACCTCACGCTCCTTATCGGCAAGCACTTCTTCGCCGGTAGCTGTTACCACCACAAGGCGGCTATGAGTATTGCCGACAGCTAACTGGTCTTTGCGGACATACCGCCGTTCGACCCGGTAGACATGACGGGCCGTTCCCTGCCCCAGCGAAAAGGTCAGTGATACTTTTACATGCTTTTCCGCATGATTTAAAATTCCCTGGGTGCGCCGCCCGGCTCTGACCACCGTACCGTACAAAGCCAGCGTCATGGCATCAAGAATAGACGATTTGCCGCTGCCTGTCGGGCCAAAAATACCAAACACGCCCAATTCACTCAGTTTGTCAAACGGGATCTCCTGTTCTTCGCGGAAACTATGCAGTCCGGCAATTTTGAGTGCTATCGGTTTCATCCTGCCGCCTCCCCGCTGTCATGGCCTTCGTTGTCAGCGGCATCCTCTGACAGAATACTTTGGCTTAACTCCAGAAACATTTCCACCAGTTTATCATCCGGTCTGAGTCCACCGTTTTGCCGTTCATAAAACCGGATAAACAGCTCATTGAGCGGCATACTGTTCAGTCTGGCCGGTTCCTGCCCCGTCCTGTCCTCCTGTAAATTAAACACCGGGCGGATAGTAACAAACCCGGGGTGCATGGCCCTGAGCTCCTGGATTTCATCCAAGGCCAGCGCCTTAACAATTTCCAGTTCCACCTCAATCCAGGCATCACGGTCCCGCCCGTCGGCAACCCACTGCCGCACCTCAGCCAGACCACCGGCCGCCCGCCACCGGACCAGCGGCCGCCCTGACGCAACAGGCATTTCGCGGATATTGACATCTTTCCCCGGCAAAGCTTCAATAATGGTTACCGACTTAGCATAACCGGTCTCGGAAAAACTATAGGCCAGCGGCGAACCGGCATAACGGCAAGGTGCCGGAGTACCACCCACATATTGCGGCCGATGCAAATGCCCCAAGGCAATATATTGGGCATTTGCCGGGAAAATCAGCGGGTCGACGGCATATACGCCGCCTACTTGAATCTGCTGCTCAGAATCTGACTCAATGCCGCCACGCACATACAGATGGCTGACAGCCAAGTTGACTGTATCCGGCCTGTATCTGGCATTAAGCGCCCCGAACAATCCGGCCAGCCGGTCGTTATAGCCCTGGCGCAAATCTTTATCCTCAAGCGATTGCGCTACCAGTTCCTTCAACCGCCCTTCCGAAGGGTAAGGCAAGGCCGCGATAACGGCAGTATGCCCTACTCCCGGCACAGCCAGCTCCAGCCAGGCCTGGCCGCCGTCAACCCGGTATACCCGCCCTGCACCGGGCGAGGTTGGCCCAAGCTCTTCTTTCGGCAAGCCTGCCAGAGTTATGCCCAACCGTCCGGCCAATGGCGCTGCGGCGCACAGTCTGTCCGGATTATCATGATTACCAGCCACAATGACGACGCCGCGCCTGCCATGGTCTGCCAGACGGTCAACCGCATAGTAAAATAACTCTTCGGCTGCCGCGCTGGGATTGGGGCTCTGAAATACATCCCCGGCCACCAGCACAAGATCAATGCGCTCCTCAACGCAAATACCGCACAGTTCCTCAACAAAAGCCACCTGCTCGGCCAGTCTGTCCCGTCCTTCAATTGTCTTGCCGAAATGCCAGTCGGCTGTATGTAAAATTCTCATGGTTTCTCCCTTTAATCAATAGTTAACCGCCCAACTAGGGACATAACCTCCTGCTTTTATGCCCCAAAAACGCAGGAAAGCCGGAAGTGTTAACGCAAGTTAGTCATTGGATAAAAGTGCGCAAAAAACAATAGCTTTGAAAGGATTTTCGCCCCATGAAAAGTAAATTCCTGCTCCAGGAAAAGTCAAACATTTACTCCCTGCTGCTAATGGACAGCATTCTGAAAACAAAAAAACGAGGTTGCTAAAAATAAGCACTACACTTATCAATAACCCCATCCCCACTGACACTTATATTGTTCAGTAGCCGATTTTTATACCAATCCACTATTATTTTTTAATATAGAATACATCATTAAATCGATAAAATTGCCTTTTACTTGCTCATACTGCCGAAGAAGACCTTCTTCCTGAAACCCAAGCTTCATTAAAACCTTTCGGGATACTGTATTTTCTGGCTCAACAAGTGCCTGAATACGATTAAGTGCCATTATTCCAAAACCATGGGAAATGAGTCCTGCCAATGCCTCTGTCATAAACCCTTGACCCCAATGCTGCTTTCCCAGTTCATAGCCAATCTCGGCCCGCTGATTTTCTTTATCCCAATTATTAAATCCGCAAGTACCCAGAATTTGTTTGCTGCCTTTACATACTATACTCCAGCGAAAAGCTTTTTCGCTGTCTGCGAGAGAGTTTAACAAACCGATCATGTCTTCTGCTTGCTTTATACTCTCAAACCCAAGTATATTCATATATCTGGTAACGTCTTTATCAGACCAGTATTCATATAAGACAGACGCATCTGTAATTTCCATCTTCCGAAGCAATAGACGTTTAGTTTGTATTTCCGAAAATACATTTTTTCCAGCAGCCAATATTTATTCTCCTTTCAAATTAACTTCACAGCACAATCAACATATACTTATTAAAAAGCAGTCACTAAATACCGATTTTATTCGGAATTTATGACTGCTTCTTGCCGGCTGGACACAGGCTTGCAGAGATGGTATTTGTCCCACTCTGGAACAACCGGCTCACTCCACCGCTAACCAGAATGGCCCAGCAGCATAGAGATATTGCGGGCACTTTCCTTTACTAATGGGAAAAAACTGGCAATTACTTCATCGGTTATCCGTATAGCCGGGCCGGCAACACTGATAGCGGCCCTGACCTTCCCGGAATGATCAAAAATCGGTGCCGCCAGACCGCGAATACCGGGTAAATAATATTCGTCGTCAATCGAGTAGCCTTGTTCTCTAATTATCGTCAATTGCTGCTTAATTACACTAAGATCAGTAACCGTATTGGGAGTATGTTTCGTAAATTGACCTGCTTGTAGGGTCTGGTCAAGCAGTCTATCTACGGCAGCAGGGCTCATGAAGGCAAGCATGGCAAGCCCTAAGGCAGTACAAAAAGCCGGGAACCGCGTTCCGACATCCAGTCCAATCCGCAGCGGTTCGCGGCTCTCAATCCGGTCAATATACATCACCGTATAGTTATCCAGAACCGCCAGGTTTACTGTCTCCTTGGTAACCGCAGCCATTTGTTCCAGATAGGGATGAGCCGTTTTGCGAATCCCGATTTTATTAACTACTCTATTGCCTATCTCAAATAACTTGAAATTAAGTTTATACTTTTCTGAAGCTGTTTGTTCAACATAACCGTGAAGCCGCAGCGTAGTAAGTATCCGGTAAACGGTTGCCTTTCCCAAACCAAGTTCTCTGCTCAGTTCGCTGACACCCATTTCCTCAACCCTGCTCAAGGTTTCTAAAATAGTCAGTGCCTTCTCGACAGAATGTACTACCATTGAGGAATCATTCATCCTAGGCTCTCTCCTGAATAAAAATATTAAAACCCTCTCAACTGCGTCGAAAAAGCGGCTTGCCGAAGAGTATGATTTCTATTCAATTTTATAGTACAGTTTATTTTCTGTCAAATATTACTATATTATGGCATACTGACAGCAGGTAGTTTCCAGGATAAATTACCATCAGCCGCAAATGGCAGCATCGCCAAACCGGCGATAACCTCAATATTAGGATTGCCGCGAATCTCAGGCAGCAGCGCTTCGGAAATATAGAATTTTTCTAACTCCAGCGTATTTTTTATCCAGACCATTCTGGCATTTTCCTGCGTTACCGGCCCGCAAAGCATAAGTGCAGCAGTAATTGCGTCCTTATCGGATTCCATCGTAATCGGCACCCTGCCTTTTTCCGGGACCGAACCAGCCAGACAATTAATGGCCGTGGCCTTATAATCAATTTTATCCACCAGCCGGCGGGTTGTTAAATCAGCCATGCCAATACCCACTGCATTGCCATAAGTATCCTCCGCCAAATCCAGCGCCACAATCCGCGTGTATTTAGGAAATTCAGCTTCCGGTTCAGCCACATTATACATCCTGCCGACTACATTGGTGTCCATGCCTGTGCCGGATATCTTTTTGCCGATTTCCTGAACAATAACTACGTCTAGCGTAACAAAAGGAATCCGGGCCATCATTTTTTTTGCTTCCCGCAATAACTCTTTCTCGGTTTCTTCCAATTGGTCCGGTTTTGCTGCTTTAATAATAGCTGTTTTATGATAAAAATTCTCTACCAAACCCAGACCGAACAACACCGGTGCCTTTTGCAAAACAAATCGCGCCACCACCGGTATCACCTGATTGAAGCCGCGCTGTACGGCAAACCGGTGCGCCATTTGCGCACCTTGATGATTTCCAAGGCCAATGGTAATGAGTTTCATCATCCCGCTTTCAATAGCTCCGTCAAAATCAGTGTGCGCTTTAACCCGGTGCACCAAAACAATACCGTCAGATTCAACGGCAATTTTATCAATCAGGACAGGAATACCGGTTGCGGTGGTTCCAAGCTGCACTACCTCCATAGAGGAACAGATAGGCACACCCATGTTTTTTTCGGTTATTCCCAGTGTTTCAAGAACCATTATCTGCCCTTCGGCGGTGGCACTGCCATGACTGCCCATTGCCGGAACAATAAAAGGTTTGGTACCCAGGGCTTTCAGTTCATCTGCTATGGTTTTTACCACCAAGGCATGATTGGAAATTCCCCTGCTGCCTACAGCAATGGCAATGCGGGCTTGGCCGGGCAGCTTCAGGTTCAAGGCCGCTATTTCCTGCCTGACCACTGTTACCACGTCTTCAATAACAGGTATATCTGAACTTTGCTTTACTAATGCCATTCTGGGAAAGCGCATACCATTCCCTCTTTCACTTTATTTATAAATGGAAACTTGATTCAGATGGGGTTTTAACCCCATCTGAATCTTAGCCGGAATTATCCAGGGACTTAGCCGCTCTTAACTCCCGCTTGCAGAAGCGAGAGTCTTAGAGCGGGTTAGTCATCGGATAAATTGTTATTCCTCCCATAGGAATGAGTTCCTGCCTAACTTAATCCGGGGTTTTGCGCAAAGGCAAAGACCTGCTGAGGTCTTTAAATTTTTCCCCGTTTTTCAATAGCCTTGACCAGCTTAGTCAATGTCTCGTTTACCGGTGTGGGAATACCTAGTTTCTGTCCTTCTGCCACAATTGCACCATTAATGGCAAGTACCTCTGTCCGGGAGCCGCGTTCCACATCTTGCCGCATAGAGGCTTTGTTATTATAGGTTCCCCTAGCAACCCCCCGTACATGTTCCAGAATATTCTCCGTCATGAATTCAATTCCTTTAGCCTTAGCTACAGCCGCACCTTCCGCCACCGCAGCAGCCTGAAGACTTTTTGTTTCCTCGTGCTCCAGCAATTGCCCGTTTGTCAGCAGGGTAATGGCGCCAAGCGGATTAATGCCTACATTGACCAGCAGCTTTGTCCAGATCAGACTGTCGACATTCTGACTTGTATGCATTTCAACCCCTGCCTTAGTAAAGGCGGCAACTACCCTTTCCAAACGCGGAGTTATCCGGCCATCCAATTCGCCAATTGAGATTGATCCGGTTTCACTGGGTTTAATTCTGCCTGGTCCCAGGACAGTGCAACCGAAAGCCGTCGTACCGGCGATAATACGGCCGGCGCCCAGTACGGCAGATAGCGTCTCGACGTTTCCTACCCCATTTTGCACAGTAAGTACAATGGTATCAGGCCCGACGATTTTCAGGCAATCCTCAGCCGCTTGCTGATTATCATAGGCTTTAACCGAAAAAATAATCAAATCCGGCGTACCGGCCTCTTCGATATTGGTAGTGGCTTTTACTGTAAGTACTTCGGTACCGCTTTGCCTTTCGATAATCAGTCCTGCCGCTTGAATCGCCGCTACATGCTCCCGGTTAATATCAACAAAAGTCACTTCTTCACCGCTTTTACAGAGAAAAGAGCCAAACAAACCACCAATAGCTCCGGCGCCCACCACCGTAATCTTCATACTATAACACCTCTTCCTGCCAAAGTAATTTATTCGTTTTCCGCCATATTTCCGGTTTCTCAGCCCCGTTGGTCCACTCTTTCACAGAAATCCGGATATACTGCCATAATCCGCTCTGACTGTTGTCAAGCCTGCCGGCATAACCCGTTAAATTCTCCCACTTGGGGTAACGAGCGAACATGTTCTGTATTAAAGAACAACGTTCGCTCGCTATAACAGGTTTTTAGCATGTTAATTAATGTTTGGTGCCAATATAGACTTAATCTCAACCCTTACGGCAAATTACACGCCGGTTGAATCTGGTAAAGAACCATCGGTAGGCGGATTATTTGCCCAATAACCTGCAATAATAGAGCCGGTGAAATTATGCCATACACTAAAGATTGCCCCCGGAACGGCGGCCAGCGGTTCTAAATGGGCTATCGCCAGCACAACTGCCAGCCCGGACATTTCAATGCCAATTTCAAAGGTAATGGCTCTTGCCTGACGTTCCCCCATACCGAGAGCCTTCGAAGCTCCATAACCTAAAAGCAAACCCAGAGCATTATGCAGTGCAACAGCCGCAAATGCAATAAGAGCGACGGTTACCAGCTTGGAGGCGCTCATCGCAACTACAATTGCGATAGCCCAAATAATTGCAATGACCGAAATTACCGGGACAATCTTCATGATGCGGTCAACAAAGCTGCTAAACAAACCACGCAGTACCATTCCCAATATAACTGGCCCCAGTACAATTTTTACTACATCCAAAAACATAGCCTGCGCACTGACATGAACTTCCGCTCCGGCAAGCAGCAAAAATGTAGCAGGCAGCAGAAGCGGTGCCAAAATAATATTAAAACTGGAAACCGTTACAGACAAAGCCGTATCGGCTTTTGCCAGAAAACTCATTACATTGGAAGCCGTACCACTGGGACAGCAGCCTACCAGGATAAGCCCGGCAGCCAAGGCGGGAGGCAAGCCCAGCAGCTTTGCAACACCCCAGCCTACTGTTGGCATAATTAAATACCGGAGTACAATACCGATAATAACATCTCTGGGTCTGGATAATACCAGCTTAAAGTCATCTACCGACATGGACAGCCCCATCCCCAGCATGATAGTTCCCAGCAAATAAGTTACCAGCGGTCCCTGATGCTTGATTGTATCCGGATACAAAAATGCCAGACCGGAAAAGAAGATAAGCCATACGGGAAATAATTTTGTAATTGTCATAGCAATTTTTTCTAAAAACGCCATTTATTGTTTTCCTCCATTTCCTTGCTCTAAATTGGGTTTGCTCAACTACACTCCTGTATAATTTGATACCTGCTGCCTACCATTTTTAAGCCAGGTTGTCTAACTATATATTCCAATATGGCTCTTTCTTACTTTCCAGTCTGTCACCGCAACAGGATTAAACTGCGTATAAAGAAACTTGGCTTACGCAATCTGGCGATAAGCGGTAAGCCGCTGTTATTCTTTTTATCGTGGAATTTGGGCTGACAAATCACATCACTAAACCGTCTGTTTTACTTAATACAAATTCTTTAAATCTTCCTCTGCCATACCAAAAGAGTGTTCCGGTCCGGGGAAAACGCCAGCCTGAGTTTCCTGATAAAAGGAATTTAGTGCATCTACCATTTGCGTATTGAGCTTGGCATATTGTTTTACCATCTTAGGTACAAACCGGTCGAACATTCCCAGTAAATCCTGAGTAACCAGCACCTGCGCGTCACAATAGGGTCCTGCTCCGATTCCCATAGTAGGAATGGACAGTTCCTCTGTAATTCGTTTAGCTACCGGTGCAGGTATGCATTCCAATACGATGGCAAAAGCACCGGCCTGCTCAAGCGCTTTTGCATCTTCGATTAATTGCTTTGCAGCCTCCGCATCTTTGCCCTGGACCTTAAAGCCGCCCAATTGACCTGCGGTTTGCGGTGTCAGGCCAATATGACCCATAACCGGAATGCCGCCCTTCACCAATGCTTCTACGATGTGTGCAACATTTTTGCCACCTTCCAGTTTAATGGCATCTGCACCGCCTTCTTTCATAATGCGGTTAGCATTACGGGCAGCGTCTTCAATTCCCGTATTGTAAGAGCCAAACGGCATGTCCCCAACAACAAAAGTATTTGGTGCTCCTTTGACCACAGGTTTGGTGTGATGAATAATATCCTCCATCGTAACCGGTACAGTACTGTCATATCCCAATACCGTCATCCCCAGCGAATCACCCACCAGAATCATTTCAATCGGAGTTTTTTCAATTACAGAAGCCAGTAAAACATCATAAGCGGTGATCATTGTGAACTTCTTTTCCTTGCCCTTCATTGCCTTACATTGTGGAATTGTAATTTTTACCTTTGCCATAGATATCCTCTCCTTCGAAAATATATTTATTGTCCCGCTTTACGCGAAACAGGGAAAACATTTTTGTTTCACTATACGAAACGATCGTTTCGTATTTTTTCGAAAAAATTTACTTGGTTTACCCAAGTTGAATTTTGATATAGTTTTTAAATATTTGACAGACTATTTCGTTATTTAGCCAAATTGTATAGCTTTCATCATTATTTGTCAAGAGTTTTTTTGTATATGCCAGGCTATTGTCAAACGCCATCTGTAATAAAAAAACCACGGTCAATTGAAGTAAGCTTGTTCCCTTCATTTACCGTGGTTTTTACATTTGCTTAATCGATTACCAAGCTGCTATTACCGAGCTTTTAAAGTGCTCTTCAATAAATTTCTTAACTTCTGCGGACTGGTATACTTTAATAAGCTTAGCAATCGCCGGATTGTCTTTATCTTTAGACTTAACCGCAATAATATTGGCATAAGGCGAGTTGCCGTCTTCCATCGCCAGGGCATCCTTATTGGGAACCAAACCGGCAGTCATGGCATAATTGGTATTAACGGCTGCCAGATCTACATCTTCCAGCGACCGCGGTACCTGGGCGGCATCCAGTTCTTTAATCTTAAAGTTCTTGGGATTCTCGGCAATATCAGCCGCAGCCGCCTTAAGCCCGGCACCGGCTTTAAGCTTGATTAGCCCCTGTTGTTCCAACAGCAGCAAGGCACGCCCGCCATTAGTGGGATCATTCGGAATAGCAATGGTCGCGCCTGGCTTAAGTTCGCTGATGGCATTGACTTTTTTAGAATAAATGCCCATCGGGAATATAACTGTTTTAGCTACCGATACTATATCATATTTACGGTCTTGCACCATATTGTCAAGGTACGGCTGGTGCTGAAAGCTGTTGGCATCAATATCCCCCTGATGTAATGCCACATTGGGCTGAACATAGTCATTAAATTCAACGACTTCAATTTTTAAGCCTTCTTTTTCCGCGATTTTTTTGACAACATCCATAACTTCAGCATGCGGACCGGCGGTCACGCCCACTTTTAGCGGCTTATCTGCTGCCGGAGCCGTCGCTTGCTTGCCGCAGCCGGCCAGCCCGGCCACTGATAAGGTTAAAATAGCAGCTAATGCAATTTGTTTTATATATTTTTTCATTTTTATCTCTCCTTGTGTTATGATGAGGTTCTTCGCTACCGCTCAGAACTAAGCGATTCGCACATGTTTCTGCGTCGCTATCACTCCTAAAAACTTGGCTCTCTGCTTATCGCTACCGCTCAGAACTAAGCGATTCGCACAAGTTCCCGCGTCGCTATCACTCCTAAAAACTTGGCTCTCTGCTTATCTGCTTATAAGCTTCTGCAACCGTTCAGCAGCAGCGCTTAAGGTTTCAAACTTTTTGCAGAAACAGAACCTAATCAGTTTTTTACCGGCTGTGCTTTCCGCCCGGAAGAAACTCGAACCCGGAACAACAGCAACCCCAATCTCGCTGGCCATATATTTAGCAAAAGCAACGTCATCATCCCAGCCGAACGGGGTAATATCAGCCATAATATAATAAGCGCCCTGTGGTCTTACGCAAGTAAAACCAACCTTCTCTAAAGCGGTAAGCAAATAGTCGCGGCGTTCACGGTAGAAACCGGATAGCTCTTCATAGTATTCTGCGCCAAAAGTAAAGGCGGCGGCGGCGGCCACCTGCAACGGAGCAGCGGCGCCTACTGTAAGAAAGTCATGTACCTTCCGGACAGAGGCGGTAATCTCAGCAGAAGCCTGAACATACCCAATCCGCCAGCCGGTAACACTAAAGGTCTTTGAAACGCTGTTTACCGCAATTGTACGCTCCGCCATTCCCGGCAAAGTCCACAGCGGAATATGTTTGGTATTGTCATATAAAATATGTTCATAAATCTCGTCATTAATAGCAAGTACATCATGTTTGATACACAGTTTGGAAATCAGTTCCAATTCCTCGCGGTTAAATACTTTGCCTGTAGGATTGTTGGGAGTATTAATAATAATCGCTTTGGTTTTATCGGAAAATGCAGCAATCAGTTCCTCACGGTTAAAGTTAAATTCCGGTGGGGTCAAGCTGACATATTTGGGCACAGCCCCACATAAAATTACGTCAGCTCCGTAGTTTTCATAAAACGGTTCAAAGATAATAACTTCATCCCCGGGATTGACAGTAGCCAATAGCGTGGCGATCATGCCTTCCGTAGCACCGCAACACACAGTCAGTTGACGTTCCGGATCGATGGTGACGCCATAATCCCGCTCCACTTTGGCGGCAATGGCATCACGCAACCCTTTCGTTCCCCAGGTTACCGCGTATTGATTGTGGTCTTCCATAACAGCCTTTACAGCAGCCTGCTTAATGGCTTCCGGGGCCGGGAAATCGGGAAAGCCCTGTGCCAAATTAATGGCATTATGGGCCGCGGCAATCCGGCTCATTTCCCTGATTACTGATTCGGTAAACTGTCTGGCTTTAGCTGAGGCGTAGCCGCCTTCGCGCATACTCTGAATAACATTTTGCACTATAAATACCTCCCAACTAATACAGTAACACCTTTGCAGGCCATTTGATTACAGACTTACATTATCTTTTATTTAATTTGTGAGCAAAGTAATCGCCACTTGACTGAACCATTTGTACCAAAGCAATCAGAATGACTACTGTTGCTAACATAACGTCAGCTCTAAACCGCTGATAACCGTAGCGGATGGCCAAATCCCCCAAACCACCGCCACCAATCGCACCTGCCATCGCAGAGTAACCAATAAGGCTAATCACTGTCAGCGTCAGCCCCAAAACAATGGACGGCATAGCTTCCGGAATGAGTACCTTCAATATAATCTGGCTGGGTGATGCTCCCATCGCTTGTGCCGCCTCAATAAGTCCTGCATCTACTTCTTTGAGAGCCGATTCGACAATACGGGCAACAAAGGGGGCGGCGGCAATAGTAAGTGGCACAATAGCAGCATTTGTGCCAATAGATGTACCGACAATAAGCCGGGTAAACGGGATGATGGCTACCATTAAAATAATAAACGGAGTTGACCTTGCAGCATTTATAATAGCTCCTAACGTCTGGTTCAACACCGGCTGCTCTTTAATATGTCCTTTACCGGTTATGACCAATATAACCCCAAGCGGAATCCCCAGGATTGCCGATACCAGCGAAGAAACCGCAACCATATATAATGTCTCACCCAATGCCTCAACCAGCAACATAAGCATGTCTTGCGACATAACCAATCACCTCTGTTCCTAAATCACGTGCTTGTAAATATTTTAATGCATTTTTGACATCCTCCGGTTCACCGGACAATTCAATGAGTAGCGTACCATATGGAGTGTCCTGTAGATGATCAATATTGCCTGAAATAATATTAGCATCAACAGCAAACCGCCTGATTAAACCGGCTATAACCGGCTCATTGGTGGCCGCGCCAAAGAAAGAAAGTCTTACGACAACATTACCGCCGGCTACCGGTTCCTCTGACAGCAATCGGCTCAACGCTTCCGGCACCTTGTTATTGATAACAGCCTTAATAAATTCCCGGGCAGTATCCGATTGCGGCCTGGTAAACACATCAAAAACCTTGCCTGTTT